>CAWVWF010000122.1:0-10500 GCA_963933885.1 uncultured Flavobacteriales bacterium | reverse complement strand
AATAAGCGAGATGAGGGCGAAAGGACCATTTACTCAAACTTCAATAGGTGTTACAGTAATTACTGATGTTTTTGTTGTAATCATATTTGCAGTCTGTTTTGCGATAAGTAAAACGATGTTAAGTGGGGATGAGTTTGGAGTTGGAGCAATAGGCTTTTTATTGGTTGAATTACTTGTCTCTTTTGGATTAGGATGGATACTGGGAAAAATACTTATGGCGTTTTTCAAGCTTAAAATTAATAAGAAGTTCAAAATAGCTTTCTTGATAATAATTGGTTATTCAGTTTACTTATTAGCACATTGGATTGCTGAATATACAGGGAGTCCAGATGTGTTAGGACATAAGTTTTATATAGAGCCTTTATTGATTTGTATCTTAGGGAGTTTCTTTCTTACAAACTATAGTACATCAAGACCAGAGTTTGCTGAGTTATTGCATGAGATCGGTCCACTCGTTTATGTTGTTTTCTTTACTTTAACTGGAGCAAGTTTAAACTTAACTGTTCTGTCTCAAGTTTATATTATTGCAATTATCTTTTTCTTTGTAAGATTACTAGGACTTATTGGTGGGGGGTATCTAGGTGGGACTTTAGCAAAAGATCCATGGTTGTTTCGAAATTTAAGTTGGATGCCATATGTTACTCAAGCTGGGGTTGGTTTGGGGCTTGCCACGCTTATTAAACATGAATTTCCAGAATGGGGAGTTCAATTTGAAACTATTGTAGTTGGTGTAATTGTCATAAATCAGATAGTTGGGCCACCACTATTTAAATATGCTCTTCAAAAAGTAGAAGAATCTCATGAAAGACATGAAACTCCAGAGTTTGATGGACATAATGACGCTATTATATTTGGGTTTGAACCTATGAGTTTAGCACTTGCTAGACAATTAAAAAGTAAAGGCTGGGGAGTGAAAATTGCAGTAATGAAAAAAGCTGATGAAATTGAAGAAGTTCATGATATTGAGGTTGTTTTTTTAGAAGAGATTTCGGTTTCATGTTTAAGTGTTTTAGATCCAACTCATGCTGATAAAATGATTTTGATGTTATCGGATAGAGAGAACTATGCTTGGGGAGAATTGATTTATGAACACATAGGAACAAAAGATATTGTTGTACGATTACATGATGATAGGTACTATTATAAAAAGTTTAGAGAACTTGGTGCTTTAATAGTTGATCCGGCAACGGCAATGGTTAGTTTGATGGATCACTTCGTTAGAAGTCCAAATGCTACAAGTATATTATTAGGAATGGAAACGGATCAAGATGCTATCGATATTGAAGTTTTAGATCCAAATATTCAAGGATTGGCGCTTAGAGATTTACGTTTACCTTCAGATATTCTAATCTTATCAATTACACGAAATCATCAGATGATGATAACGCATGGTTATACAAGGTTGAGGGTTGGTGATATCGTTACAGTATTAGGTTCTAAAGAAAGTATAGATAAAGTTCAATTACAGTTTGGTCCAAGTTAGAGTCTTCGAACGAATTTAAAACATCATGCTTTTTATTCATTGAATAAAAAATAATTACAATTGTTTTAGTATTTTCCCTGAAAATATAAAACATGAAATACCTTATACTTTCTTTATTCTTTGTTTTCAATTTAAACATTCTGTCTGCTCAAGAGTTAGAAATGGGCTCTAAAGTTGAAAGTGTGGTTTTATATCATTCTGGAGCGTTAGTTAAAAGAGTAAGTACTTCTCTTTTGTCTTCAGGGATTTCTGAATTAGTAATTAAAAATGTATCAAATAAGATGTTACTGAATTCATTAAAAGTGAAGAGTGGTAACGTAACAATATTGAATAAACAATTGGTGAAGAAAATTACTAATGAGGAATTTGAACAGTTGGTTGATCGAAAAAGTGCAATTGAAAAACAAGTTAGTTTAATTGAAGAAAAGTATGTTGAGGTTGGTTTCGTGAAGAATGTAGAAGACTTGGAAAAGTTAACTTCTTTTTACTCTTCTAGAATCCTTAGATTAAAAAAGGATTTAAGATCAGTGAATTCTGAAATTACTGAAGCAAAGAAGAATGAGAGTATCCAATTGAATAATAAAGATGCTGCTATTTTAAAATTGATAGTTTCCGTTCAGGGAGCTATGTCAACTCCATTAGAATTTCAATATGTGTGTGGTGGAATTGGATGGAGTCCATATTACGAAATCTCTGTTGGAAGTTCAGCAAATAAGGCAATTGAAATTAAGTATTTTGCAAGAACAATGAGTCAAACTGGAGAGAATTGGGATGATGTTTCGGTTTTTTTATCTTCTTCTTTTCCCTTAAGCTCACCAACGCGTTTACCTAAAATGGGTGAGCCATGGGTATTAAATGAAAGAGGAAGTGTTTCTAATTTTAATGTTTATGGTCTAGAAGAAACAGAGGAATTAGAAAAGTTAGATGGAGTAGCGTATCAGGAGATTAATGTTCCGTCAAATTTAAAAGTCATAAAATTAAAAGGGAGAAACGATATAAAATCTAACAGTACAGTATTTACTTTTCCAATCAAACAAGTTAGCTTGCCCGCTACTTACAGTTACTACGGTTTTCCAAATTTAGATCCTGAAGTTTATTTAGTTGCTGAAGTTACGGGGTGGGACACTCTTGGATTTGTTGATGGAGTTGCAGATATGTCTTTTGCTGGGAATAATGTAGGTAAGTCAGTTGTGAAATTCAGTGATTTTAAGAATATATTAAATTTACCGATAGGTAAAGATAATAGTGTTTTTATGAGAAGGTCTGAAATTGCAGATCAGAAATATTTTAAAGTTTCTAAAACTTCCAAGAAGAAAACCACAACTTTAGCATATCAGTATGAACTAAAAAATAACAACCCATTTCCTATTCAGTTCAAGCTGTTGGATCAAGTTCCACTTTCTCAAACAAAAAGAGCTTCAGTAGATATTGTTGACGTTTCAAATGGGTTGATTAGCGCTCAAACGGGAGCAGTAATTTGGGATTTTAAAATTAGTCAAGGTGAAGAAGTGGAACGTAAATTAATTTTCACAATTGAAATGGATGCGAAATATAGATATTCAAATTCTAACAGTCTTAGGAAAAAGTTTACGCCAGTAAGTTGTCCTTCATTTTAATTATCAAAGTATACTAAAACAAAAAAGTATCTCGTTGTAATTCCATAATTCATAAAAATGGAAAAGCTACGAAACGCACTTTTCGTAGCATTACTGATTGTTTTTTTTAACGTTAACGCCCAAAATTGTGGTGTTTATGTACCTCGTTCAGAACTGAATACTACCTTGATTGGAAGTTTTAGAGGTTCTAGAACTATCCCTTATCCTCATGTTAGAGAAGCGGATGTGATGTGGATGAAACGTTATTGGCGGGTTTTAGATCTTCGTCAGAAAATGAATTTGCATTATTTTTATCCTATTGATCCAATAGCTGGTAGACAAAACTTAGTCACTTGTTTGTTAAATGCTATTTGTTCTATGGAGGCTGTTGGGTACGACGTTGTTGATGATGAGTTTACTGTTCAGTTGACTCGTGCTGAAGTATCGAGCGCTACAAGTAGTACAGATACAGTATATGTTGAAGATGAGGATAGTCAAACAATCCCTCAAGAAATAGTTAATTCGTTTGATCCTTCTTCTGTAAAAAGAATTCGATTAAAAGAAGATTGGATATTTCACAACGGACGATCTACATTAGAAAAACAAATTATAGGGATTTGTCCAGTTGCTGAAAAGTATGATGAGAATGGAGAGTATAAAGGGGAAATGCCTCTGTTTTGGATGTACTTCCCAAGTGTCAGAGGCATTCTGAAAAATCAAATTGTAAAGAATTCACATAACGTTGCAGAACCGTTTAACTACGATAGATTGTTACAAATGCGTTTTTTCGCTTCTTACCTTGATGAAGAAAGTAATGTATATGATCGTAAAATTGATTCATACAAAACTGGTTTAGAATCTTTGCTAGAAGGTGAGAGGATTGAAATCGAATTATTCAATCTCGAACAAGACCTATGGGAGTATTAGTTTTTTATCAGTTTTAAAGATTTCGATTTTAATCCAGCACCATTAATCAATGTAATAAAATATATACCAGTTGGTTGATTTGATATATTTACTTTGAGTGATTTCCCGAAGAAAGACTTTTTTAGAATAACACTTCCGCTGTTATTGGATATTGATACGTTATACAAGCCTTCTTCTTTAACCTGAATTGTTGTCCAGTCTGATACTGGATTCGGGAATACGATTGCTTTAGGAAATGAAGATGTATTCTTTGAAGAGTCTTCAGTTGTCTGTGCTTTAAAAGGAATTGAATCTAAATATATTGTGTCTTCTTTCTGTTGAATAATTTCCTCTTTTATAACAGTATCTTCTTTTTTGATTTCAGGAATTGGCTGAATGATCATCATTCCATCAACCATTAATTGTGTTTCTTTAATTGTTTCAATCTTCATGTCGCCTTTAGTAGTCTTACAAATAGGAGCAATGATAGTGTCTACAGGTTTAAATTGAGTAACCTTAATATTTCCATTTTTAATAGGCGTATTTACCATCATTTTGCCAACTTTAAATGATTCATTTTGTGCATTCATATCACAAGAAACTGTTAGAGCTGTAAAGGAAGCTGCAAACGGAATAATCCATCTTCTTAAATTTGATTGAGTTGTATCTAAAGGCCTGTCAAGTTGAGTGTTTGTGATATGACCACATATTTGACTCTCTGAAGATTCGATGGTTTTGAGTATTTCTAAATCACTGCTATTTGTAAAATCTTTAACCTCTTTAGAGCATGACGAACAGAAGGCTCCTTTTTCAGTTGGAGTCATTTTATTCCAATCTTCATTACATGGTTCAGGGATAGTTATTTGAGTTTTCATAATTGTTTGTTTGGTAATCTTGATGCACATTAAATTCGGATTCCATAATAATGCTCATCTTAATTTCATATTGTCTACTTTTGCAGTTCATTAAAGTGGTTTATCGTGGGAAATTTTGCAGATTTAGGAGTAAGAAAGGATTTTATCAAAGGATTAGAAGAGTTAAAGATTATTACGCCTTCAGAAATTCAAGAAAAAGTAATCCCTGTATTATTAAAAAACACCACTGATTTAATTGGACAAGCTCAAACCGGTACTGGTAAAACAGCAGCATACGGTTTGCCAATCTTACATAAGGTAAATCCTAAATTACCAAAGATTCAAGCTTTGATTTTGTGTCCTACAAGAGAGTTGGCTCAGCAAGTAGCTAAGCAGCTTTTTAAGTTTACGAAATACACAGATAAGATTTTTACAGAAGCTGTTTATGGTGGAGAAAGAATCGAAAAACAAATAAGCGCATTAAGAAGACCTACTCATATAGTCGTGGCGACACCAGGTAGATTAATTGATTTAGTAAGAAGAAAAGATATAGATATCCGTGAGGTGAAAACGATTGTTTTGGATGAAGCTGATGAGATGTTAAGTATGGGGTTCAAAACAGAACTAGAAGAGATTTTAGGTTTTGTAAGTAAAGCTGAAAGTAAATGGCTTTTTTCTGCTACAATGCCAATTGGAATTAAAGATATCATTAAGAATTATTTAAGATCTGACGCTCATAAAATTGAGATCAGCGCAAATAATGTTGTTAATGAGAATATTGAGCATAAGTACGTAGTTTGTGAAGATTTAGAGAAATTATCATTCTTAATGGAGTTCTTAAAATCTCAACATTCAAATAGAGGGGTTATCTTTTGTAAAACTAAAGCTGTTACTCAGAAGTTAGCAAAGCAGCTTATCGCTAAAAACGTTTCAACAGATGCAATTCATGGAGATTTACAACAGAAAGAACGTGATAAAGTTATGCGCGCTTTTAAAAATAAGAATCTTCAAATATTAGTTGCTACCGATTTAGCAGCTAGAGGAATCGATATTGAAGCTCTAGCTTATGTTGTGCATTATCAAATGCCTGATAAAGATGAGTACTATACGCACAGAAGTGGGAGAACTGCTCGTGCTGGTAAAACGGGATTATCTTTATCAATCGTTAACAGTAAAGAACTAAAACAACTCCGTTTTTTCGAGAAAACATTAGGTTTTCAAACCAACCAAGTTAGATAGATTAAAAAGTAATTGTTGATGAATATTTTTGATATTTAGTCAAATGTTTTGGTATGTCAGAAAACTATTTTTAGATTTATCTAAATTAAAATTTCATCCAGTGAAAAAAATATTTCTAGTATTATCGATTTCTCTTGTCTTTTTATCGTGTTCAAAACTTGTTCCTGGTGCGCCTGACGCATCAGATACAATTGCTGAGCCTACGGAAGGGTTATCTCTAAACCAATTGAGTATGTTTTTGGAAGGAGACGAATTGTTTGCTCATGTGAGAACAGTCGAAGAAGGTTTAGGTCCAATTTATATTCAAAGTTCTTGTGAAGGTTGTCATGTTGGTGATGGTAAAGGTCATCCAGTTAACATGGTAACACGTTATGGAAAGCTAGATAATAATATATTTAGTTTTATGTTGAATGAGGGTGGACCTCAAATTCAAACAAGAGCAATTCCAGGATTTTCTCCTGAAAACTTTCCGAGTGATGCAACACATTTTTCAGATAGAGTAGCACCAATCGTAATTGGTTTAGGCTTTTTACAATCTGTTCATGATTCAGTACTATTGAATTTAGCTGATCCTTTAGATGCTAATATGGATGGGATTTCAGGAAGAGTTAATTATGTATTACCAACACCTTATTTCATTCAAGAATCTTTTCATGTTGATAGTAGTGGATATTTCATAGGTAGATTTGGTAAAAAAGCTAAAGAAGTTACAATTAGAGATCAAGTAATCTTTGCTTTGATACAAGACTTAGGTTTAACAACTGAATTTGAAATGACTGATCCAATTGCATATGATATCGCTAATAATGCAACAGATAACGTTCCTGACCCTGAGATTGGGACGGATCAAGTTGAACGATTAACTTTTTATATGAAAACGTTAAAAGCTCCAACAAGAAGAGATGAAGATGATGCAGATGTTATAGCGGGAGATGCGTTATTTAATTCTGTTGGTTGTGTTAAGTGTCATATACAAACACTTACTACTGGTGAGTCTGATATTCAAGCATTAGCTAATAAAGAATTCCACCCTTTTACAGATTTATTAATTCATGATATGGGGCCTGCTCTAAATGATGGATTACCAGAAGGAAGCGCTAATGGAAATGAATGGAGAACGGCTCCTTTATGGGGATTAGGTTTAGCAGAAGATAGTCAGGGTGGAACTGGTTTTTACTTACATGATGGAAGAGCTACTAGTTTAGGGCAAGCGATTGGTTTCCATGGTGGTGAAGCAACTGGTGTTGTATCAAACTATTCAGCATTGAGTAAAGCAGAGCAGGATCAATTGATCAAATTTTTAAAGTCTCTTTAAGAATGACTTCAAGGAGAGATTTTATAAAAACAACTGGAACTACTGCTTTAGGAGTATGCTGTGGCCTTGCGACTGTAAGTGTTTTGCAAGGTTGTTCTATTGTAAAAGAAATCCCAGTTAAAGTTGCAAATAAAGAAGTTAAAATTCCACTCGGTAAGTTTTTAGAAGAAACAGAACTGATTGCTTATAACGATAGATTACCAGCTCCTATTTTTATTAAGAAAATTTCTGAAGAGAAATACGAAGCGTTTTTGATGTTGTGTACGCACAAAGTTTGTGAATTAAAAGCTACAAATACGAATCTAATTTGTCCATGTCATGGTAGTGAATTTTCCAAAAGTGGAAAAGTGCTTGAAGGACCTGCGCCAACAGATTTAAAAGAATATAAAACAGAATTAATTACAGATTACTTAATAATTACATTGTGAGAAATATCTTATTAATATCAATATTTTCATTGTTTTCTTTGTTGTCACTAAAGGCTCAAGATTCTACAAAACAAAAAATAATTCAAAGAGTTAGAGTCCTTGATTCCGCAACTGTTATTCAGCAAAATGCAATGTATGATAGGCCATTCATCGGGAATTCTAAAGCTAAAATTGCATTAGGAGGATATGTAGAAGGAAATACTAATTATTTCGCTGAAGACGGTGTTAGTGAGGGGTTCGGGATGGAGTTAAGGAGGTTTAATATATTCTTATATTCAAATATTAGTAGAAAAATTAAGTTTTTGGCTGAAATCGAATTCGAACACGGAACAGAAGAGATTGCAATTGAAACTGCACAATTAGATTTTGAAATTAATCAAGGTTTAAACTTTAGAGCTGGTATTTTATTGCCTCAAATTGGGTTGTTTAATGTAAATCATGATTCTCCAAAATGGGATGTAATTGATCGTCCATTAGTTTCTTCAATGATCATTCCGTCTACACTTTCAGAAGTTGGTTTTGGAGTGTTTGGTAAATTTTATTCTGGAAATAATGTGTTTTCATATGACGCATATATCGTGAATGGTTTACAAGATGGAATTGTATACAATGAAGACGGAAGAACTTTTATTCCAGGTGGTAAGAATCCATCAACATTTGAAGAAGACAATAATGGAACACCAAGTTTTAACGGAAGATTAGCTGTAAAGAATAGTTTGTTAGGTGAATTTGGATTGAGTTATTATGGAGGAGTTTATAATTCTTTCAAGAAAGAAGGAGATGTTGTAGAGGCTAAACGTTATTTAGGAATTTATGCTTTTGACTTTACAACTTCATTTTACAAGTTCAGCTTAAAAGGAGAAGCGGTATACGCAACTATTGATTTGCCAGATGGATTTAATGATATTACAGGAAGTGAACAAACTGGAGTTTTTGTTGATCTTACTTATCCTATATATAAAGGGAAGATTGCTGTTTTTGAAAACTCTCAAATCACATTGTTTACTCGATTCAACTTTGTAGATTTCAATTCAGGAAACTTTTCTTTTAATGAAGAATTGAAGAAAGGAGATGAGATTATTGGTTTTACTAGTGGTGTAAGTTTTCGCCCAAATACAAGTACAATCATTAGAGCAAACTACATCTATCAACAATCTACTGATGTGTTAAACAATCCTCCTGGATTATTAGGAGGAATTCAGTTTGGTGTAGCTTCGTATTTTTAAATTTCCGATGTATCTTTGAAGTATGCAGTTGGATTTTATTGATAATTTAAATGGTTTTGGTGATAATGTAGTTAGACTTTATGATTTTAATAAAGCTGAAGCCATTAAATTCCGTGATACTCTAAGAACATTCTTGTCAACAAACACACCAGTACTAGATTTGGGGTCGCTTGATTATATTGAAGAAAGGAATTGTAAGCTGTCTTTAGCTATAGCAGATGAAGATTTGGGCGTTATCACAAGAGATAAAGAAAACTTTTATTGTGCGATGACTGCGAAAGGATTTGAAGGTATCTTAGAGTTACTTACACCATTTTGTGAGAAGGAAACAAAGGGATACAAGATGCTTTATGATGTAGATTCTCAAACTGATTTTTTATTCTCTCCAGCCGGAACTTGGTAATTATTCGTTGAATTGTTTTGTATTTTAAAAGAATGAAAAACACTTCTCTTTTAGTCTTTCTTGTGTTGTTTTTCGTTAAGGTCTCAAAACCCATTAATTAGTTTTGATGAAAGTTCCACATTGAAGTTTTATTAAGGACAGTGTATGACTTGTACTTCTGATGATTTACATCATGTGTACTTCGATGGTGATACTTTAATAAATGGAGAGAATTATAAAAAGGTGATTTCATGTGTTTATAGTAAGCGATATCCTTCTAGTTATCTGACTTCACAAGATTACTATAATTATAAAATATGTGTAAGTAACGGGCAGTGTCAACCAATTGATGAGAATGCTTATGATATAATTGCTCCTCAATTATTAACAGTACTAAGAGAGTCTAATGATAGCGTAATTATAATTACGAATGATGATCTCTATTCCCTAGGGAAAGAGAAATTATTAATGTATTATAATGTTTCTAAAGGGGATTCTTATTCAACAGACTTTATCGATAATTTAACTGTTGATAGTGTAGCTGTGAAATTTATAGGAGGGAGAAATCGGGAAGTTATTTATATCCAATAAATGGATATAATTGAGGGAATAGGAATTGATGGTCCATTGAATTTTGGACTATCAGAAGGTCTCTTTTCTGGAATTTTTCATTTAGCAATTAATGTAAGCGGAATACATCTATCTCCATTGTTGTGTTTTGGTGCTGATGGTGTTGGGAATTAAACTTATAGATCTCGTTTTTCAATAAGTGAAAACTGTGTCCCTAATTATGCTGATTTCGTTGGGAGTCGTGATCTAAGTGAAATTAATCTCAATGTATATGAAAGTGATGGAGGTTTAGTTTTGGAAGGAGACTACATAGGTTTACACAACATTAATGTTTTTAGTCTGGAAGGTAAGTTGGTTTATGAGAAGAAAGTAACCGCCAATTCTACATTAAAGAATGTCTTTGTTACATCTGGAATGTATATAGTTCGAATGAAAGTAAATAATTACTATTATAGGGTTACCCCTTTAAATCACAAACCGTAAACTGCTTATGGTTACATAT
>CAWVWF010000121.1:0-10551 GCA_963933885.1 uncultured Flavobacteriales bacterium | reverse complement strand
GTTAATTTAACTTTGTATTGTACACCTAACGAAAGATCAAAGTACCATCTAGAAAGCCTTGGGATGTTCTCTCCCGAACCTAGATTCCCATCGAAAAAATATCCGTTGTATTGGTTATCAAAAGTTAAAGCCTCTAAATCAATTTTCTTTTGTGTAAATGTAGGTTGAATACCAATCCTAAACTCTCCCAATGAATCATTCATTGGAATTGTATAACCAGCACCAAGGTCTAAATGAGTTGTTGAGAATTTTGAATCTCCAGTAACATCGTAAACCAAACCAGCTTTAACACCTAAACCTGGAATTGTCTTAATACTGTTTGATTCCGCCATCATAGCAAACGTTACAAAAGGAACTGTAATAGAAGACCATTGATTTCTATAGTTCCCATGAAAACGATACTTCCCATCAAAATCTCCAATAGTTGAAGGAGCATATGTTTGAGGAGCATGCATCCATTGTGTAAAATGCACGTCTTGAGCAACTACGCCTAAACACATACAAAACAATATTACACTTAAAAATCTCTTCATAGCTGAACTTACAACAGTTACTAAAGTTAAGAAATTTTGAAAGAGAAGCAAAGTGGAAAAAACGAGTAAGATTCACTACTGATTCTTAAGGATTTCTAATGCAGTTTTCATTGGAATTCTCTTACCATTCTGAAGAGCAACAACGAAACAATCAGCACCACCAGCAGCTCTTACTACTTGTCTGAAATCATTGGCTTCAGACTTTGATTTATATGAACCTGCCATGTAAATAAGTAAACCTGATGGGCGAGTAATACTAGAAATTGGATAAGCTGTTAAATCCTTAAACACAGGTGTATTCTCTAGAACTATCGGCGCTCTATATGCCCCTACCTGAACCTTAAATACTATATCAGCTGAAGTAGTTGTTGAGTTTTCAGTAGTTGTATTTGTATCATCATTATCCGAAAGAGATTTGGCTGAAGTTGTTGAAATTTTATTTCTACCGTTGTATGCAATTACAAAAGCATCTTTCACACCTTCGTTTCTAACTGCTACTTTTCTTGAATCTGCTGAAACATAGTTCCTGTAAACTCCAGTTGTATATCTTAATAATCCATTGTTTAGTTTTTCAGTTAATAAAGGTGAAACACCATGTAAATCAGAACTCACTCTTGGAGATCTAAACACTCCAACTTGTACTGTGAAGAAAACTCCTCCAACATTTAATAAGTCATTTTCTAATCCATTATCACCTGAAACTGTTGGTGAAGTATTCACAGAATTACTAGCTAAAACAGGAGACGTTGAAATATCAACCGGATCATCTGTAGCTTCTTCTTCAGTAATACCTAATTGCTTCAATTTCTGAACTTCATCCATTACTAAATTTTCATAAACAAACTTCTCAGATTCGTCTGCATTGTCAATTACATACTGTGCATCTGGAATAGTAATTCGTTGTCCATCAAAGAATACAACAACAAAAGCATCTCTATAACCTAAGTTCCTAATTCTTCCTTTTGCCATGTTAGCTGATTTGAATCCTCGGAAGTAACCAACCTTATATCTGATAATTCCTGATGAAGTTTTCTCTCCAACTAAAGGACTTAAACCATTAAATATAGATGGATCAATTTTGTTCCTAAAGGCACCTACTTGTACTTGATAAATTATACCTTTTGGCATTTCATTATTAACAGGAATAACGTCATTAGTAGAATAAGTCTTTTGCGTATTCAAAACAAACTCATCCTCAGCCTGAAGTTCTTCCACAGTTCCTTCTCCTAAAATGGAGGCGCCTTCAAGATTAGGTTTAGTAGGAGATGATGTTGAAACAAGATCAACAGGAGTTGAATTATTTTCATCCGTATTATTATCAACTGATGAATTATCTACTGCTATATTGTCAATGGGTGTATTATCAACTGGATCAACGTTAACAATAGGATCAACGCTAGCAACATCAACACTCTCTTGAGCTAAGAACTCTTGAATCTTCTTTAATTCAGGAGAAGAGTTTTCTTCTTCAGCTAAAATATCTTTTTTGATATCTGGCCTTAAACCATCTAAAATCAATTCAGCTTCCCTTCTCATTGCAGCCCCTTCTGCAATGTTATTCTTTAAAATGATTTCTTCATTTTTTGCTTCAACTTCTTCTGCTTCACCTTTATTTCTATATGTATTTGCTTTTGCAATTGTTTGCATAATTTCATTCTCATCTTCCATTGCATCAACAGTAGACAACAATTCTTCTGACTTATTCTTGTTGTCAATTGATTGAATTTTCAGAACCTCTATTCGCTCTACTCTTGCAACTTCTTGCATTTCGATAGTTTTTGCATCAACAGTTAAACTCTTGTAACTATCCTTTACCATTTGAACTCCTGCAGGAGCAGAAATACCTTTAGAAGACGTACCCGTTTCTTCAACTGAATTTTGAGTTACAGCAACTTCTTCCGTTATTTCTGTTTCTCTAACAACCTCCTCAACTACAGTTGTATTTGTTTCTTCAGTTGAAACCTGCTTTACATTAACTTGAACAGTTTCTGTTTCTACAACCTCTTCTTCCTCAATAGCAATTTCTATAGGAATTTCTTCAATAATTTCAACCACCTCTACTGGTACCTCTTCCTCTTCAACTACACTAGTAATCTCTTCCGGTTTCTCTATCTCTACTGCTGGATCAGTAGTTCCTGTGTTAGCTATAACTTCTTCCTCTTGTTCATCTCTAAACTTAGCTATAAAGTTTGGCTCATCAGGTGCTGATTTACTTTCCTGATATTTCCTTACCGCTGAAGCTTGAGTTTCTTTAGCCTCAGCCATTAACTCTTTTGATTCTTCTATTTGCTCAATTCTAGAAACCTGATCTGAATTATTAGATGATTTAATTCTTACAGCTTCAGCTAAAGCGAATAAACTGTCTGCCTCTAATTCTAAGTCGTAAGCTTTGTTTGCAGGTGTGTTATTGTTAGATTGTTTTCTTGCAGTTTTTATAAAATTCGTATTGTTTTCATAAACGATTTTATCAGCAGTTAATTCATTTTGCATTCTCTTAGTTCGCTTAGTATTACCAGCCAATTGATAACGCCTAGCTTCTACGAACAATGTTTGTTTTTTACTTTCATTAGATTCTTCATCAGCCAAAACCCTCAAATTAGCAGCTTTCTTTGTATACTCATTTTCTTCTTCCTTTACTGTATTAACCACAACATCCTCAAACTCCGTTTCCTCTTCACCATCTAACTCTCCACTTAAAACATAATTTTGTTTTTCTATCGCTTTTAACTCTAATTGATAAGCTTCATTAATTAATTCCGAAGATTTATTACTATCCTTTTCTTTACTGGCTGTTTTTCTAATCGCAAGCGCTTTGTCAAAAATTTTGTTCGCCTCTCTTACTATTAATTTAGCTGAATCAGATTTAACGATATCATCATTCTCTAAAGAAAAAGCAATCTCATCATCATTGTATTTAATTTCAGCAGCGTTTACTTTTTGATATTGAATGTTTGCTTCGTCCTGAACTTTCTTTCCTTTTTTCAATAGCTTTCCAGCTTCCTTATTCAATTTCTTAGCATCATAAGGATTATCATTCGCCTTTTCTTTTAAAGCCGCTGCTTGATAATAGTAATCAACAGCTTCGTTTTCTAATTTTTCAGCTGCTGCTAATTCTAGTTTCGTTTTTGAACTTGGACCATACTCAAATCCCCTTTCCCTCTTTATTCCGTATCCTACCTCATTTCCTGAAGCTATTGCTTTCTTACTTGGATTCTCTTTATCATAACTCGTAAGATCGACATTGTTTTTACTTGTAGACGGAGTAGCTGTTTGTTCTGAAGTCAAATTACTTCTCTGAGTAGTTTGGTTTGACGCTTCACTTGTAGATCCCGTTTCTGAAGTAGTAGATTCTGAATCCCCGTTCTTACTTCCTGTTGAAGTTAATTCTGTATTTTGAGTTTCAGCAGAAGTACCTTTTGGAGTAACATCAGTTAATTGAGTATTTATCTCTTTCGTTTCTGTTGATCCTTCAACTGACGTTTCTGTTGATCCTTCAACTGACGTTTCTGTTGATCCTTCAACTGACGTTTCTGTTGATCCTTCAACTGATGTTTCTGTTGATCCTTCAACTGATGCAGTTGCTGAAGCTTGAGCATCTGCTAACTCTTGTACTGCTAATTCATCTGCCTTTTCTTGAGCTAAAGTCATTGCAGCCTTTTCTGCTATTGCTTTTGTTTGAGCTATAGCAATTGCTTCTTTTTCGGCTTCTGCTAGTTTTTCTGACTCTAATAAAGCAACAACCTCTTTCCTAGAATCTATATCTAAACTCAATTCTTTTTGAGCATCTAAAGCTGCCTTCTCTAATTCACCTGCTTCATTAATAAGCTTAACACGCTCTGTCTCATCTTTAGATTCATCAGCAATAGCACGTCTCACACTTGCTTTTGTCCACAAATCGCTTACTTCTTTAGCTTTGTTTTTAAGCTGATCAGTAGACATGTCTTTATTCTTAAATATCTCTTTTTCTAAAATCTCACGATTGGCAGAAAACTCTTTAGCATGAATTTCTCCTTCAATTTCAGAAGCATCAAATAATTTCTCAATTGCCTTTTCTTTTAACTTATCAGCAGAAGAAGATGATTTCCCTCCTTTTTTCTCAGATTCTATTTGAGCTATATTACTTTCCTTTAAAAGCTCGATCGCCTCTTTCTTTAATTTACTTATTTCATCAATCTTATCTTCAACTCCGTCCCAGTTATTATCTGTAGAAAAATCGTAGCTTCTAATTTTTGTTTGATTAGAAACTATATTATCGATTTCATTATCAGTAGCTGTTTCAACATCAACAACAATCTTCTCAGTAGCAACTTCTGGAACTTCATCTACCACTATCTCCTCTTCTGATGAAACTTCTGATCCTGTTTCTGTTTCTGTTTCTGTAACTAATAATTCTTCCTCTTCTTGAACTTTCTCAATCTCAACAATAGTTTCTTCTAATGAAGCTAATGCTTCAATTTTTTCAGAATTCGCACTTTTCTCTTCTTCAGTAAGTATCTCTTCTTGTTCTTTAGCTTTATCAACATAAGTCCTTATTTCTTTTATCGCCTCAACTTCCTGAGTAGCCAATTCATCTATCTTCTTTTGAATACTCTTTTTCTCACGTGAACTTCCTGGACCATTTAAACTAAGCTCCATCAAGTCTTTCTCCTCTCTTATAGATGCAAGCTCCTGTTTTTTAATTTCTGCTTTCTTCAACTCATCACTATACTGCTCTTCATTTGTAACTTCACCCGCTTTTGTTACCTTATCAATTTCTTCATTTATTTCATCAACTGAATTTGTTTTAACTGAAAGTGCTAGTTGTTCTGCTTCAATCGCTTTTATTCTATCCTTCTCTGCTTTTTCTTTAGCAATTCTATCTTGTTCAGTCTTTTTCTTATTTGCCTCAGCTTCTTGTTCAACAAACGCAACTTCTTCTTGAATTTTAGTCTTCTGAGTTTCACTCATCATTACCAATCCTTCATCCTCTGCTTCTTCATTTATTTCAGCAAAAATGTTTTTTGAAGATTCTAACACATCTAATTCAGATCGAGCTTCTGTTAAAGCAGCTTTCGCTACATCTTGTTCTACTACTTTATATTTTGACTCCTGATCTAATTCTTTTACTTGAAGTTTTAGTTCCTCTTTTAAACCTTTATTTCTAGTAGATTCAGCTTGATCTAATAAATCCTTTTTCTCTCTTTTAATATCACTTATATCAGTTTCTACAATATCTAAGGCCAATTCTTTATCTGCTACATTCTTTTTAGCTGCATCAATTTTGGCAAAAGTTTTAGCAGAACCATCGTCCTCTTTCATTCTTTTGATATCCTCTTGAATAACATCTAAATTATCCCTGGCTTTCTCAAGAGCTGCTATCGAAGCTGAACTATTACCTGATTTTTCAGCTTTTTTTACTGCATTTAAATAAGCCTCTGCAGATTCTCTTTCTTTCGCTTTTATTCTTAACTCCTTCTCTTTTACTTGAGCGACTTCAAGTGCCGAAACCGCCTCGGTAGTATTTACTCTTAGGTCCTTTTGCTTTTTTGTAATCTCATCTCTTTTAATTTTCTTATCGCTCTCACTGTATGCATCAGCTAACTCTTCAGATAATTCTTCTATCTCATCTTTAATAAGATTAGATTTTATTTTCTTTTTCTGAGCAACAAAGTAAGTCGCATCTATTTGTTTCTTAATCTTCTTCTCTGCTGCAGTTATTTCATCCAACTCCTCCTGAGCACTTGCAGTTAAATCTATCGCTTCATCAACAACATCCGTTTCAACATCTGCCACTTCGTCTACAACAGGTGTTGTTTTAATTTCTTTCTTTTCAATCTTAGTATTAAACTCTACATCTTTTGATTGATTTACGTTAAGCCTAGCACTCTCAGCAATAATTTTCTTCTTGTATTCAGCATTTGCAAGTAAAGCGGAATTATCAACTAAACTTAGTTTACCATTTTCTATAACAAACTTTTTAGAGATGATAGATTCGTCTGCTTTAGCCGGGACAATTAATGTCACTTTTTCTTCTGGCTTACCAGGTGCTCTAATCCCTATTGAGAAAGTTGTGCTTTCTTCTAGCGTCATAGTAAAGGCTCCGGATTGTTGTTGAGAGGTATAAACCCCTACCTCTTCTCCTTCCTCATCATAAACGACTACTTTAGCTTTGTTTTGAGTACTTCCTTTTATTAGAATCTCACCCTGAACTATCACGGCTGGTACGTTACTATTATTTGGTAATATTTTATAGACTGTTATCTCACCTTGTTTGTTCTCTCTAGAGGATGCAAAATATGCGATATTTTCATCCATATCGCTCACATATAAAACGTCATCGTCAGGAGAGTTCACTGCAAACCCAACGTTTACTGCATTCCCCCATAAATTCAACAATGTATCTAACTCACTTCGAAAAACATCATATCCACCAATACTATTATGTCCCTTTGAAGCAAAATACAATACTCTTCCATTTGGGTGTAAATAAGGGAAATCCTCATCTTGTGCTGTGTTTATACTTGGACCAACATTAATTGGCTCGCTAAAAGTACCATCGGGCATTTTTTGAATTTTAAAAATATCCTTACCTCCCATTCCATCCTTCTTATTATACCCAGAAACATATATAACTTCATTCATTGGATTATGAACAATCAAAGAATACTCGTTTGCTTTCTTATCCTCTTTAGTCTGAAACTCCTCTGGCTTAACAATAATATTTCTCTTCATCGACCCCAATCTATAGGATCTGAAAAATTCAGATTTATTTACTTTTTTCTTATTAACTACATTTATTTGTTGAATGTCATCAATCAACCTTTCAGCTGATGAACATTGTGTAATATATGCTACAATTCCCTTCTTGGCAGACACCTTCGGTTTTACTGTTGATCGAAATTTTATGTATTGTGCTTTTGCTTTTGAAAACTGATAATTTAAATGAAGTGCCCTACCATAAAAGAAATATGCTTCAGGCTCCACTTCACCACCTTTATTAATCGCAAATTTTAAAAAACGAATAGCCTGTTCCTTGTCTTCTGTAGAAAACAATAAACATGTACCATATTTAAAATTGTAATTGGGGTCTTGAGGGTGATTACTAACCAATTGGGAGAACAACTCAACGCACTGAGTGTACTCTCCTTTTGAGAAGTGTTTATTGGCTGTTTTTATTAAATCCTCTTCAGTTTCAAAATCTCCTGTAAAGGCTGAAAAAGAAATAAAAACCACCAATAAAGCAAGTAAGCTATTTAGCCATTTGCTTTTTTGCATTGTTTAATTAAAATTCAAGTTTAATACAGCAACAAATATAGCATAATTTAGGGTTCAAACAACCTGTTTTCATAGAGTTCATTGAGAAAACAAGTATCAAAAAATAACTAGTATGACGATTAGACAAAAAAAAAGGTAGCTCATTAAATGAAACTACCTTTTATACTGGGGCTTGTTACTCTTATTCTATCGTATAGATTCCCTTTTCAATATCGAAAGCTTTTGGTGCTTTCTTCATTAAGTCTTGTTGTTTTACTAATTTTTTAGTGTATTCCTTTATCGCTTTCTTGTAAGCATATTTCTGAAGTACAGGATAACCATAGAATTGTTTAACCATTTCACCATCTACTAGAGTAATGTTATAAATTCCTTGAGTATTCGTTTCTACAATCGAACCATCTGGCCATTCATAGTCAAAAAACGAAGCATCTAAATCCTCAGATTGCAAAGGTTGCCATATCATATTTTCAAATTCTTGAAACTCTTTACCGAAACCTACAACATCAATTCTAATTCCTGGTTTACCAACCTCCATCTTCTTAGGCTTAACTAACTTTTTAAACTCATAAGGATGGTGATCAATCTTCACCCAATTCCCTTTTTCCATTTTAAACAAGCTTTTATTAGCACTTATTTTTAGTGAAAAACCTGTACTGACTCTAAATATCTTTTTATCCTTAGCGTACTCAAGATCAGAAGGATTAATAGTAGGTAGTAAAGTTTTAATTGATTTGCTTTCTCCAAATTGAATATATTCAATTCTCTCAGAAGACAACTCATCAAAATCAAAATGTTCGTGAATTGGATCCTTTGCCGAATTCAACATAACCGTCCATTCAACTTTAGCTTTTACAACTTTCTTATCTTCAACCTTAGCAACATCTTCAATAACAGTTACAGGAATTGCATTTACAACATCCTCTTCCTTATTGTTATCCATAAAGAATAAACCTGAAGCAAAAGCGACTAAAGCAACAGCTCCTCCTCTAGTTAAATACCAACCAGCAGATTTACTTGAATTAATTTTATTTAAATCGTTTGTTGTCTGAGCGTGCTTCTTAAGAATACTTTTAAAATCCTTATAAGAAGAAACATCTTCACTTGACATCGGGTCCCTATCTATATTTACGTTTCTCATGACTTAATTTTAAACACTTTTTTAATTTTATCTAAAGTCCTATAGACTTTAACTTTAGCATTGTTCTCAGTAATTCCCATTATCTGGGCAATTTGATTAAATGACATTTTTTCAAAATATCTCATTTCAATCAAACTTAACTGATCCTCGGGCAATCCACTTAAAGCTTTTAACAAATGCTCCTTGTTTTCTTCCGATTCTTGCTCCTCAATCTCTTCCTCTAACTCACAAACATTAGTTGAATCAATATTTATCGTTCTATCCTTACTATTTCTTCTGAAATGCATGTTCATTTCATTAAAAGCAATTCTATACAACCAAGAAGCAAAAGGTACTCCTTTGTAACTATAGTTTTCAAGGTTTAGCATTGCTTTATAAAATACCTGAGAACATAGATCCGCCGCTAAATGCTGATTATCAACTCTTGCGTATAAATACCTAAATATCTGTTCGTGATATCTATTGTATAATACTTCAAAGTTTTTAGTATCATTCTTTGCAGCTTCAATATCCTCTTGCTCAGAATTAATCTGCACTTCGGTTTTATGAAACTCTTTATTTATCATTTACAAATTCTTTACTATCGGATTTACAAATCTATAATGCAATTGACGGCGAAAAGATACAACGAAAAATAATTTTATTTTTATTTATCCCTGTTTTATTAGTTGCAACAAAGATATCAACACCCTGTGCATAAGTTATCCAAACTTTTATAAAAAAGGATACGTTAACTTATACACCCCCTAAAACCACTGAAAATGGAAAAAACTAAATTTAAATATTATGAACAAAGACCTTGTAAATTTGTATTTAGAAATGGTAAAAAAGTTTTCGGAGTTATTTGGGAATCAAAGTTATTTAAGAACTCGATATATTACTTTGCCACTGCGCGTGAGTATAAACAAAGACAAAAAGAGAATTTAATTTCAGCTGGATTTCAAGTTTCAATTGATGATGTAATTCATGCAGAATTATTAAAATAGCCTTCACACACACCACAATTATAGCAACATAGGATGTCCTTCACACAGACATCCTATTTTTTTTGTCTATGATAATCTGTATTTATAATCCTCGTAGCTAAAAGACTTTAAAAGTTTAAACTCATTTTCTTTTGTTATCATTCCTATAGAAGGGTGTTTTACACCATTAAAAAATGAAGTCTTTACAAAGGTATAATGTATCATGTCTTTGAAAATAACTGGATCATTTACTTTTAATTCCTCCTTAAAAGAAAACCCTTTAACGAAATCACCACTCATACAGGTGTTACCACCTAATGTATATTCCTCACCAGTTTCAGTCTCATTTATAACATTCGGTTTATAGGGCATCTCTAAACAATCTGGCATATGAGCAGAAAAAGAAACATTTAAAATAGCTGTAGACTCACCATCATTCTTAACAACATCTTCAACTTTACTTAACAAACATCCTACTTCCCAGCCAATCGCTTCTCCTGGCTCTAAAAACACCTCTACTTTATAGTTTTGTTTTAAATGAGAAATAAGTTCTATTAGTAATTCAGTATTATATCCTTCTTTTGTAATGTGGTGCCCTCCTCCAATATTCAACCATTCAGCTTGATGTAATAAATGACCAAAATCTTCTTCAACAACCTCA
>CAWVWF010000120.1:0-10619 GCA_963933885.1 uncultured Flavobacteriales bacterium | reverse complement strand
GTGTTGTCAGGGTCATTAACATTGTCTTTATTGGTTCTGCCAATAGTAATTGTAGCAACTAGAGAAGCAATAAAAGCTGTTCCAAGTTCAATTAAACAAGCAGCATTTGCTTTAGGAGCAACCAAGTGGCAAACGATTTGGACACAAGTTTTACCTTCTTCTGTTGGAGGAATTTTAACAGGAGTTATTTTAGCACTTTCCAGAGCAATTGGTGAAACGGCTCCTTTAATCGTGGTTGGAGCAGCTGCGTATATTTATGATGCCCCAGATAGTCCATTGTCTGAGTATACCGTGATTCCAATGCAAATTTACACTTGGATGCCGGATGCGCGAGAATCAATGAAAGTAAATGCTGCAGCAGGTATTATTGTGCTTTTGGCAATTACTTTAATTATGAATGGAGTGGCTGTTTATTTTAGAAATAAATGGCAGAAAAAAGTTAAATGGTAAACCGATGAATGATAAAATAATGTTAGAGGCAAGAAATGTGGATGTGTTTTATGGCGAATTTCAAGCTATAAAAGATGTAAGCATGAAAATAAAAGAGAATTCGGTTACGGCGTTTATCGGTCCTTCTGGATGTGGTAAATCTACTTTCTTAAGAACGCTTAATCGAATGAACGATTACGTTGATGGTTTCGGACTTCGTGGAGAAATCGAAATTAATGGAGAGAAAATCTATCGTGAAAACGTTCAGGTTGAAGAGCTAAGAAAAGAAGTTGGTATGGTTTTTCAGAAACCAAATCCATTTCCAAAATCCATTTTTGATAATGTTGCTTATGGATTAAAGATTCAAGGAATTAAAGACAAGGCTTTTATTGAAGAGCGTGTTGTTAATTCTTTAAAGCAAGTTGCACTTTGGGATGAGGTTAAGGATGATCTTAAAAAGTCAGCATTAGCCCTTTCAGGAGGTCAGCAACAACGTTTATGCATAGCAAGAACTTTAGCTGTTGAGCCGTCTGTTATTTTAATGGATGAACCAACTTCTGCACTAGATCCTATAAGTACCGCTAAAATAGAGGAGTTACTTCATGAGTTGAAAAATAAATACACCATTGTTATTGTTACGCATAATATGCAACAAGCTGCAAGGGTAAGTGATGAAACAGCTTTCTTTTATATGGGGAAGTTAATTGAGTTTGATAAAACAGATAAGATTTTCACAAACCCAACAGAGGAAAGAACAGAGAATTACATTACAGGAAGATTTGGTTAAAAAAATATAGAATGACTCAATTAGAAACAAATTTACAAGGATTAAAAGAATCAACTGTCGAAATGATAACGTTGGCTAAAATCCAGTTGAAAAAATCTAAAACTGCTTTTCTAGAAAAGGACGAGGATTTAGCAGACGAGATTTTCATTTCAGAAAGAAACCTAAATAACTACGAGCTTAAAATTGATCGAGATTGTGAGCATATTTTCGCGCTTCATAATCCAGTTGCTTCTGATTTAAGATTGGTAATTGCTATTTTAAAAGTAATCTCAGATGTAGAGCGTATTGGCGATCACGCGGAAGGTATAGCTAGTTACATTTCTCAAATTGATAAAAAGTTTGATGAGAAGTTGCTTGCTAAATTACGTTTCAATGAAATGTATAAAACATCTTTCCAGATGTTAGATATGATTGAAGAGTCTTTTGAAAATGAAGATGTGAAGTTGGCAAGAAAGGTTTTTAAGCTTGATAAATCGTTAAACGAAATTAAGTTAGCTGCTCCTGAGGTGATTTCAGATTATTTACAAAACAATCCACAAGTTACAAAGCAAGCACTTTTCTTATTCTCAACTATTAGAAAGTTAGAAAGAGTTGGTGATCTTACGAAGAATATAGCAGAGCAACTTATTTTTTATACAGAAGCAAAAGTAGTTCGTCATAGAAGTAAGAAGTAAACCTCAGAGTTTATATAAGCCGTTTTATCTCTTTATTAATTCTGCTAGAAACAATTCAATTTGAATTACTTTTGTATCATGAATGCAATTGTAACAGGAGCATCTCGAGGGTTGGGTTTAGCAATCTCTCGTATGTTGGCATCTCGTGGATATAATTTGTTTTTGATTGCAAACAATCAAGACAGATTGAATGTAGTGAAATCTCAAATCGAAAAAGATTTTGAGACAGAAGTTACTGTCTATTCTTGTGATCTTTCTAACGGAGGTGAAACAAGTAAATTGGTTGAGAACTTAAAAAGTAGAATTGATACTGTTGATGTTATAGTCAATAATGTAGGTGCTTTTGAGATGGGGGACTTAAATAACACGCCTTTTGATCAAGTAGAGAGATTGTTAAAGATCAATTTCGAAGCAAGTTTTAAAATTACTCAAGCTTATTTAGCAGATTTCAAGCAAAAAGGAACTGGAAATATTTTTAATATTGGTTCAATTGTAACTGAATTTCCCCGAAAAGACATTGCAGCTTATACAATATCAAAATTTGCACTTCAGGGTTATACTAAAATGTTATGTGATGACTTAAAGGATCATGGAGTTAAAGTTACCGAAGTAATCCCTGGGTCAATCAATACGTCTTCTTGGGACGGACTTGATGTTCCAAAAGAAGATTTTATTCAAACAAAAGATATAGTTGATACTATCCAGATGGTTATTAATTCATCAAAAGGAGTTAATTTTGAGCAAATTATTATCAGACCTACAAACAGAAATTTTTAATTATGGCTAAAGGGAAGTTGGAGAAATTCGCAATGTTAGGAGCTTACGAGCATGTTCTTGAACCTACCAATGAGGAGGCGATGAGTGAGGCCGGTATTGCTATGAAAGGTAAATGGAAGAAAGAGTTTTTTAAAAACGATAATCCTATTACTGTTGAGCTTGCTTGTGGTGGGGGTGAATATACTGTTGCGATGGCAGCATTGTACCCTGATAGAAATTTCTTAGGTGTTGATATAAAAGGAAACCGAATTTGGAAAGGAGCAACTAAAGCTCTTGAACAAGATTTGAGTAATGTTGGTTTCTTAAGAACTCGAATTGATTTTATTGATAAGTGTTTTGAAGCAAATGAGGTTGATGAGATTTGGATTACTTTTCCTGATCCTCAAAAAAGTAAGAATAGAAGAAGGAATAGATTGACTAATAAGATTTTCCTCTCAAGGTATAAACATATCTTAAAAGACGAAGGTAAGATGAGGTTGAAAACTGATAGTACTTTTTTCTATGAGTTTACTAGAGAAGTTATAGCAGAAGAAGGGTTGGATACAGCTTTTGAAAGTAATGATATTTATAAGGATTTCACACCTCAAAATCCAGAATCTCAGCTTACAAAAGAGCTTGAGATTAAAACGTTTTATGAAAACATGTGGTTAGGAGATGGTAAGACTATAAAGTACATTGAATACTTTTTAGATAAGCTTGTTTTAGATCCTAAATAAGTAATTGACTGCTATGGATAATTTGATCATTCGATTTATTGATAAATTTCATTTTATTTTCAAGTGGGCAATGCCTTTGAAAACGTATAGATACGCCGTGTCAGGAGGTAGTAACTTTGTGTTCGATACTTTACTTTATTATTATTGTCATCATTACGTTTTTCAAGCGAAAAATTTTGATCTAGGATTATTCATATTAGGTGCTGAAAATCATTTGGCTTTTGAAAAACAATATTTTAACCTGGGGCAATTAGTTTTAACTTCACATATAGCGTCCCTCTTTACTGTATATCCGATTACATTAATTTCTGGATTTCTTTTAAATAAATATATCACGTTTACTTCTTCAACTTTAAAAAGTACAATCCAGTTAAAAAGATATATACTCGTGAGTATTGGTTCAATTTGCATTGTGTATTTTTTAATGAAATTATTGGTTGATGTTTTAGGGGTATATCCAACGCCATCAAAAATATTAATAACTGTTATTGCTGTTATATATAGTTATATTTTACAGAATAAATTTTCTTTCAAAACGGCGTAGCACCTTACAGGTCTTCTATTAACCGTACTTTTGATTTAGCGAAGCTTAATCTAAAAGGTTAGATACTTCAGTCGATTTGTAATCGGTATTTCGACAAGATTAACAAGTTGATTATTGTAATAGACCGATTAGGAAATCGGATAGTTTATCTTTTAGATTACGCTTCGCTAAATCAAAAAGTACAGGATGACACCTTACATTATTTACAGTATACCTTGCTGAGTAAGTTTTCTTTTAAAAGTACATAACCCCTTGTTTTACTGATTATTTTCCTGTCATAAATTGTTTTCTGAAAATAATTTAAAAGTTGAATAGGGGTGTTTTTATTATTGGTTGTCTTAGTTGTGTAACTATTAAAAACACAAAGATGAAAATTAAAGAAATTATTTTAGGATCGATATTATTAGGAGGAATGTTAACTTCTTGTCACAATGAAAAATGGTATTGTAAAGAAGGGAATGGAAGTTCCGCAACGAAAATTATAAACGTATCTAGCTTTTCAAAAGTAGAATTAGAGTTTGATGCGCATGTTTATTTATCTCAAGGACCACAAGAAGTTAAAATTGTATGTAGTGATAATTTACTCGAATATATCGAAGTTGATGTAAAAGGAGATGAGTTGGTATTGGATGTTAAGAACGGGAAGTGTTTAAATGAAGTAAATGGTGACGTTAAAATTTATATATCTAATCCAAACTATGAAGAGCTAGAAGTTTGTGGATCAGGAGAGATCACTAGTCATACAGCTTTAATCTTATCGGATTTAGATATTAATATCAATGGAAGCGGAGAGATTAATCTTAGTAATATTACTGTAGATGATTATGAAATTACTGTAAATGGAAGTGGGGAAGTCGTATTGAGCGGTTCTAGTGCTGATGACGGTGAAATTGATATTTCAGGATCAGGAGATATTGATTTATCTGATCTAAATACAGATGATTTAACGATTAAAATTAGTGGATCAGGAGATGCAATAGTTGATGTGAATAATTCGCTAGATGTACATATTAGTGGAAGCGGAGATGTGAGGTATTCAGGATCACCAAATGTGAATTCAAATATTTCAGGATCAGGAAGTGTAAAGAAAAATTAAATTGAAAGGGTGTTCATTCTGTATTAATAGAGAATGAACATTCTTTGTTTTTACCAATCAGTTGGACGGTAATCCTTAAGGAATTTACCACACCAATGTTTACCAATATTAATTCCATCAAACAAAGGATCTAACACTCTTGCAGCTCCATCTACAATATCTAATGGAGGTTGGAAGTCGTGAAGGTCTTCTTTTCGTTTAGCCAATTCAGCAGGATCTTCATCCGTTACCCAACCAGTATCAACAGCATTCATATAAATACCGAACTTGGCAAAATTAGAAGCTGAAGTATGTGTCATCATATTCAAAGCAGCTTTCGCCATATTTGTATGAGGATGTCTATCTTCTTTATGCCAACGGTGAAACTTACCTTCCATAGCAGAAACATTAATAATATGTTTCATTCCTGTATTTTCCTTTTTCATAATATTAACCAAACGGTTACATAAAACGAAAGGAGCAACAGAATTCACCAGTTGAACTTCAAGCATTTCATTGGTATGAATTTCTCCCAATTTCAAACGCCAACTGTTCGTTTTTCTTAAATCAACTTGCTGTAAATCGGCATCCAATTTTCCAACTGGAAATACCTCATCTGTAGCTAATGAATTATCAATACTATATGGTATTTGAGAGAGCTGTGCTGAGTTTTTAATTCCAATTCCAACCTGATTTCCATGCCAACTAACTGTTAAGTTTTTCTCTTCTTTTTCAGAGAATCCTGTAGTTAACGAGTTAATCTCATTTAAACAAGTGTCATGATCAGCAAGAAGCTGTTGAGCGGAAGCAGGTAACTTATCTATAGGCAAGTCTTCATTTTCCATTAAGTGCTCATAGAAACCAGCAGGACGTCTAACTGTTTGAGCAGCATTGTTAATTAATATATCTAATCTACTGTATTGCTGTTCTATGAAATTACAGAATATTTCAACACTTGGAATATGTCTCAAATCCAAACCATGAATCTTAAGTCTGTCTCCCCATTGATTAAAGTCAGCTTCTTTGGCAAATCTTAAAGCAGAATCTACGGGGAATCTAGTAGTAGCAATTACTGTTGCTCCTGCACGAAGCATCAATAATGAAATATGGTATCCAATTTTCAATCTAGAACCTGTTACCAAAGCAACTTGCCCTGTTAGATCAGCTGTTTGAAATCGTTTAGCATAATTGAAATCACCACATTCCTTACACATCGTGTCGTAAAAGTGGTGCAGTTTACTATATTCCTCTTTACATACATAGCAGTTTTGAGGTGATTCTAATTCAATTTCATTTTCTTCTTTTCCAGTAAGTGCAATCATTTTAGGAGCTACAAAAATTGCAGCATCTCTAGCAGATCTAATTCCTGTTACGTTTCGAGCTTGCCTATCTTTAAACCTTACTTTCCGTTTAAACATTTTTTTAGCCTCACGCTTCCTTCTTTCAAATTCTTCTTTATCAGGTCTAGAAAATAAACCTGCAGCCATAATTAACTCAACACGCTTTTCTGAAGGGATTTCAAAAATTTGGTTGGTGTCTTTATTTAATTGAAGCAATACTTCTAAGCACTGGTTGATTTGCTCTTCACTTATCTTTTCGTTTTTATCCTCGTCCTTAAAATCAGCCATTATAGAAAGTATTAGTGTACAAAATTAGGTATAAAATTAACCTTATTGATGGCAGTTGAAATTGTGTTATCAACAACTTATGATATTGAATTATTTGGCATAAAAAAAGGGTTGCTTTCATTGAAAGCAACCCTTAGTAAAATATTGTAGTTTAATTAAACTGCTAATAAAGCATTAGTCTTAGAAACTGCAGCAGCAGATTCAATTAATTTAGCTTTGTCAGCATCGTTTAATTTCATTTCAACGATTTTTTCGATACCACCTTTTCCGATGATACAAGGAACTCCGATAGAGATATCAGAAAGACCGAATTCACCGTCTAACATTGCAGAACAAGCGAACATTTTCTTAGAATCTGTTACAATAGCGTGAACCATTGAAGACACTGCAGCACCTGGTGCGTACCATGCACTAGTTCCTAACATACCAGTTAAAGTTGCTCCACCAACCATAGTTGCTTTTGCTACCTCAGCCAATTTTTCTTCACTTAAGAATTCAGAAACTAAAATACTGTTTCTTGTAGCGATAGAAGTTAATGGAATCATTCCTGTATCAGAGTGACCACCGATTACCATTCCGCTAACATCCGATTGAGGACATCCTAAAGCTTCAGCTAATCTATATTTGAAACGTGCACTATCTAAAGCACCACCCATTCCAATAATTCTGTTTTTTGGTAAACCTGTTGCTTTGTGCGCCAAGTATGCCATAGTATCCATTGGGTTAGATACAACGATGATAATTACGTCAGGAGAATGCTTAACTAAGTTAGCAGAAACTTCTTTCACGATTCCAGCATTGATACCGATTAATTCTTCACGAGTCATTCCTGGCTTACGTGGAATTCCACTTGTAATAACAGCAACTTCAGAACCTGCAGTTTTAGAATAATCGTTAGTACTTCCAGTGATTTGAGTATCAAAATCCATCAAAGATGCAGTCTGCATAAGGTCCATTGCTTTCCCTTCTGCGAAATTTTCTTTAATATCAACGATAACAACTTCTGATGCGAAGTTTTTAATTGCGATGTATTCAGCACAACTTGCACCTACTGCTCCAGCTCCAACAACGGTAACTTTCATATTTATATATTTTAATGTATGATTAAATAAATTCAGCCTCTAAGTTACTCATTTTCATCTGGATTTTTAATGATTTATATCAGAAAATTATGATGTAATAGAGGTATGAAATGCTAATTTGATTTATTATTAAGTGATTCTAGATCAACCGTAGCGTTGAATGATTTCTCTTAAAACATTCTTTACGTCGTCTGGATTGTCGTGTTGTACCAATCTCATTCTGTATTCCTTGATTCCTTCAAGTCCTCTGAAATAATTGGTGTAATGGCGACGCATTTCGAAAATTCCAAGTTTAGGACCTTTCCATCTAAGAGATTCGTCTAAGTGAAACATAGCAGCTTCAACACGATCTCTAACAGAAGCCTCTGCTTTATGTTCTCCAGTTTTAAAATAATGTTTGATCTGATCGAAAATCCAAGGATTCCCAATAGCCGCTCTACCAATCATTATCCCATCAACATTGTATTCGTTTCTATACTTCAATGCTTTTTCTGGAGAATCAATATCACCATTTCCAAAAACAGGAATATGTAAGCGAGGATTTTCTTTAGTTTCTCTTATTAGATCCCAATTGGCTTCCCCTTTATACATTTGCTTACGCGTACGACCATGTATTGAAATTGCTTGAACACCAACGTCTTGCAGCCTTTCTGCGACATCAACAACGTATTTTGTATCATCATCCCAACCCAATCGAGTTTTAACAGTAACAGGTTTATTTGTTGCTTTCACAACAGCTTCTGTTAAGGATACCATTCTAGGTATGTCTTGTAAGATTCCTGAACCCGCCATTTTACAAACTACCTTTTTAACTGGACAACCATAATTGATGTCTATTAAATCAGGGTTTGCGGCATCAACAATTTCTGTTGCTCTAATCATGGAAGAGAGTTCTCCTCCAAAGATTTGTATTCCAATTGGTTTTTCGTAATCGTAGATGTCCAATTTCATCATGCTCTTTTGAGCATCTCTGATTAATCCTTCACTAGAAATAAATTCTGTGTACATTAAATCAGCACCATGCTTTTTACACAATGCTCTAAAAGGTGGATCACTTACATCTTCCATTGGTGCCAATAAAAGAGGGAACTCACCTAGATCAATATTTCCTATCTTTACGCTCATAAGGTTTTGCAAAGATAGTTATAATATGCAGTTGAATAAAGTTAGAAATTGGAATGTTAATTTAAAGATCGTCGTAACGTTTTTAGCGATCCTTTTACTGCCTAGTATTTTCGTTGGTATAACGCAGGTTTTATTTTATCCTAGTGAGTCGAGTGAGGCTGTAGAATTATTCCATGAGAAATCTGATGTTCTAGCAAAAGAGGCTACAAAAAATGGTTATATAGATTACGATAAAATTTACAAAGGAGTAACTGAGGTTATTCCTGAACTCTCTCAAGAGCTATTAGATACATATTTTTACTTCCTGGTAGGTGCAAGTGTCTTTAGTTTTATTTTAATTGGAATTCTATTAGCGCATTTATTCTTCCCTAAGGGAATTGTTTCTTTAGGGTTTGAAAATAAGAAACCGATGATGTTTTTTGGAGCTTTTGTAATGGCATTGAATGTCCCAATATTAGCGAGCGATGCTTTAGGATTGAACGAAGTTCTGGGAATAAATAAATTACAAGAATATTTATTCGGTTTAGATATTACAGTAGACGCAAAATCTATGATTGAACAATTAATGGTTATGTTTCCAAATGACAATCGAGGTTATTTAATTTGTTGGATTGGAGTTGCCGTAATACCTGCAATTGGGGAAGAGATTCTTTTTAGAGGTGTGTTACAAAGATTGTTTAACGAAAAGTTAGGTAACTTCCACAATGGAATAGCATTGTCTGCTTTCATATTTGCTGCATTTCATGCTAACATCGCCAATTTCTTTTACCTATTTATTTTTGGTGTAATCTTAGGCTATATTTATTACTGGGGAAAGAGCATTGTGTTTCCAATTATTATTCATTTGATAAACAACACAATGGTCTTATTTTCTTTAGGCACTGATAATCCATATGCTTTAATGGCCTACCTTTCAATAGGACTTATTCTTTTCATCTACTATATGAATTTCCAGCGTTCTGAGATGGAGAACAATAAAATGATCTAAAAAAAATGCTACTTTTCAGTAGCATCCTTAACATCTTCTTTAACGGCTTTAAACAGTTTACTTGCTTTTTTTCCTATTTCGTTTGCTTTTTCTGAAGTACCTTCTTGTACCTCTTGAGCACCATCTTTAATTTTTTCTTCTGGAGTTTTCTCCTTGCAACTCGTTAACAATGCGAAAACGCATGCTAATGCAATTAATATTCTTTTCATAGTATTGCTTTTATCTATTGCTAAGATAAAACTTTATTATCCTACAAAGTTTCTTAAGAGAACAATCTATCGTTATATTTGGATAGAAACATTTAATTAAATTTTTAAAACTATATAATTATGGCATTCGAATTACCAAAATTACCATATGCAACCGACGCATTAGAACCAAACATTGATACTAAAACAATGGAGATTCATCACGGAAAGCACCACGCTGGTTATACTAATAACTTAAACAACGCTGTTGCAGGAACTGATTTAGAAGGGAAAAGTGTTGAGGATATCTTAGCTAATATTTCTAAGGCTTCTGGAGCTGTAAGAAATAATGGAGGAGGTTTTTACAATCACTCTTTATTTTGGGAAGTTATGACGCCAAATGGTGGAGGTAATCCTACAGGTGATGTTGCTGCTGCAATTGATAGTGCTTTTGGAAGTTATGAAGCTTTTAAAGATGCTTTCGCTAAAGCTGCTGCAACTAGATTTGGTTCAGGTTGGGCTTGGTTAGTAGTTGTTGACGGGAAATTAGTTGTTACTTCTACTCCAAACCAAGATAATCCATTAATGGATATCGCTGAGGTAAAA
>CAWVWF010000119.1:0-10642 GCA_963933885.1 uncultured Flavobacteriales bacterium | reverse complement strand
CAATATGTAACCATAAGCAGTTTACGGTTTGTGATTTAAAGGGGTAACCCTATTAGTTTATTAATTACAACACCTTATTCAGGATATAGTAAGTATGAGTTTGATGGTGTTGACTTTGGAAATAATTCAGGTACAGTTACTAACCCAACTGACAGCCAGATGGTAGAGTTGATTTTAACTTCTAATGCTGGTTGTTTTGACACTATAACATATAGGCTTAACGAAACATTTGCTCCTGTTGCTAGTTTAGTTCTGGACGATGATTCCATTTGTTTTGGTTTGGCAGCGAAAGTAACTGGTATTGGAGCTGGGTATGCTGGAGTTTATAACTGGGGAAGTGATATGGCAGTTAGTTTTTATAATACAAATTCAACTCAGTATTTATCTTCTCAAACATCTGGTAAAGTTTGGGTTTCTATGGTGAATGCAGCAGGTTGTAGTAACGCTAATAGTAGAGATACTATAGACTTGTTTGTGAATGATTCAGCAAAATTTTCACTAGCAAGTGACACTCTAATCTGTTTAGGAGATTCATTCAAACTATCTCCAATTGGAGGGTCTGGAACATATAGCTGGACTTCTAGTCTTAATACCTTAACATCTGCTGATAGAGAGGTGGTTGTAAAACCAACATCAACATTGGTTTACTATCTAACAGTAACTAATGGCGATTGTAGTTTTTCAAGTTATAGAAAAGTAACAGTGTATAAACCAAGTTTTCCAGCAACTCTTCCTATTGAGTTTTGTGAAGATGTAACTACAGCTAATATAACTGGGCCAAATGGATATCTTTCTTACGACTGGATTGGTCAAGCTGATCTTGATCAAAATGTTGTAGTAAGTGGATTAAGTGGAAGTCAAAATGTTGATCTAGCTTTAATTACACTTGAAGGTTGTCCAGATACAGTTAGTTATTCATTATTGGAAATAAAACATCCGGTTGTAGCTGCAATAGCTGATGATGCAATCTGTAGTGGTGATTACAAGACTTTATCTGCAAGTTCAGCATACAGTTCAAATAATTATACTTGGACATCTATTCCTGCTGGATATAATTCAAGTAATCCACATCCATCAGTAAGTCCAACAACTACAACTAGCTATATTGTTACTTACACGAATGATTTAAATTGTATTCATCCAAATCCTTTTGATACTGTTGAGATAACTGTTGATACAACAACATTTAACGAACTTGGAGCAAATAAGGAAATTTGTTTTGGAGAATCAACTACATTATCTTCTTCAAAAGGAACAGGTAACTTTACTTGGACAAGTTCTCCGTCTGGATTCTTTTCTACGGATTCTGTAGTTACGGTATCTCCGTTAACATCTACATCATACTCTCAAGTAATATCTAACACTTTATGTTCATCTAGTGATAACGTTTTTGTAACTGTTAATTCGTTACCAGATCCTTTTGTAACAAACTCAAGTGTTGTTGCCTGCGAAGATCAAACGATAACTTTAAACATGGATAATTTTGTGTCTGGATCATACCTTTGGACTGCACCGGATAATTCAACTTCTTCATCAAGTAGTTTGCCTATCTCAGTTAATCAAGGAGGTGTTTATTATTTACAAATCACTGATGTAAATGGATGTGTAGGGGTAGACAGTACTTTGGTTATTGCAGACGAATTACCACTTTCAGCTGGAGATGTACTTAATGTTTGTATTGATAATCCTTTAGTGTTAACAGCTACAGGATTGGCTACTTATGATTTCTTATGGGATGATGGTTCTACAACTCAATCAATCCTTGTTTCAGCATCAGGTATATATAATGTTGTGATTACAAACGGAGATTGTCAGGTATCAGAATCATTTGATATTACAGAAATAATGGGGGCGGAACTTGGTGAAATTCCAACTGTATTTACTCCAAATGGAGATGGATTGAACGATTACTTTGTTATTCCTCTTGAATATACTTCTGATTATGAAATCAAGATTTATAGTAGATGGGGAGTTAAGATGTTTGAAACAAATAACCCAACAGAATACTGGGATGGAATTAATGGATTCTTTAAGGTTTCAAACGGAACTTACTATTATACGCTTAAGTTTAAAGCAGATTGTATCGAAGGTGAAGCTATCATTAACGGATTTGTTAATGTAATTAAAGACTAATTATAGTTATTCCTATCTAAAAAAGTATCTTTGGTTTGTTAACAAGACATAAGATGAACAAAGCAGTTTTTTTAGATAGGGATGGTGTAATTAATCACGATCCGGATGACTACACATACTTAATGGAAGAAACAACATTGCTTCCTGGTATTTTAGAGTTTGCCAAAGCAGTTGTTGGAAAAGGATATCTAATCGTTGTAATTACCAATCAAGGTGGTTTAGATAAGGGAAGATATACTAAAGGACACGTTGAAGCTATTCATACATATATGGAGGCTGAGTTTAAAAAAGTTGGAGTAGATATTACCGATTTTTATTATTGTCCTCATCACAGTGCTCTTCAGAAATGTCTTTGTAGAAAGCCAGATTCCTTAATGATCGAACGTGCAATGCACAAGTACGATATTGATCCTCAAAAATCATATTTCATTGGAGACAAATGGAGAGATACTGAGTGTGGTGAAAAAGCTGGTGTTACTGGAATTAAGATAGATGTTAACGTAATAAGCGATTCTTTAATTGATCAAATAGCTTAAAAATGGAGTTCGATAATTCAAATGGTTTCTTAACAGAAAAAGGAGATAAGTTGTTTGATACAAGCAATAGGTCTTTAAAGTATGGAGATGGCGTTTTTGAGACGATGAGGTTAATCAAGGGAAGGATCATGTTTTGGGATGATCATTATGCTCGATTACAACGTGGGATTAAATACCTTAAAATTGAAGACTCAGGAAAAGAGAAAGCATTTTGGGAAAAAGAAATCGAACGTCTAGTTATTAAAAATAAATATACAGAAGCCCGAATTAAATTATTAGTCTTTCGTAATTCACCAGGATTATATACCCCTATGGGAAACCGTTTAGGATTTTTGATTGAAGGTTTAAGCTACGATAATTCAGATTATAATTTTGATTTAAAAGGAATTAAAGCAGGATTATTTGAATCTGATTTTAAAGCAATTTCACCTCTTAGTAATCATAAAACTACAAGTGCTTTATTGTTTGTTTTAGCATCAATTGAAAAAAAGGAAAGAGATTTAGATGAGCTAGTTGTTTTAAATACAGCAAAAAGAGTTTGTGAAGGGACTGCATCAAACCTATTTTTAAGAATTGGAAATGACATATTCACGCCTTCTTTAGAAGAAGGTTGTTTAGACGGTGTTATGAGAAAACAAATTATTAGTTTTTTTAATAATAAAAATAACCCCGTTTCTGAAGGGGAAATCACATTGGAAACATTAGAAAAAGCAGACGAAATATTTTTAACCAACACTATATCAGGAGTTCAAAGTGTAGGTGACTTCAATGGTAAAACATTGATTAATGATACCGCAATCGAACTTCAACAATACCTAAAGTATTTGGTTTCTCAAATAACACCCAAAAACTTTTTTTAATCCTTTTGAAAGCCTACTTTTGTAGCCTGATTTTTATAAAATTATGAGTGATCAACCAGAGGTGAAAAGTAATTTTTTGGTAAAGGAATTATACCCTTACCAAAAGGCTTCAATAAAAACTATTATTTCAAAGCTGAATGAAGGTGAAGGAAATAATAATATTTTATTTCAATTACCTACAGGTGGAGGAAAAACAATCATTTTTTCTCATATAGCTAATGAGTTTATTAGAGAAACAAAAAAGAAGGTTTTAATTCTTACACATAGAATTGAACTTTTGCAGCAAACATCTTCTTGTTTAACAGGAATCAACGTTAACAACTTCGTAATTAGTAGTGAAGTTAAAGATGTTGACGAACCAGATAATTTCGATTGTTTTATTGCAATGGTTGAAACTTTAAACAATAGATTACAAGATGATGACGGTTTTATAAAAGACGTTGGACTTGTAATTGTTGATGAAGCGCATAACAACTCGTTTAGAAAAATATTTCAATATTTTGAAAACGTAAATATGCTAGGAGTTACAGCAACTCCATTAAGTAGTAACAGGAATTTACCTTTAAATAAAAACTACAAAGAATTAGTAGTTGGAGCATCAATCTTGTCTTTAATTGACGATGGTTTTTTATGTAAACCAGCATCGTACACATATGATGTTAATTTAGGAGCATTAAGAGTAGGTATCAACGGTGATTATACAGTAAGTTCTTCGGAGCGTTTGTATGGTGGTTTTGATATGCAAGAGAAGTTGATCAACGCACATAGAGAAAGATCACTAGGTAAGAAAACATTAATATTCAACCCTGGAATTAGAGTGAGCTGGATGGTTCACGATATGTTCAAAGAGAATGGTTTTGATAACGTAAAGCACTTAGATAGTACTTTTTCTGATCAGGAAAGAAAAGCAACATTAGATTGGTTTAGAACTACTGATGGAGCTGTTTTAACATCAGTTGGTATTTTAACAACTGGTTTTGATGAACCAAGTGTTGAGACAATTATCTTAAACAGAGCAACTAGGTCGTTAACACTTTATCATCAAATGATTGGTAGGGGATCTCGAGTTACTCCCAAAAAGAAAGGATTTCAAATTATAGATTTAGGAAATAACATTAACCGTTTTGGTTTATGGGAACAATTCTTAGATTGGAGTGATGTATTTACAAACCCTGATAAGTTCTTGGATCAAAACTATTTTGATGAATTAGAGAAGCAGAGAGAATTAAATTATATCATTCCTGAAGACGTATTATTACTTTTCCCGAACAATACTGATGATCTTTATTTAGATGTTCAAGATCTATATGATGGTTGTATGGATAGAGGTGAAAAAGCAAGTAATACACTTGATATGTGTATTGCAAATCATGCAAATTTAATTGCAACAAACTCTCGTGAGTTTGATGAAGCTGAAATTTTAATTGAAAAATTAGATGACAGTATTCGTCATAGATTAAAATTATACACGAACTGTATTACAAAATCAACAAAATCATACTTAAGCTATATTTACGAAACATATCAACGAAGATTGAAAATTGATGTTAAGCGTAAATTACGTGAAATGGATGAGGATTGATTCTTTGATGTAATTTGATGAATATTAGAAGGGCTACTTTTGTCGATGCTAAAGAGATAAGAGATCTCAATGTTGAGACAATTCAAAAAGTAAACGCCAAAGATTATACTTTACAAGAAATTAATGTTTGGTCTTCTTTTAACAAAATTGAAGCTTGGGAAGATGCGATCAACCAGCAGAAGTTTTGGGTTGTAATTAAAGAAAACAAAATAATCGGTTTTGGTTCTTTAACGCCTAACGGATTATTAGACTTTTTATTTGTCCATTATGCAGATCAAAGAGTAGGAATTGCTTCAGTTATTGAGGAAGAAATAGAAAAAGAAGCTCGTAGTCAATCCAACGAAAAACTATTTGCAAGTGTTAGTATAACTGCTCAACCATTCTTCTTAAGTAAAGGTTATACGATTGATAGAATGGAATCGAAAGCGTTAAAAGGAGAAATATTTATAAATGCTCAAATGGAGAAAATTTTAAAATAGTCAACTTATAAACAAATTTCAAAATATTTCGCATTCAACTTCGTTGCAAATTGGATAATTCTTATCTTTCATATCAGATGCGTAAATTACTTTTAATTAGTATAGTTTTTTTAAGTTTTAACACCTTTGCGCAGCTTGGTGGTAAATCAACTTACCAATTCCTCAATATCATTTCTTCACCTAAAGTCGCCGCCCTTGGTGGTTATGCTATTGCAATTCCAGATGCGGATTTAGAGATGACTTATTTTAATCCTGCTTTAATAGATTCAACACTTCATAATAAGCTTAATCTGAACTATGTAAACTACTTTTCGGATATTAACTATGGTTATGCTGGTTACGCACGTACATTTAAAAAACTAGGTACAATTACAGGAGCTATTAAGTATATAAATTATGGTGATTTTATTTTAGCTGATGAGCAAGGTGCGATTAACGGTGAGTTTTCAGTAAGTGAAACAGCTTTAAATTTTGGTTGGGCAAATGATTACAAGTACGGATTAAGATATGGAGCCAATTTGAAATTTGTTTACTCTAACTTTTATGAAGTAAATTCTTTTGGAGCTTTAATAGACCTAGGAGGAACTTGGAAGCATGAGAAATCTAATTTTATGGCAGCCTTGGTCGTTAAAAATATAGGTTCACAAATCACAACATATACTGATGGTAATTATGAAGCTGTTCCTTTTGAAATCCAACTAGGGCTTTCTAAAAGATTAAAACATGCTCCTTTTAGATTTAGTTTGAATTTTCACAATCTTGAAGTTCCTGACTTTTGGTATGATAGTCCTAATAAATTGCAAACAACTAGTTTATTTGGAGCTGATGTTGCCACTGAAGAAGAAGCACATATTGTAGAATCTTTTTTCAGACACGTTACTGCTGGTGTTGAGGTTTTGTTCTCTAAGAGCTTTCAAATTAGATTGGGGTATAATCATCAAAGAAGAAGTGAGTTGAAGTTAAGAGAAGGATCAAAATCAGGGCTTGTAGGCTTTAACTTTGGAGTAGGGATTAGAATAAAAAGATTTCATATCGATTACGGAAGAAGTATATATTCACTGGCTGGAGCAACAAATCATTTATCGATCTCAACTAATTTTTCTGAGTTTATAAGAAAAGAAAAAAAAGAAGCTGAACCTCCATTATAATGAAAAAAATAACGATTGCAATAGATGGGTATTCTTCATGTGGAAAGAGTACGTTGGCAAAACAATTGGCAAAGAGAATAGGATACGGTTATATTGACACAGGAGCAATGTATAGAGCGGTGGCTTTGTATTGTTTGCGAAATGGATTAGTTGAAGAGGACGGTACTCGGATATATAAAATTAGAGAGTTTCTTGATGATATAAAGATTGGTTTCAAATACAATAAAGAGACTGATTTAAATGAAATCATGCTTAACGGTGAAAACGTTGAAGCAGATATAAGAAACCTTACAATTAGTAGATTAGTTACCAAGGTTTCAGGAATAAAAGAAGTTAGAAGTAAGCTTTTGTCTCTTCAGGTTGAATTAGGAAAGGGAAAAGAAATGATTCTGGATGGAAGGGATATTGGAACTGTAGTTTTTCCAGATGCAGAGTTAAAATTATTCATGACTGCTGATACAAATATAAGAGCTAAAAGAAGGTTTGATGAATTGAAGTCTAAAGGTGAAAAAGTTTCTCTAGAAGAAGTTAAAGAGAACTTAGAGCTTAGGGATCATCATGATAGTACTCGTGAAGAAAGTCCATTAAGAAGAGCTGATGATGCGATTGTAGTTGATAATTCAAACCTAACAAGAGGTGATCAATTACACATGATTATAGCTTTGGCTAAACAAAGAATGAATCCTGAAGAGGAAGAGTAATTATCTTAAAGAAAATTTCAAATTAATACCAGGAACAAAAGCAGTTTGATTTTGCATTAGGCTTGGTTTGATCTGTAAGGAAAGATCATCAGAAACATCAAATGTTGAGAAGTGAGCGTCTACTGAAGCATCCACAATTTGAAGAATATAAAACAAGGTTGACATTAGATAAACTTGTTGTTTCCTTTTTTCAGCGTCATCATTAAACGATTGTAATTGAGTTTGAGTTAATGCCGCGATTTCGTCTCCTGTTCTATTTGTAAATCTATCGCCTTCTTTATTGTTTTCAGCATAAATTGCGATAGTTGCTTCGGCAACTTCTTGGTCCTTTAGTATTAAGACTTCGTGATAGAATTTATGCTTATCGTAATAGAAATCATGAACAACAAAAGCGGATATGAACCCTCCCCATACAATTGGAGCTTTCCACCATTTTCTATTATAAACTTGTCCTGCACCAGGAAGGATAGCACTTAGTATAGATGCTCTAACTGGATCTCTAGGTTTTTTAACTTTAACTAGAGAAGATACTTCAGTTGAGTCAGTTGGGAATGTAGGAGCATTTGGGAGGATAGGTCCTTGAGCCCAAGTTAAAGTTGAGATTGTAATAAATAAATAAAATAACCCTTTTTTAAGCATCGATAATTTTCATGATTCGTTCTAAATCGCTTTCCGATTTGAAACTGATAACGATGTTTCCTCCACCCTTATTATTGGCTTTTAGATTTACTTTAGTATCTAATAATTCCTTTAAACCAGACGTCATTTTTTTCTGAGAAGCAGAAAGTGAATTTGTTGGCTTTTTAGATTTGTCAGGTGTGTTTATTTGAGCTTCTTTTGATTCTCTTACCAAATCTTCAACCTTTCTAACAGAAAGGTTTTCTTTGATAATCATATCGAAAATATACAATTGAACTTCATCGTCATCAATTGAAATTAATGACCTAGCGTGTCCAAATGAAATTTTCTTTTCCTTTAAAGCATTTTGAATTTCAACGGGAAGATTTAACAAACGTAAATAGTTTGCTGTTGAAGAACGTTTTTTTCCAACTCTATCCGCAAGTGCTTCTTGAGTTAAATTACATTCGTCAACCAATCTCTTATATGAAAGTGCGATTTCCATTGGATTTAAATCACGTCTTTGGATGTTTTCAACCAAAGCCATTTCAAGCATAGCTTGATCATTCGCAATCCTAATATAAGCTGGGACTTCAGTTAAGCCAACAATTTGAGAAGCCTTAAATCGACGTTCTCCAGAAATGATTTGGAACTTATCGTTACCAAGTTTTCTAACTGTTAAAGGTTGAACAATTCCAAGTTCTTTGATAGATGAAGCTAATTCAGCTAAACCATCTTTTTCAAATTCTATTCTAGGATTGAATGGGTTAACTTCTATTTGATTAATCTTAAGCATTGCTATGTTTCCAACAACATTCTGCTTTTGCTCAATACCTAAATTGGAAGTTATATCAGTAGAGGCATCAGAAAGTAAAGCTCCTAATCCTCTTCCAAGTGCTTGTTTCTTAGCCATTGTTTACGTTGATTTTTTCGTCTTCAGTTAAACCACCATCACCATCTGTTGGAGTATCCATCACTTTTTCCTCTTGACTCATTTGAGTTAGATTGTTTTTCTGGAGTACTTCTCTTGCTAAGTTCAAGTAGTTTATAGCACCTCTTGAGCTTGCGTCAAACATAATTATAGATTCTCCATGGGAAGGAGCTTCACCTAATTTTGTGTTTCTCTGGATAATTGTATCGAAAACTAAATCTTGGAAATGAGTTTTAACTTCATCAACAACCTGATTTGAAAGTCTTAAACGAGTATCATACATCGTTAAAAGAATACCTTCAATAACTAAGTCATTGTTAATTCTTGTTTGAACGATCTTGATCGTATTTAATAATTTACCTAAACCTTCTAATGCAAAATACTCACATTGTACAGGGACAATTACAGAATCAGCTGCAGCAAGCGCGTTGATTGTAATTAAACCTAAAGAAGGAGAACAATCGATTAAGATGAAATCGTAAAGATGTTTCACTTTATCAAGCATCATTCTCATCATCTTCTCTCTATTTGGAAGATTAATCATTTCTATTTCAGCACCAACTAAATCGATGTGTGCAGGGATGATATCTAAATTTGGAGTTGATGATTTTAAGATGATGTCTTGTGGTTCAACTTCATTGATGATACATTCGTAAACACCTTGAGTAATATTTCGTGGATCAAATCCTAATCCTGAAGTAGCGTTAGCTTGTGGATCAGCATCGATTACTAAAATTTTCTTTTCCAGAACCCCTAAACTAGCGGCAAGGTTCATTGCTGTAGTTGTTTTTCCTACACCTCCTTTTTGATTGGCAATTGCTATAACTTTTCCCATATTCCTTATATTTTTAGTAAACAATTCGTTAATATCCTGAAGGTTAATAATAACCTCTTATTTTTTATACCTCAATTAAATCCTTAGATTTGTATGGACTCCCTATTAAATAAGGGGTTATACGAAATAGAAGTTACAACAAAAATAGGTTTTAAAGTGCTTCGTTTTTGTGAGATTTTTAAACAAAATTTTGTGAATTGTTAATAACTGAAAATGATTACAATTATATCGGGTACAAATAGAGATAATAACGAAACAATTAGAGTTTCAAATTACTATTCTAAGAAATTAACTGAAAAAGGAATTGAGAACCAAGTGCTTGATTTATGTACTTTACCAGCTGATTTTATATACAATGGACTATATGGGAAAAAGAATGACGCATTCTTTGAACTTGTAGATAAGTATGTACTTGATATTGATAAATTAGTAATTGTGTCTCCAGAATATAACGGAAGTTTCCCTGGAGTTTTGAAGTGTTTTATTGAAGGTTGGAATCCGAAAAAAACACCTAGGAAATGGGTTGCTTTGGTGGGAGTTGCTGCTGGTAGACAAGGGAATTCAAGGGGAATGGATGATTTAACGAATGTATTGAACTATTTACAGATCAATGTAGTGCCAGTTAAAATTCCAATTTCTCAAATTTATATGCAATTCAATGAGGCTGGTGATCTTAAGGATGTTGAGCTAAATAAGTTATTAGATAAGCAAATCGATTTACTTAATTGTTAATCATATTTACTCGCGCGTATGTTCCGAAGGACATGCGTGTGTAATTAGAATCGTGTCTCCAGACACGAATAGTAATTCTCTAACTAT
>CAWVWF010000118.1:0-10866 GCA_963933885.1 uncultured Flavobacteriales bacterium | reverse complement strand
CTCTTCAATACTTAAGCTGACATTTAGCACAACATCCTTGTCTGAAGGTGTTATTGAATATTCTCTTGTTGCAAACGATACTGATGAAAACACAAGCGTATCCTTACTTGATTTAATATCCAGCGAATAAAATCCATTTACATCTGTAGAAGTAGCAATTGAAGGATCCCCTTTTAAGTAGACTACACAACCAATAATCATTTCAGATTTGGCTTCGTTTGTAACAACTCCGCTATAAGTAACTGTCTGAGTAACTGCCTGAGTAACTGCCTGAGTAACGTTAAACAATAAAACTAAGAATAGAATAAAAAAAGCCTTCACGTTATAAAGGTAGAATTAAATGCAAAGATTAGTTCTTGCTTTTTTATAAAAGAACTTAAAAAGGGATAAAAGGAAAACTGTGTATAAGTTTGGAAAACTTTTCATTAAAATACTTATGATTTCGAAGTATCTTCGCTACCCAAAATATAATAACTATGTCTGATTGGTTTATAGTAAAAATAAAATATTTAAAACAACTTGATAACGGAAGCATCACTAGTAAAAGTGAAGCTTACATGTTACAATCATTAAGTTTTACAGAAGCAGAAGCTAGACTACAAGGGATTCTTGAAGAATATATTTCTGAATATAATTTACTGACTGTAGCAAAAACAAACATTCAAGATGTTATCATAGATGAAGCTCACGAGTTTTTCTATAAAATAAAAGTAAGCTATATTAGTGCTGATCCAGATAGTGGGAAAGAGAAAAAAATTAATGAGAACTACATGATTCAAGCTAACGGATTAAAAGAAGCTTATGAAAAAATGGATGTTCGTTTACAAGGATCTATAGTTGATTGGGAGATCCCTACAATTTCAAAATCTAATATTGTTGATGTTTTTCCATACATCGAAGAAACAATCGTTGAAAAAAATGACGTTGAAACAGAAGAGGCATAAAAAAAGGTTCGAGGATTAAACCTCGAACCTTATTTCTTTATCATTGGTAAAACTTCTCTACTTCCATCCCAATAGTTAATACTTACTAAGTATTTCCCTGTTTTTAGATTGGAAATATTTGCCATTAACTCTACACCATAAGTATATTCAATACTTGTAATTTTCACACCTAAGTAATTATAAACGTTAAGCGTTTTTATCTTTTTATGCTTATCAACTTTTACTGTAAATTCAGTTGTTGCTGGATTTGGATATAAAGTTGTATTTGATGCTTTTGCAAAACTTATTGCTCCAAGTAAAATAAAAGTAAATATTAGTCGTTTCATGTTTCAGCTTTAACTACATAATCTGATACTTTAAAAAAGTAACATTTTATTGTACGCCTAATATCGAAATTCCTTTCTAATATTTACAATTTGAACTCTTAAAGGGTGTTAATTTAAGAAATTAAGCTTCTTCTTGATGATCTCCCATCGATGCAAACTTCTTAATTCTAGCAGTAACTCTTTTAGCAGGATCCATACTTCTCAATTCCCCTAAAGACTTTAATATTTCATTCTTTACATTTTTATATGCAGTCTTAGGATCTGAATGTGCTCCACCAACTGGTTCTTTTATTACACCGTCAATTAAGCCCAATTTATTCATATCCTGAGAAGTTAGTTTCATTTTCTCAGCAGCTTCTTCTTTGTGATCCCAGCTTCTCCATAAAATTGTAGAACAGTTTTCTGGAGATATTACAGAATACCAAGTGTTTTCCATCATGAAAACTCTATCCCCCATACCTATTCCTAATGCTCCTCCTGATGCCCCTTCTCCTATTACGATACAAACAATTGATACTTGTAACTTTGCCATTTCAAACAAGTTTCTTGCAATAGCTTCACCTTGTCCTCTTTCTTCTGCTTCTAACCCTGGAAATGCTCCTGGAGTATCAATTAAACATACGACTGGAATATTAAACTTCTCAGCCATTTTCATTAAACGCAATGCTTTTCTATAACCTTCTGGATTTGGCATCCCGAAGTTTCTAAATTGTCGCATTTTAGTGTTAACACCTTTCTGCTGACCAATAAACATAACTGATTCACCATCAATAGAACCTAATCCTCCTACCATTGCTTTATCATCTCCAACATTTCTATCTCCATGAAGCTCTACAAAAGAACCCTCATCTGAAATAGCATCGATGTAAGATAAAGTATATGGTCGCTCTGGATGACGAGACACTTGAACTTGTTGCCAAGGTGTTAAATTTTTATATATTTCCTTACGTGTAGTAACAATTTGTTTTTCAATATCCTTAATAGACTTAGATACATCAACGTTTCCTTTTAGTTGCACGTCATTAATTGCGTCTAATTGTTCGTACAAGTCAGCAATAGGTTTTTCAAAATCTAAAAATATCATAAACTAGAGTTTAGCAACGCAAAAATAAAACAATTAGCTTAACTTTCGCTATTGATCAAAAATAGATTTCAATAGTTGTTAAAAACAATGAAATTTTAGAAATTTGAAAAATGGTAGTTTTCCCCAACGCAAAAATAAATTTAGGTCTTCATATAACAGAAAAAAGAGCTGACGGTTATCACAATATCGAATCAGTCTTTTATCCTATTTCATTAACTGATGCACTTGAAATAACTGAAAACAAATCAAACAAAAACAACTTTGAAGCAATAGGTATTGAAATTCCTAAAAATGGAAAACTAAACTTAGTTGAACAAGCTTGGGAAATTGTGAATGAATATACTCCTATACCTCATGTTGATTTAGAATTACTGAAAAAGATTCCTATTGGAGCAGGTTTAGGTGGTGGCTCAGCTGATGCAGCTTTTTGTATCACAGGATTAAATAAGTTATTTAATCTAGAAATACCTGAAGGAAAAATGCTTGAGATGGCAGGGAAACTTGGTGCAGACTGTGCTTTTTTCGTTAAAAACAAAGCTATTTATGCTGAAGGTGTTGGTGATGAGTTTTCTGATTTAGAATTCTCTTTAAAAGGTAAGTTCTTAGTTTTAGTGTATCCAAACATTCATGTATCTACTCCCATCGCATATAAACACGTTGTTCCTACCCAACCAACAAATAATATTAAAGAAGTATTAAAATTACCAATTGAAGATTGGAAGAGTAAATTAGAAAATAATTTTGAAGGATCTGTATTCAAAGAATATCCACTAATTGAGACTATAAAAGATTCATTATATAAACAGGGTGCGCAATATGCTTCAATGAGCGGAAGTGGTTCTTCAATCTTCGGGATTTACGATTCTGAACCAAAGATTACGTTTGATGAAAACGTTCAATTTTGGACTTTAAAATTATAACCTCCAAACACATTTTTTATTAATGTTAGAGAAGTTATAAACTTCTTAATTTCATCTTGATTTATTTCCTATTTTTGAAGCATGGAAGGATTTTCTGAGCAGTCTAATAAAACAAGAAAAAGGAGAGCGATTACAAACGAACAACTTACGCAAGAGCATGGGAAATTACCACCCCAAGCAGTTGATCTTGAAGAAGCAGTTTTAGGAGCTTTACTTTTAGAAAAAGATGCGCTTACAGAGGTAATAGACATTCTTCAACCAGCAAGTTTTTATAAAGAGGCTCACCAAAAAATATACGCTTCCATTCAAACTCTTTTTCAACGTAGCGATCCAATCGATATGCTTACTGTTAAAAAAGAATTACAAAAAGATGGAGAACTTGAGATAGTTGGAGGTCCAGGTTACATAGTACAGCTTACAAACAAAATATCTTCCGCTGCTAATGTAGAATTTCACGCAAGGATAATTGCTCAAAAATTCATTCAACGAGAACTGATTAGAATCTCATCTGAAATCATTCGTGATGCTTATGATGAAAGTTCAGATGTTTTCGACATTCTTGATTCTGCAGAACAAAAACTTTTCCAAGTTGCTCAAGGGAATATCAGAAAGAGTCATGATACAATGGCGTCTTTAATCATTCAAGCAAAGGAACAAATTAAAAAAGCTGGAGCATCTGGAGATGGAATTAATGGAGTTCCAACTGGATTTACTCAATTAGATAAATTAACTTCAGGTTTTAAAGGATCAGAACTTCTTATTCTTGCAGCAAGACCAGCAATGGGAAAAACGGCGTTGGTACTATCAATGGCAAGAAATATACTCTTAGATTACAAGTTACCTGTTGCAATATTCTCTCTTGAGATGTCTGCATTATCGATGGTATTAAGAATGGTTTCTAATGAATCAGGATTAGAACAAGACAAACTTAAAAAAGGAAATTTAGCTAAACATGAATGGGAACAACTTAATGCTAAAGTTGCAGCACTATCCGAAGCTCCTTTGTATATAGATGACACTCCTGGTTTATCTGTCTTTGAACTAAGAGCAAAGGCTCGAAGGTTAAAATCTCAGTATGACATTCAAATGATCGTAATTGATTATTTACAATTAATGACCGCTGGTGGTAAAGATGGAGGTAACAGACAGGAAGAAATCAGTATTATATCCAGATCATTAAAGATTATTGCAAAAGAATTAAATATTCCTGTAATTGCACTTTCTCAGTTGAGTCGTGCCGTTGAAACAAGAGGTGGTGATAAACGTCCTCAACTTTCGGATTTAAGGGAATCTGGAGCGATCGAGCAGGATGCCGATATGGTAATGTTTATTTACCGTCCAGAATATTATGAAATCACTGAAGATGCAGATGGAAACTCTACTGTTGGTTTAACTGAAATCATTGTAGCTAAGCACCGTAACGGGGCATTAGAAAATGTACCATTAAGATTTCAAGGTAAATATGGACGTTTTGTTGATTGGGAACAAAATGACTTCTCTCAATATGATACGCCTCAACCTAATGGAGATAGCGAAGCTGAGAATCCACATTCTTCAGTTATTATGAAATCAAGAATGGATGACCTTCCTGATGATTTGCCATTTTAAAATGACAAGAAAAAAGATCAACATATTACTTTTATTTGTCTTAATTCTATTTAAGTCTCAGGCAGCTTATTTGCTCATCCCAATGGATGATGCTCAAAAAAACCATTTAAAAGCTTACGGAATAGCCTTCCTTTCTCTTCAAAAAACAATTGAAGTTGATTGGTTATTAAATTATAGAGGTGGTAGTTTTGGATTAAAACAAAGTATTTCAATTGAAAAAGAGTGTAGAGTCAGAGGAATTTCATACGAGATTTTAGCTGATGTTCAATACAATAAAATTCTTTCAGAAATATCGAACCCTGAAGTTAATCAGGAAGTAATGAAGCTTGAGAAAGCACCTAAAGTTGCTATATACTCTCCTAAGAACAAACAACCTTGGGATGATGCTGTTACTTTGGTAATGACTTATGCTGAAATTCCTTATGAAGTAGTTTATGATGAAGAGATCATAAATGGAGACTTATCTAAATACGATTGGCTTCACCTCCATCATGAAGATTTTACTGGACAATATGGTAAATTCTGGAGTTCTTATAAAAATGTAGCTTGGTTTCAAGAATATGTCCGATTTAATGAAAACATGGCTGGAAAACTAGGTTTCGATAAAGTATCACAATTAAAACTAGCTGTTGCAAAAAACATAAAGGAATTCGTATCAAAGGGAGGATTTATGTTTGCAATGTGTGCGGCTACAGACTCATATGACATTGCTCTTGCTGCACAGAATACAGACATTTGTCAAAATATGTTCGATGGTGATCCTAGTGATCCTTCTATGCAAAGCAAACTGGATTTCATGAATGGTTTTGCTTTTAAAAACTATGAGTTGGTTACAAATCCACATGAATATGAATTCAGTTCTATTGATGCGACAAAAGAACATGGTAAACTGGTTAGGTCTAAAGGGGTGAAAAGTGATATTTTCACATTGTTTGATTTCAGTGCTAAATGGGACCCCGTTCCAACAATGCTTTGTCAGAATCATGAATCTATCATTAAAGGCTTTATGGGACAGACAACAGCTTTCAAAAAAGATAATTTAAGATCTGATGTTCTAGTTTTGGGAGAAACTAAAATAGTAAACTCCGCTAGATACATTCATGGTAAGTTTGGTAAAGGAACATGGACTTATTATGGAGGACACGATCCCGAAGATCATACACATAGAGTAAGTGACCCTGCTACAGATTTAAACCTATACCCTAACTCTCCTGGATATAGATTAATATTAAATAACGTGCTTTTTCCTGCTGCCAAAAAGAAAAAGAGAAAAACTTAATATTTTGAGAAAAAGAATTCTAATTTTAATTGGCGTACTTATATCAATAATTGGTTGCTTTTTATGTTTCGCTGTCTATCTATACGCATCAAATAAAAACAACACTATATCTATCATTACTCCCATTCCTCTTTTAGCTATGGTATTTTTCGGCCTACGCATGATTAAGAAACAACTCCCTTTAAACAGAAACTAAGCAGCCTTTTCAATTATTACTGAATCTCAAATTTCTTCAGATAAAGGATGAGTAATTCTATTGATGGATATTAAAATCATTCATTAAAATATTTAAAACAAAAAAAAGGCACTCAAACGAGTGCCTTTTTTAATACTATATTTTCTAGAATCAACTATTTTTTAATTGGAACTAAACCTCCAGCGATTATATCGTCAACAACAGACGGATCTAATAATGTAGAAGTATCTCCTAAACTAGAAACATCACCTTCGGCAACCTTTCTTAAGATTCTTCTCATGATCTTTCCAGAACGTGTTTTTGGTAATCCCGGTACAACTTGAATTTTATCAGGCTTCGCGATTGGTCCGATCTCTTTTGTGATAATTTTTAAAACTTCCATTCTAAAAGCATCTTCATCAGCAGGAGTTTCATCGCAAATTACATAAGCGTAGATTCCTTGTCCTTTAATTTCGTGCGGAAATCCAACAACAGCAGATTCAACTACATTTGTGTGTTGGTTAATTGCGTTCTCAACTTCTGCAGTCCCCATACGGTGACCAGAAACATTAATTACATCATCAACTCTTCCTGTAATTCTATAGTAACCATCTTCATCTCTTCTACAACCATCTCCTGTGAAATACATGTCTTTATATGTACCGAAGTATACTTCTTTACATCTGTCATGATTTCCATAAGTAGTTCTAATAATAGAAGGCCATGGAAACTTAATACATAAGTTACCGTCAACTCCATTACCTTCAACTTCTTTACCTTCAGCATCCATAATTGCCAATTGAATTCCTGGCATTGGAAGCGTTGCGTAAGTTGGTTTTTCGGGTGTTATACCAGCTAAAGGTGAAATTAAGAAACCAGCAGTTTCAGTTTGCCAATATGTATCAACAATTGGACAGTTTCCTTTTCCAATATTCTTGTGATACCATTGCCAAGCTTCTTCATTAATTGGTTCTCCAACAGATCCAAGCGTTTTCAAGCTACTTAAATCATGCTTTTCAACAAACTCAGTTCCGTAAACCTGTAATGCTCTAATAGCAGTAGGTGCAGTATAAAACTGATTCACTTTATGTTTTTCACATATTTCCCAAAATCTTCCAGCATCTGGATAAGTTGGAACACCTTCAAACATCATTGTAGTTGCTCCAGCCAATAACGGTCCGTATATAATATATGAGTGACCAGTAATCCAACCTATATCAGCTGTACACCAGTAAACATCATCTTCTTCGTATTGGAATGCGTTTCTGAAAGTATAATCAGTATAAACCATATAACCTCCAGTAGTATGAACTACTCCTTTAGGCTGACCTGTAGATCCTGATGTATAAAGAATAAATAACATATCCTCAGCTCCTACTGCAGTTGCTTCACAAACAGCATCAACTTTAGCTACTTCTTCGTGCCACCACTTATCTCTACCATCAACCATTGTAACTTCTGCATTTGTTCTTTTAACAACAATAACAGATTCAACACAAGGTGCATTATCACAAGCTTCGTCAACAACAGTTTTAACAGGAATATTCTTTTTACCTCTAAAGTTACCATCAGAAGTTAAGATAACTCTTGCATCAGCATCAACAACTCTATCAGCTAATGCTTGAGCAGAGAATCCAGCGAATACAACAGAGTGAACTGCACCAATTCTTGCAGCTGCCAAACAAGCGATTGCCAATTCTGGAATCATTGGCATATACATACAAACTCTATCTCCTTTTTTGATTCCTTGTGCTTTTAAAACATTTGCGAATTCACAAACTTTAGCATGAAGTTGCTTGTAAGTTAATTTTACAGCTGCCTCAGAAGGCTCATTTGGCTCCCAAAGTATTGCTACTTTATCACCTCTTTCTTCTAAGTGACGATCTAAACAGTTTTCAGTAATATTTAACTCTCCTCCTTCAAACCATTTAATATCTGGCTTAGAAAAATTCCAATCTAATACTTTATCCCACTTCTTCTTCCAAACAAAGTTTTCAGCTAGCGCTTCCCAAAATCCTTCAGGATTGTCAACACTTTTCTTATATTCTTCTTTGTATTCATCAAATGTTCTGATTCTACTTCTAACGTCCATAATCTCAGTATATATTTATATTTTATTTCTAATCGTAATTTGTTCCCTTAATAGGGCTGATAAATATAATAAACTAGTCCCTTAATCGAAAATGATTGATGCATTGTTTATTAATAAACCTACACTTTTATAAAGATTTTCTTTTTATACATCCAGCTTAACAGGATATAAAAAGGAATCATCCATAAAAAGGCATAAATATGTGACGCCCATTTTGCATATATCATATCAGGGTGAACTGCATTAATTACAGCAAAAGGAGTATCTGTAAACCATGACAAAATAAAATCTGCGATGTGTCCACTAATTGATTTCTTTCCTATTGCTATATTATGCACTAAAGAGCTAACCAATTCACTTAACAAATAAGCCGTTAAAGCATTGGATCCATAAACAATAAACGGTTTGGAAATTTTAGTATAACCTTTATAATCCATAATCCAAATAGAAAAGGCTGTTAGCATTGAAGCAATTCCTCCAGTGTATAGAACATAACTACTAGTCCATAAAGCTTTATTCATTGGAAAGATAATATTCCATCCTAAAGCCAAAACAGTTGCAACTCCACCAATAGCAAACAAACCACTTACTTTATCCAAAACAGTTCTTTCTGATTTTATAAATACACCCGCAAGCATTCCCATAATTGCAGTTGCAACTGCTGGAATTGTCCCTAATAAACTTTCAGGATCCCAACCTTCACTTCTTGAAATAGGCCATAAATGATCTTTAGTTAAAATCATCTCATCCCAGTAAGCTCCAATATTAAGGTTAGGTTTAATTAGATCTACAGCAAATGCACCTTCAATACTAACATTGATTAATGCCCAATAACCCAATAATATCGATACTAATGAAATCCAAAGCGCTTTAGTTGATGATTTAATAAATAATATACCTCCAAAAATAAAAACCAACCCAATTCTTTGAAGCACTCCAGGAATCCTCCACTGCAACGGTCCCCAAGCTTCATAACTATCTCCTTTTAAGTGAAAGAATGGAAAAGCATCTTTCAAAATTCCAAGCGAAATAATAATCAATCCACGTATAACTACTTTTTTAATAAGTTCGGAATGATTTTCTGGATTCATTTTTTTGGTTCCCATCGCAAATGCTATTGAAGCACCTACAATAAAAATGAAAAACGGAAAAATTAAATCTGTACTTGTACACCCATTCCAATGAGCATGTGAAAATGGTAAGAAAAGGTGATTTATCCATTTAGAATTTACGGAATCCCACATCCCCCAACTACCAGGATTATTAACTACAATCATTAAGGCGATCGTAAGTCCTCTAAGGAAATCGATAGATATTATTCTTTGATTATTCATTAGGCTTATTTTTCACGAATATAAATAGAACTTTTAAGAATAGCGCTAAGACAAAATTAGTACAAACAAAAAAAGCCTCGCTAATGCGAGGCTTTAATTATTTTCTTATCGTAATAATAAAATTATTATTCAGTGATTCCTGCTTTATGACCTTTAAGACCATAGTATAAGATGAATATATAACATGGGAATAATACCCAGTATCCAAAAGTAGCGGATTCAGCTGTAGCAGCTGCTAATTCCATCCCCCCTTCAATTAATCCAGTTCTCTTACTATCAACAAGTATTCCTCTTAAAGGTGTTACTACTGCTCCTCCAGCAATTGCCATAATTAGAAGAGCTGAAGCTGTTTTTGTAAAACTACCTAACCCATCAAGAGCTAAAGGCCAAATAGCTGGCCAAACCAATGCGTTAGCAAGACCAAGTGCTACAACACATATAATTGATGTTGATCCAGAAGTAAATACGATTACTAAACTTAATACAATTCCTAGAGCACCAGACATTACTAATGCTGTTTTTTGACTCATTACTTTTGGAATCAAAAGAGCTCCCATTAAATACATAAATACCATTGCAGCTAATGTATAAGCCGCATAACCTGCAGCACCTGGAATCCCCAAATCTATTGCATATCCAATAATAGTATCTCCAGCAACAACCTCTACTCCAACATATAAGAATAATGCAATTACTCCAAGTATAAGATGAGGGAACTGGAAAATACTAGTTTTCGCATTTCCATCTTTATCTACAGTTTCTTCTTCATCTAACTCTAAATCAGGAAGTGGTGCTTTACTAACAAAAACACCTAAAACTACTAGAGCCACTGCCATTATTAAATAAGGCATAACAATACTATCAGCTAATCCTGAAAGCAAAACTTCCTTATCCTCAGGAGTGGTAGTTGTAGCTTTTATTAATGCTTCTTTATCTTGTATTCCATCTAGCAATAAAACACCAAAAATTAATGACCCTAACATTCCTGCAGCCTTATTACAAATTCCCATAATAGAAATTCTTTTTGCTCCAGATTCAATAGGTCCTAATATTGTTATATAAGGATTAGAAGCCGTCTGTATCATTGTCATACCTGCTCCTTGA
>CAWVWF010000117.1:0-10910 GCA_963933885.1 uncultured Flavobacteriales bacterium | reverse complement strand
TAAATAGGGAGTCAATAAAAGAGTAGAAAAAAATGCTGTACAGTATTGTTGTCTCCCCAGAAGATACAGCAGGTTTCCATCGATTGAATCTTGAAACTTGTGATAATCCTTTTTCGATTGGTGCATTTAAAAACTTTAAAGATGCAGTTAAGTTTGCAGAAATCGTCTTTCCTAAATATTCCAGTGTTGAGAAATTACAATTCTCTAAAAAGGTAAATAGTATTTTGGGAATTGAAGCGATGGTTGTTAGTTATACGCATACACCTGGTGGATGGAAGTATTTACCTGAGCTTGAAAAGATTGTATATTTCAAGCAATTTAACCAACAGAATAGTCAGTCCGAAAATCTGGTATTGATGGATAGTTTAGGTTTAAAGCCACAAAAAAATGTATTTAATTTTAAAGTAGTTAATGGAGTTATTAAAACTGATAAGATTGAATTGGCTTATAGTAGTTTCGAAACTGATCATTTTTTTGAAAATTCAGAAGCAATTGAAAAATTTGCTACAAAAAAGAAAATCACTACAGCAGATTTGAAAACTAGCCTAGTAACATTGGGTTCCGATGATTACGGTGTTTATTATGTATCTAGACTTGTATCATCAAACCCCAATTTACTAAGTCCGGTTGAATGGAGAAAATTAAAGGAAAATTCTACTTTACAAAATTTAACTCAAAAGTATACTAGTATTTATAATGCTTCTATACATGGTGTTGCTGTTAGAGATGATGTTGAATCCACGCTAGATCTAATCGTTTTAAAATATAATTAATCTCAAACTGATGGGAATGAATAAACTTCAGGTTTGTTCAATTCTCGATGTATTCTTTAAAAACATAAAACATGCTTAATTACCTACTTATCCTATTAACAATGACAAGTTTGAAATATACAAATTGGCCACTTCCTCAAGAAGCTATTGAAAACCATATAGAAAGAGCGGAGATGGAAATTAAAGAAGATTATCCTGAGTTTAAAGTTTCTAATTATGATGAGATTTATTTTGATGGTGATACGCTAAACCCAAATATTCTATTTTACACGCCATTCACATATTCAACAGATAGTAATTACTATGGTGCTTGTTATGTTAGTTTTTATAAGAACAAGGATGTTCAATCAATAGGAAGTGAAGGGGCACCATTTAGATATCATACTGATGTAACTCTGGAACCAGTAAAAGAAGAGGATAAAAAGGCGTTGAAAAAGGTTTTGAAAAAACTTAGAAAACTAAGTGAGAAAAAAGATAATTTGGAACTTAAACATTTATTGAATGCCAGTGGAGGTTCAACATCATTACACATTCTTAAAGTAGAAAACGGACATAAGCTATATTATAGAAGTGATAATGAAGGTCATTTTGAATCTCTTACAATGATTGTTAATAACAACGATGAAATTTTTATTGAAGATGAATACAATGAAACACCTGAAACAGAATATCCTTGGACTTATAAATTAGTGAGTAAAAAGTAGGAGAGATGATTACTTCTTAATTACTTTGGAAGACGCATTGTTGATCTGTAGGAAATAAACTCCGTTAGCAAGTGTAGATATGTTTATACTGTTTCCTTTTCCTTCCAGTAAAAGTTTACCATTCACATCCAACAATTGAAAATTTTCAATCGTTTTCCATCTTATGATATTGGAAGTAGGATTGGGATGTATGCTCAATGAATTTATTGTTGACTCAGAAATACGAGTAGGAGCGCCACAAGGTAATTCATTAATAATTCCGTTTGCGAGAGTGCTATTTCCGTATTCATTCAAATGTACAGCGTCATTTAATCCAGAGATATCGGTGTAATCTGAACCATACATGTAGCTAATGTTTGAATATGTGCTTTGAAGTAATTTAATAATCTCTAATTGACCTGCTTGTAAGCTGTCAATAGTTCTAATGGTACCATTTGTTGGATTTGTAGTGATTGTTGGTAGAACAGCCATTATACATGCGTCAGGATAGTTCTGAGCAAAAGTCTCTAAGATTTTTTCATACTGAGGAAATGTGTTGTTTTGGAAATAAGAATCGTCAGTAGAATAATGAAGGTCATTATATCCCCAAAGTATTGTTACCAAACTAGGACTAATACTTGTGGATAGGTTGGATAGAATTCCATCATATACTTTAGAACCTCCGATAGCCCAATTGTAAAGTTCGTAACCCAAAGAATCTGCAACAATAAATGGGTATCCCAATTTAGTTGAGTGAGCACTAATTCCAGTCCCTTGTGTAATGGAGTTTCCAATTGCTATATATACTGGTTTGTTAGTGTTTGTAACAGTTTCTAATGTGAAGCTATCTATAATCTCCAATTTTAAAAACTCAATTGTAGAGTAGGTAGGTAATGTGATTTTCCATTCAGTTGATAAACCTTCAGGGTTGCTTAGCTCAATATCAAACCCTTGTTCGCTGGAATGGTATTTACCATTTTTATATATATCGAAAGTATGCCAATAGACATCACTTCCTAAGGTGAGGTTCTCATAGAAATAAGCTTTAACTATTGGACTGCTTGTTTTAAAAAGAATACAAATTCCACTTGAAGCTGCTGCTTTCTGTTGATTGTAATATCCACTTACGCTCGTACTTACATATGCTTTTTGCATTCTGTAAAAAGTAGCTTTTGAAGTTGTAATATCACTTTCTAAAACTCCTTCAAAAACGAAATTACTATTTGTAGGATCTATTGTTTGATAGGTGCATGAATTAATAACTGTCCTTCCTGTAGTTCCTCCCGAACATATTCCGCAATCATCAAATGAAGCTGAACCATTGATAGTTTCATTACAGTCATAAGTGTTTATGCTTACATCATCTAGATAATATGTTCCGATATCTACAAAAGCAAATTTTAAAAGTCCTTCTGTACTGGTGGATGTAGCTTGAAAACTTACATGATATAATGTCCAATTTGTTGAGGTGATTGATACGTCTACTTCTTGATCAACTGTAATATCGTCTACTATTGATACATTAACTATATCACCAATTTCACCTTTCAAATAAAATGAAACTGTAAAGGATTCTTTTGGTGTGATATTGAAATCGCAAGAGGAATGATTAGCAATTCTTACTTGCCAAGTTCCTTGTGTCGTTACATCAACTTTTAGCGATTGATTTCCTGAGTTTTTTTCAGAACTTGTTAATGATATAGTACCATTTCCTTGATCACCACTGAAGAAATCATCACTTAAATTGGCTTGTTCGAAATCACCAATTCCGTTTACATCCCAGCATTGAGCTTGAATATTACCTCCTAACAACGCCAAAACGATTGATAAAACCAGATACTTCATCTTATGAAGTTAAGGAATTATCACACGTTTTATCGAATTAGTTTCCTGCTGACGGAGTAATTTTTTCCTTGAATATTTAGAATAATCAATTGAGTAGAGATCGAGTTTAGGTTAATGATTTCATATTTATTTGTAATCATTTTAGAATAAAGTTTTTTACCCAATTGATCGTAGATCACTAAGTTGTAGTTATCATCAGTTGATTGTAATACAAGCTGACCATCAGATATATAAGTGCTCACAATGGGTTCGTTTACTACTGAAGCGTTATTCGTAGCCAATGTCTTTTCATTATGGATTGCGTTCGACAAAGATTGATCTGCATCGTCTTGTCCGATTTCCCAAATGATAACGCCTGATAAACCATTGTTCTTTGCATAGTTCATTTTATAAGCAGCATTTAAAGGACTATCATAATATGCTATTTTATTCTCAGCTACTGAATAACAATAAGTTCCTGCCTCATTGTCTTCAACAACAGTATACCCACTAGAAATTAAGCTTTTAATTTGAGTGTAAGTTAAAGTTGATATAGATGTGAATGCAGTTTTTGGAGTACTCGTTCCACTGTATTGAAATCCATAAAATGCTGATCCAATATTCATTTTTGATTTTGTGACTCCTCTTCCTAACCAATAGTTAATACCACTAGTTTTTATAGTTGCCATAGGGGAGTGGTGAGCCGCAGTTGATGCCCAGCCACCATTGTAACTATAAGACATTACGTTAATGTAATCTGCTAATTCGATCTTGGTTGCATCGTAATTATTTCCATTATAAGAACTTGGTGAAACATCAACAGATAGCGTTAACCCAATGTTAGTTGTTGCTGATCTTATATCTGTTAAAAACGCTCCATGCGCATCTCTATCTGCTTGAGGAGAATTTGGACTTCCCCATTCCCAGTCTATATCAATTCCATCAGCATTCCAATCTGTTGCTAATTTGATAACATTACTGATAAAGTCTGCTCTGAATTGTGCGTTTTTTGCCATGTCAGCAAAATATTTTGATCCGTTTTCAGATGTACCTCCAAAAGACATTATCATCTTAGTATCACTTCCTGCTACAGCAGCTTTTAATTGTGCAAATTCTGTTGCCATACTTAGTGAATCTTCTGCTCCTGGATAAATAAAAGTTCCATCTGCAGCAGGCCAAATAGCGAAGTAGTGTAGGTGTGTGTATTTTGTATAATCGTAGTTTACATTATATCCTCTGTAATAAGGAATGTAACCAACTATTTTTTGTCCGAATATAGACGTTACAAATAATAAAAATAGGGCACTAGTAAGGAGTTTCTTGAAATTCATAAGGCTTGTTCTTTGATTTGAAACAAATAACTAACTTTTATTTAAATATGAATAGTCAGATTACATTTTTGATTGCCCATAATCCACAATGTATTGATTATTAGTTTTTTGTGGATTCTGAGTATTCTTTAGGAGTTAATCCTGTATAAGCTTTAAATACTCTGTTAAAGGTAGAGGAACTTCCAAATCCAGTTGTATGAGTAACTTCTCCGATGTTCATTTCAGTTGTAGATAAAAGTCGTTTAGCTTCCTCAACTCTAATTTGTAGAATGTAATCTTTGTATGAAAGCTCGAATCTTGTTTTAAGTAACAGAGAAATCTTGTTCTCTGGAATTTTTAAAGACTTTCTTATAAGTCTTAACGATAATTCTGAATCATTATAATTTTCACTGATAAAATGAACTACCTGATCCGTTTCAGCATTTAACATGTTTTCTTGGTCAAATACTGTTTCTGAAGATGCTTTATATTGGATAATGATTTCGTCTTTTTTTGTTCGGTAAATCAAATAAAGAAATGAATTTAAAAGAAGGATTACTAAAGTTAAAATGCTAATTCCAATCGTGTTGTTGTGATTGAGCTTTATTGTTTTTAAGCAGATCTGATATTCATTATCAAATTTAGAGAAAAGGTCGTTAGAAAATGAAATAGATTCAACTTTAGATAAGTCAGCACTCAGAATGTCTTTTTTACTAAGTCTCTGGGATTTTATCCACCAAGTAGGATTCTTAAACTCATTAAGAGGAATTTCATAAACTTCTTGATTGGGATTGCATTCAACAGAAGCTCTGAATTTTAAAAACTTTTTGTCCTTTGTATGTAAAGCATAAAAAACATGAATTCGTCTTTTCTTTGGAGATAAAACATGTATTCTTAAAGTATTGAAACTGCTTAAGTCGTAAAACAACTTTGCTTTAATTGTTAATCCTGCAAATGGATAGTCAGCTTTTTTTCTAAGTGTATAACTGTAACATATATTCTCTGATGTGTCTGAAAGTATACAAGTTGAGGCGCCGTATGTTTGGCTATCATCATAGCTTGTATAAACACTGTTTTCAGACTGTATAGATAGCTCATTAAAATTGAGAAAGAAGCAACCAATAAGAATTATTGATGCCGTTAGGCTTATATGTTTTACCGTTTTGGTCAAGATGTACAATATAAAAATTAGTTAGGACATTAGCTTTATGATTTGAAGTTCTCTAGCATGTTAATATTATTTTTTGAATGAAATGTATCTTTGATCTAAACTTGAATTATATCATTGGTTTACCTTATTATTCATAAAAGCCTAACTAATGTCGAATAATTATAGTTTGTTCACCCTCGTTCAGTCTTTAACAGCTAAAGAGAAAACTTTCATTAAATCACGATCTAAAAAAGACAGTTCGTATCTGAACTTATTCAATGGAGTAATTGCTCAGAAAGAATATGATGAAAAGAAGCTAATAAAGAAATTGGGGGGGAAGACAAATAAAAATTCTCTATCAAAATTGAAACGGTTTTTAATAGACTTTATATTATCGCAATTAATTTCCTTTAATGAACAATATGATATAAGTCTTCAATTAAAATTAGAGATTCAAAAAGCAGGATTACTAGTTAAGAAAGGGTTTTATAAAGAAGCAAAAAAGATATTACCCAGCCTTAACGAAACATGTGAAAAATATAATTTCTTCAGACTGCAAGTGAATATCTACGATATCCTTTTCATTATCTATATAAGAGGAATGGACGGAGCCATTTATCCTTATAAAAAGGAATATGCCTATGCTATCGATCAAGTTAGAAAAGAGAGTTTACTAAAAGGACTCTATTTCGATGTTATTGAATTAATGTTTGAGGATTCTATTGAAGATGCTTCATTTAGATTAAGTAAAGTGAACACATTATTGGCAAACCCTTTAATAATGTCTATAAATGAAAAAGATTCCTTTTCATTAAGAGCAAATGTGTTGTCTATTAAAGCTGATTCATATTCGCTAATCAATGAAAAAGGAAAAACTTTTTCAGAGAGTCAAAAGAAGATGCGTTTAATATCCGAAAACCCTTTAATAGCAGAGACTAATCCATCACAATTATTAGCTAATTTAAATAATTTCATCAAAGATTTGATGGCCATGAAAAGGTTTAATGATATTCCAAAATATCTATTACAACTTAAAAAAGTTAATATTGAAAATGCTATCGAAAAAGAAGATTTAGAACTTCAAAAGTATTCATTTTACTATATTCAAAAGCTCACATATTTAACTATGATAGGTTCATTTTATGAAGCAGGAAAAGTTGGATTTGAAGTTGAATTATGGTTGAAAGAAAATACAAGTAAATTCTCTGAATATGTTGAGGTTTTATTATTGGATAAGCTTGTACTCGCATTTTTTGGAGCTAATGATTTTAAGCAATCACTTAAATTTTCCAATAGGTTAATTGATAGTAAATTTGGAATGCAAGAGGAGCTAGTAATGCGTGGATCTATTTATAATTTAATGATTCATTATGAACTAGGTAATTTTGAATTATTACCCTATAGGATTACAAACTTAAGTAGGAAGGTGATTAAGTTTAAAGATGCATTAATAAAAGAAAAAATAATATTAAAGTCGATAAAACGGATCATTCAAAATTATTATGATTTTTCAACTAAGGAATTACAAAAAACATTTTTCGATTTATTACTTTCATTAGAACAAGAAAGCCATATCAAATTTAATGAAGGCGAAGTTGTTTTGGCTTGGTTATCCTCTAAATGTAAGGAAGGTACGTTTTCATATTTTTACTTATCTCTTTTTAAAAGAGGGCTTCATTAACTTATTGTCTCTTTTTTATACAAAAAAAGAAAAGAGGAAGCTGTTCCCTTAACGAACAACTTAATTCAAATAAATTTTTTCAGTTTTGCTTCCCCAGGTGTAATCATACTTTGAAATTAACGCTCTTTTCTTGAGGTTATAAATAATTTAAAAGTGCTTAAGGAGCAGACGGGATTCTTTGTAAAGGGTTGTGTTCTTTAAATAAATAAACATTCTTTTAGATCTATCTGAAACTTGTAAATATGCTGTGAGGTTTTTGAATAATTTGCATAGGATTACATATATTCGTGTTCAAATTAAATTCGTAAAATGAGTTTTGATTTCAGTCATTAAATATGATTTTCAATTCAATTGATTTCGGGATTTTTTTCCCTCTAGTATTTTTTCTTTTTTGGATTCTTTTTAAGAATACCGTTAAAGCTAGAAACCTGTTTCTTATAGGTGTTTCTTATTTCTTTTATGGATGGTGGGATTGGAGATTTCTTTCTCTAATTGTAATCAGTTCTGTAATCGATTATATTGCTGGGATTAAGATTTACGAAGAGGAGGATAAGAAAAAACAAAAGATGTGGTTGTCTTTTAGTTTAATCACAAACCTCGGATTCCTTGGGTTTTTTAAGTACTGCAATTTCTTTGTCGATAGTTTTGTAGATGCGTTTTCTATTTTAGGACAAGACATTGGATCTAGTAATTTGGATATTATTTTACCAGCAGGAATAAGCTTTTACACCTTTCAAACTTTAAGTTATACACTGGATATTTATAATAAGAAGATAGAACCAACAAAGGATGTGTCTTCATTTTTTGCCTTTGTATCCTTCTTTCCTCAATTGGTAGCAGGACCGATAGAAAGAGCCAAAGATTTGTTGCCTCAATTTTTTACAAAATCAGTAATAAATTACGAACTACTTAGAAGTGGTTTGTTGTTGATGGTTTGGGGATTTTTTAAGAAGATTGTAATAGCTGATAGATTGGCCATTTTTATTGATGCATCTTATCAAGATATTGAACACCTTGATTGCTTAACATTTTGCGTAACTGTATTATTCTTTGCGTTTCAATTGTACCTTGATTTCTCTGCGTATTCTAATATAGCAATAGGAAGTGCTAGACTGCTAGGTTTTAATTTGTCAACCAATTTCAGACAACCATATTTAGCGAAATCATTTTCAGATTTCTGGCAACGTTGGCATATCAGTTTAAGTTCTTGGTTTAAGGATTATGTATATATTCCACTAGGAGGGAATAAGGTAGCTAAGTTAAAAGTAACGCGTAATATATTAATTGTATTTGTATTAAGTGGCTTGTGGCATGGATCTTCTTGGAACTTCGTTATATGGGGATTGTTAAACGCTCTGTTTATTTTAGTATTTGATAAATTCTTATCGAACAAAGGAAACAATATATTAAAGCGAGTATTTTCAGGAATATTCATTACCCTGTCTTGGAGTCTGTCTTTAGTGTTTTTCAGAGCCAAAACTTTTAATGATGCAATCGATGTATTCTCAAGTGTATTTAATGAAAGTCAGGACTTACTTTATACATATGGTTTAAATTCAATGGAGTTTGAATTCACGATATACTTGTTGATCGGTTATATGATTATGGAGGTTGTAATCGATAAATATGACAATTTGTATACATGGTTCGTTAGCAGGTTTTTCCTTATTCGATGGACAATTTATTTATCAGTTTTATTTGTGATTTTACTCTTCGGTAGTTATGGTGTTGGGTTAAACGATAACAACTTCATTTATTTCCAATTTTAGACAGCCATGAAGAAGAAAGTCGAAAAAAACCCAAAAGGAGATACGCCAGTAAAAACTAGCATATTAACAAAGTATCCGATTCTAATTATTTCATTGAAAGCGCTGTTTGTTGTTGCTGTTTTTAGTGTGGCGATCAAGTATTCGGATAGCAAGGGATATTTTAATCCTGATGAATCCAATAACCATACAAAGAAGAAGTGGGATTCCTTTTACAAGTTTTCTAAAAAGAATAATGTTGATGTTGTTCTAATTGGGAATTCACATTTGTATTCAGGAATTAACCCTAAGAATTTAAGTAATACTTTGGGAGTGAATGCTTTTATATTGGCTTCGCCTGGAACTAATATTGCCGACTCATATTACTGTTTAGAAGAAGCCTTAAAGGTGTCAGAACCAAAATTAGTTGTTGTGGAAACATATGGATTAACTGCGTTTAATCCTTACGAGTTAAAAGAAGGCGCATTGGCTGACCAGTTTAAAAGTTTCTCTGCTAGAAAGAATGTAAGTTCAAAGCTTCAATCGATGCCTTATTTATTCAGATCAGATAACTATGCTTACGCTTGGTCGAATACAATTAGAAATCATGATTTCATTTTCAATGATACTACGCAGTTGAATAGTAATTTGGAGAAAAAGAAGAAATCTAAAAAAGATAAGAAGCTTTATTTAGGGAGGTTTGTTAGATTTCAGAAAGGATTAAAAAAAGATGTATTGGCTAAGTATGATTCTTTAGGTGCTCCTGTAAATGGTGAGGATTTTAAATACAATGATTACTCTAAGAAGTATGTAAAGAAGATCGTTGATTTATGTAATGAGAAAGGAGTAGAGGTGATGTTTTTAACCTTGCCTATGTTTGATAAGCATGTAAAGAATAATGATGCTTGGACAGCAAAGATGAAAGATTTACTTGCTGATACTGATAAAGAGTGGTTGGATATGCAAGGTAATTACGATTCAACAAGGTTTAACAAAGGAAGCTTTGAGAATACTTATAAGCAAAATCAACACATGACTTATCGTGGTTCGTTAATAGCAACGTATAAATTGGCTGACTTTATAAAATCTAAAGTAACTGTTGAACTTCCAAACAGATCAGCGGAACCTAAATGGAAAGCGAATTTCTACGGTCAAGAGGGATATTTTGAAAATCATCAAGTAAGGAAGACCGATAAGAAAAATAAAACGGTTAGTGAAAATTTCAAAACGAACAATGTATTGATACGGTCTGTATCTGTTTTAAAAGGAAATTCTAAAAAGAATAGAATATTATTGGCTGTTATTGATACTACTGCTGATATGACTAAATGTAAATTGAGGTTAGCACTTAGCTTTAAAGACAAAACTGGTGTGAAGACAGCTAATGTAGATCTTAAGTATGATAAGCTTCATGAAGTAAAAGGAAGAGCTGTTTTTAAGGTTATGATTTCACCTGTGGATGTTCAGGGTGTTAGAGCAGGCGCTTTAATGTGTAAGTAATATCTACCGTACTTCTTGATTTGAGCGAAGCGGTAATCTAGAAGATAAACTATCCGATTTATAATCGGAGTTCAACTAAAAAACGTAGAGAGGTTAAAAACCGATTATAAATCGGAGCGTTTACCTTTCAGATTAAAAATCAGAAAGTACGTTGGTGTTTATTCAGTAATCATTTTCTTTTGGAATCATTACCGTACTTCTTGATTTGAGCGAAGCGGTAATCTAGAAGATAAACTATCCGATT
>CAWVWF010000116.1:0-10996 GCA_963933885.1 uncultured Flavobacteriales bacterium | reverse complement strand
AAAAAAATATTAACTAGTCCTCTTAATTGGGGATTAGGTCATACAACTAGGATCATTCCTTTAATTGAGTTTTTAATTCAAAAAGAAAACGAAGTTATTATTGCTGCAGATGGAACTTGTTTAAAATTCTTAAAACAGAGATTCCCTAACTTAATAACCGAAGAGATTTCTGGTTATAATATAAAGTATAATCCAAAAAACTTGGCCATTGATATGTTTTTGCAGTTGCCGAAAATAATATCGGGAATAAGGAAAGAGCATCGTGAAACTGAAATACTAGTAAAGAAACATGTTATAGATGTGGTTATATCTGACAATAGATATGGTGTACATACAAAACTTTGCAAGTCTTATTTCATAACACACCAGCTAAACATCCAAGCGCCTGTATTTCAAAAATTAATAAATTCAATTAATCATTATTTCATCAAAAAGTTTGATGATTGTTGGATCCCCGATGTGAAAGGGAAGATCAATCTAACTGGTGCCTTAACGGAAAGTAAAACTAGTTTTAACACTAAGTTCATAGGTCCATTATCTAGATTTTGGAACCAAGAATCGTCTAACGAAAAGGAATACGATTGTTTAATTATGATTTCAGGTCCAGAACCGAAACGATCAATATTTGAAAAGGAACTATTAAAAACTCTTCCAGTTAGCAAATACAATAAAGTAGGTGTTATTAGTCCTAAATTATTCTATGAAGGTTTTACAAGTAATTTTATTGACGTGTTTCCTCAACTATCCGACAAAGACTTCTACAGCTTGATTAATCAATCATCTTTAATAATTACACGTCCAGGATATACAACTGTAATGGATCTCTTATATACTGATGCGATACCTTTTTTCATTCCTACAAAAGGACAAACAGAGCAAGAATATTTAGCTAAATATTACCACAAAGAAGGCTGGGCAAACTACAGTACAGAAAATGAATTTAGTTGGAGTAAAATACCCATCAATAATTTCCAATTTCCAAAAGATCATTTCAAAAATCAATTAGATGTATTTGAAAACCTTAGTACAATATAAAAGAACTTAAGCGAGTTTTAAAGTGAATGAGAAAGCAGATCCATTATCCACATCACTTGTAACATTAAGAGTTTGACCATGTGCCTCAACGATATGCTTAACAATTGAAAGTCCTAAACCAGAACCACCCAATTTCCTACCTCCACTTCTATCAACACGATAAAAACGCTCAAAAATTCTTATTAGATTTTCTTCAGCAATTCCAATACCATCGTCTATTATTTCAATCAAAACATAATCTTCACTTATCTCATCCAAATCGATCGTCACTTTTCCATTAGCCTTTCCGTATTTAATTGCATTAACAATCAAATTCGTCATTACCTGAAATATTCTTGCTTTATCAGCGTCAACAAAAATTTGAGATTTTCTTGTTCCTGCAAAGTTCAATGAAATACCTTTTGATTTTGCTTTTAATTCCAAGGAATCAAAAACTTCCTGACACAGCATAACCATATCAAACATTTCATAGTCCAACGGGAACTCTCCTGAGTCCAAACGTGTAATTAAATCCAAATCATCAAGTAAACCAATTATCCTTTCTATACTTCTATCAGCTCTTTCTAGGTAATTTCTATTAATTCTTTCATCTTCCAACCCACCATCTAATAAAGTTAAAACGTAGCCCTGAATCGTGAAAATCGGGGTTTTTAATTCGTGTGAAATATTCCCGATATACTCTCTTCTAAAATTTTGTTGGTCGGCAATAAACTCTTCTTCTTCAACTTTTTGAAGTAAGTATCTATCAACGCGTTCATTAATTATTTCAAATGGATCTTCCATTAAACGAAGAACCTTGTGCTCATATGTAATATTTAATACTTTATCAAAAAGGACTTTCATTCTGTGGTACAGAAACTTCTCAATAATAAGTTGAGTTAATAGGAACATAATCCCCGTAACTGCAAGTCCGCTAATTAAAGCGTGAAAAGGTTGAGCTCTAGAAAAAATAAACGCAACGAAAAAACAAAGCAGCCCGCTAACGCCACTAATTATAATAGTTATATATATTGGTTTTTTAAACATTCTATTCCTCTACTTCAAACTTATAACCAACACCTTTTACTGTTTTAAAGTAAGTGTCTCCAAATTTTTCACGTAATTTTCTAATATGCACATCTATTGTACGATCACCTACAATAACATCTGTTCCCCAAACTTTATTCATAATAATTCCTCGTTCAAAAACTTTACCTGGCGATGAAAACAACAAACTAAAGAGTTCCATTTCCTTTCTAGGTAAAACAAACTTCTCTCCTTCTTTTATTACTAAATATCGATCCTTATCTAAAGAGAACCCAGCAACAGCATTTACCTCTTTAATATTCTTTTTTGAAGTATTTCTTCTTAGTATAGCTTTAATTCTCGAAATTAAAACTCTTGGCCGAACAGGCTTATTTATATAATCATCTGCTCCAGCTTCTAATCCCGAAATTTCAGAATAATCTTCAGCCCTAGCCGTTAAAAAAATAATTTTCGGGTCATTAATAGATGTATCTTGTTTTATCTGGTAACAAGTTTCAATACCGTCCAACTCAGGCATCATAACATCTAAAATAATTAAATCAGGCTTAAAAGATCTATTTAAATCCAATGCAACTTTTCCATTACTTGCTTTTTCAACGATATACCCTTCATTTTCAAGATTATAACCAACAAACTCTAAAATATCCGGTTCATCGTCTACAATCAGTATCTTTGCCTTTTCCATATTGAAAACTAATTAGAATAGAAAGTTAATGAAAAAGGAAGTTATAGGGGAGTTTTTAGGTACACTAATTCTAGTATTGGTTGGTTGTGGTTCTGTTGCAGTTGCAGTTCTTTACAATTCCTTAACATTGTGGCAAGTTGCATCAATATGGGGAATAGGAGTTGCTATAGCTATCTATAGCACTTCTTGGTTTAGTAATTCACATCTTAATCCTGCCGTAAGTTTTGCTTTTTTTGTTCACAAAAAGATAACATTGAAACAACTTACTTTTTATAGCTTTTTTCAACTTCTTGGAGGAATAACGGGTGGATTATTGGTTTACCTAATTTTTGAAAATGATATAATAGCTTTTGAGCAATCGAAACAAATCATTAGAAACACTTCAGAAGCCAGGTTTAGTGCTCAAATATTTGGTGAATTCTTCCCAAATCCTGGTTTTGAAAAAACAATTTCAATAACTCATTTACAAGCTTTCATGTATGAAATGGTAGGAACATTTTTGTTGTTTGTAATAATACAAATTGCAATTCTTCCAATCTTTAGTAAAAAACATCTTTCTCCTTTAGTAATTGGTTTTGGATTAGCGCTTCTTATTATTTGGATAGCTCCATATACACAAGCTGGTTTTAACCCAGCGAGAGATTTCGGACCACGATTGTTTGCATACATAAAAGGCTGGGAAAACTCATCGTTCCCCCAGCCTTGGTATAGTGCTTTCACAGTTTATATTTTCGCTCCTGTATTAGGTGCAGGGATTGCAGCTGTAGCTACTCGTCCATTTATTAAAGATTAATCGTTACTTTGATTAAGTGCTCTTAATTGTTTTTCTAATTCTTTAATCTTATTGTTAGACTCATTTTCTTTTGAATCCATCATATCTTGAGTTGCTTGCATCTCTTCCATATTTTGTCTCATTTCTTCCTCTTGAGCTTGTAGGTTTTCTTGCATCATTTTAGACTCTTCCAAAAGGAAATTAGTTCTTGAGGCAATCTTTACACCCGATAATGTAGCAGCAATTGTATTAGCTAATTCCTCTAAGAATGCAAGTTCTGCTTCAGTAAACTTCTTAAATGATGCCATTTCTAACACTCCAAGAATATCATCATTATAAGGAAGTGGAATAATTACAATACAATTTGGCGATGCTTCTCCTAAACCTGAAGTGATGTTTATATAAGAATCAGGTACATCCGTTAAGAAAATACGCTTCTTCTCCATCCAACATTGACCTATCAATCCTTCCCCCTTATAAACCTTCATATCTATATGCTTATCTCTATCGTAAGCGTAAGCACCAGAAAGCTGTAAAAATAGATCTTTTGGGTCTTCATCATTAATTACAAATACTCCAGCTTGATTTGCATCTAAGTAATTAACCAGATTAGACACTAAAATTTTACTTAATTCATTTAAATCTTCTTTCTCTTCTTGGAGTATTCCTCCAAACTTAGCAATTCCTTCAGTATGCCAAGCCCTAGTCCTTTCTTCAACAGCGTTTATTTTTAATTTTTCACGCATGTCTATTATGGCTTTCGCTAAAACATCGTTAGAGAATTTATCATCATAATCGATTTCTAAATTTCCTGATCCAATTTCCTTAGAGAATTCAGCTGCAGTACTAATTCGATCTCTTAATTCATTTAAATTATCTCCTACTTCCTCTAATTCATCTCCTGTCTTAATAGTAACATCTTCTGGATATTCACCACTCGAAAGGGCATTCATTGAAGTTTTAATTTTAGTAATCGATTCAAGTAGTCTTTTACTAAAACTAATAGCTAGTAGTATTGCCACTAAAATTCCAATCCCAAACATCACCCAAAATGATAAAATTAATTGAGCATTTTTATTTTCAGTTTTAGTTTTTACAGATTTGAATAAGGTCTTAAACTCATCTTCAATATTATGGACTATATCCCCTACTTTTCCTTTTAAACCAAGTTTATGAGTTAAACCAATTTTCTCACTAACAGCTACTGTTTTGTGAAAAGCCGCTTGATAAGTATCTAATAGTGGTATTATTCTATCAACTTTAATTGTAACAATTTGATTAATTGAATCACTTACCTCACTTACATCAGCCGTTTTCATAACTTCCAGATTACTCTTAAACTTCTCCAGATTGTCATCAAATTTTGTAAGGTACTTCTTATTCAATCTCAAAAAGAAATCTTTCTCATTTCTTCTTAAAGTCAACAAATCAGCCTGATTATATTCCAAGTCAAACTTTTCGACTTTAGTAATAGCAGCTCTCAATGTCCCTTCTAATCCAACATTAACAAAACCTTTAATTTTATATAATTTGAAAAGAGTATCCATCTTAATTTGATACTCTTCAAATCCTTTAATCACAACTGAAATTGAATCTATATGATTGAACTCTTCAGCAATATCTCCAGACTTTAGTTCATTTAATAAAATTATAGAAGCCTTAATTTGTTCTGAATTTTTTCTATAATATTTACTTTCCTTATTCCCCGTTAATACATCTTCATCTTTTGAATCTCTAGAAATAAAATCTTTTTCATTCCTCCGTGCCTGCAATAAATGCTTTTGTAGTAGAGAAAAAGAATTTGAATATTCATTATAATCTGAGGTTACTTTTATAGTATAAAATCCAGTAAATGCCATTAAGGCTGAAAGGATTATAACAATTCCAAATACTAGAAAAGTCCTTTTTTGAAGATTTAGTTTCATTTGTTAGTTTTTATTGTGCGTGAGCGTACGCAGTCAGCCTGACTTAGTTTCGTAAAGCCAACGCTAATTACAATAAAGGCTAAAATGGAACAAAAAAAAGGACAATGATGTAAAACCATTGTCCTTTTTTCAATCTTATTTTAAGAATTTTTAGAATGCTAATTCAACTTGTAATCTTAAAATTAAATCATTTGAATAAACACTTCCTGATGTTTCAGTTTGTGCAAAAGTAAAATCAGACTGTACTTTCAAACTATGCCCTACAACATACTTTGACAATCCTAAAGTAAATTGATTTTGACCAGCATAACCTTCAACATTATCAAAAGGTTTATAAGCTGAAAATCTTCCTGCTACTTCAACATTATTTTTAAATAAATATCCAGCTTGTAAGTTTATTCCTTCACCAGCTTGAAAGAAGATAGTTTCCGTATAATCATCTGCACTAGTATAATCAGTACCATTATCATTTATACCTGTAGTAGCTCTTGAACCATCAACATCCGCATTAGCATATTCACCCATCAAAGAGAATCCTTTGTACTTATACATGAAATCAAAAAAGATACTCATAACATATACATCATCGTATAAATCTTGTCCTTTTACTTTTCTAGATTTTGTTTGATTCTCATTGTAATCATACGTTAATCCTAAAGCTAATTTTGAAGTTGTTTCTCTTTTTAAATCACTTCCAAAATAATCTCCTTTACTCGTGAATTCTCCAAAAGGCAAAAACTCAAGTCTACCAGTATACTCATGTCCCCATGATCTGTATTTCTTATCGTTTAAACCTTCTCCTTGAGATATTGCTAAAACTTCTTTAAAAACAGCTTTACCAACTTTATGCTTATTTCGTAATTGAATTCCAGCATCACGATCTAAAGTAAAGACAGTGTTTAATAATGAACGATCAACAAACTGAAGTTTCTGAGAAGAAATAACTCGCTCTCTATTTCCTGGTAATTTTGTTTGACCAGCCCAAATTTCTAAGTTTTTGTAAAAATTGTATTTTACTACAGCATCATAAGTTACTCCGTTTAAAACATCATGTTCAATTTTAAATTTCAACTTAGGTGAAAAAGCCCATCCTCCAAATTTAATACGTGCTCTTCTTACATAGAATCTAGAAATATCCTCTGGATCAGAAGAATTGTTATCTGTTCTTTCGAAATCAAATCTATTTTGGATACGTGTATTTGCTTTTAAGAAAAATGTAGAATCTTTCCCTAATACTGAAATACCTTTCCCAAACTTATCTACTATTTTGTTTTGAGCAGAAGCACTTAGTGCTAATCCCACAACTCCTATTGCTATGAATAATTTTTTCATGCTGCAAATGTGAGGGATTAACATGGAATTAAAAAGCAAAGTGCATTTTTTAACCTTTTCTTAATATTAGACATGGTTAAAATGTATGATTGTTAACGTTAAGTTAACATTGAGAATCATGAATAAACATTTACCTTTGTGAAAATTAAAAAACACATAAATATTCAATATTATGGAATTTGGAGTTTTCGATGCATTTAATATACTAGGAGCCTTAGCCTTCTTTATTTTCGGAATGAAAATGATGAGTGACGGGATTCAAAAAGCTGCTGGTGGTGGTTTAAAAAATATCTTAGGAACAATGACCCAAAATAGATACATAGGTGTCTTTTCTGGTTTCTTAGTTACTGCGCTTGTTCAATCATCATCTGCAACTACTGTTATGACAGTAAGTTTTGTAAATGCTGGTATTATTGATTTAACACAATCAGCAGGAGTACTTTTAGGTGCGAATATTGGGACTACAATAACTGCATGGTTAGTAACATTGTTAGGGTTTAAAATTAAGATTTCTGTTCTTTCTTTACCATTATTAGCTGTTGCAGTACCAATGCTTTTTGCTAGTAGAAGAAAAGTTAAATTTTACGGAGAATTCATTGTAGGTTTTGCATTGTTATTTTGGGGATTATCTGAATTAAAAGGTGCTGTTCCTGATTTGAAACATCACCCAGAAGCTTTACATTTTTTAGAAGCATATGCTAATGGAGGATTTTTTAGTAATATTTTATTTGTAGGTGTTGGTACTTTACTAACTATACTTGTTCAGTCTTCAAGTGCAGCAATGGCTCTAACGATTACTTTATCGATGAATGGTATTATACCTTTCGAAGTTGCAGCTGCAATGGTTCTAGGTGAGAATATTGGAACTACAATTACTGCTTGGCTTGCATCAATCCCAGCAAATGTCCATGCGAAAAGAGCAGCAAGAATACATTCATTATTTAATATAATTGGTGTTTTATGGATGCTAATTTTAATAAGTTTTGTAATCGATCTTCCTTCTGTTATTCAATGGATTAATACTAATGTATTAAATAGTAGTTTAGATATCATGACTCCTGAAGGTAGGGGAATGGGAATATCTATATTCCATACATCATTTAATGTTCTAAATGTATTCTTAATGATATGGTTTGTTCCATGGTTAGTTTCTACAGCTACTAAAATGGTTAAATCTAAAGGAGAAATTGATGAAGAATTTCACTTGGAACATATCGGTGGTGGATTACTTCCTTCTTCTGAACTTTCATTAATGGAAGCTAAAAAAGAAGCACAGAAGTTTGCTGAGATTGCTGGTAGAATGAATGGTTTCGTGAAAACATTGATTAATGAAACTGACAAAAAAGCATTTGAAAAAATGCTTAAGAAAGTTAGAAAATACGAAGATATCACAGATAGAATTGAAGAAGAAATGGCTGTTTACTTGACTAAAATTGGTCAGGGTTCATTAACTGAAGAGACTTCGAAAAAAATTAGAGCTCTACACAAAATGATTTCTAACTTAGAGAGAATTGGAGACATATATTACGGTATGTCAATCATTTTAGAAAACAAGAAAGAAAGTAAAGTTTGGTTTACTCAAGGACAAAGAGATCATTTAAATAACTACTTTGATTTATTGAACAAGACGTTCAATGAGCTACATTCCAACTTAGAAGCTGAATTCGGTCAAGTTAAACTGGACAAAGCAATTGAGTTAGAACATGACAACAACAAACTACAGGACGACCTTCATCAAGCTCATATCTTAGATCTTGAAAAGGGTGAATACGACTTTAAGAGTGCAATGCATTACAGAGATTTATTCATGGCTTGTGAGAAAGTTGGTGATCACTTAATCAATGTTTCTGAATCAATGCAGATGAAAATCTAGTTGAAATAAATATCAAATAAAAAGCCTCCACCGGAAAATTCCAGTGGAGGCTTTTTTTATTAATTAATATTTCTATTTTGTAATAACTCCTGCTGATATCTGATTACTTTCATTCTCCGCTCTATCTTTAACAGTACATCTCCATTCGTAAGCACTATCTGTTAATAGATTATAAATTGGAGCTGGCTTAAGTGTTATAGATACTTCTCCTGAAATTGATTGATCCTTTGCGTTAGGTGTTAAACTAGGTAAACGATAAGTCCTTTGAAATTGAGGGAAGTACTTCATTGTATCTCCGTCCTTTTCATAATAATCAAAAAAACAATTCACTACTGTTGTATCATCACTTCCTAAATCTCCATTACCATCTTTAAATAAAAACGTAAATGAAGCAGAATCTATGTCTGTTCCATTACTAGCGAAAGTATCAAACGATTTATATTCCAGTTCAGGAATGTCCGAAAACTCGTCATCTTTAATACATCCTGCTACTAATAGTGCAGTTAAAGGAATAAGTGATATTTTTGTACTGAAACGCATAAGGGATAAATTACGTGAATTTTAACGAAATACAGAAACAATTATTTGAAATAAAATCAGAAAAGGATTTTAATCAGGTTGCATTAGCTGTATTTGAATATCAATACAATCAAATTGACGTCTATAAATCATATTGTGATTTAATAACAAGGACACCCAAAACTGTTGTTTCAATTGAAGATATTCCATTTCTTCCAATCCAGTTTTTCAAAACATTTCAAGTATATAATAACAGCAATACTGTTGACGAGATATTTTCCAGTAGTGGGACTACAGGTACTCAAACCAGTAAACATTTTGTGACAGATATAAAGCTTTATGAAGAAAGCTTCATTAAAGGATTTGACTTTGCATATGAGGATTGGAAAGATTGTGCAATTATCGGCTTATTACCTTCTTACCTTGAAAGAAAAGGCTCCTCGCTAATCTACATGGTAGATTATCTAATTAAGAATTCTAATAAGACTACAAGTAAGTTTCAATTAGATATCACTCCTGAATTCACTAATTACCTTGAACAAAGTGAAGAACCCAAAATTATGTTTGGTGTTACATTCGCTTTATTAGATTTAGCTGAAAAAGGTATAAAACCTAAGAATACTACCATAATTGAAACAGGTGGAATGAAAGGACGAGGAAAAGAGCTTACAAGAACAGAACTACATGAACTCCTTCAAAAAAAGCTAGCACCTAAAGCTATTCATTCTGAATATGGAATGACAGAGTTACTCTCACAAGCTTACTTAAAGGATAAAACATTTGAATGTCCACCTTGGATGAAAGTATCTTTAAGGGATGCAACTGATCCATTTTCACATTATAGTTTGGGGAAAGGTGTTATAAATGTTATTGATTTAGCCAACCTTAATTCCTGCTCATTTATTGCTACGGATGACTTGGGAAAGTTGAATTCTGACGGAAGTTTTGAAGTTCTTGGAAGATTAGATTATGCTCAAATCAGAGGTTGTAATTTATTATTGTAAGTTTCTTAAAAAACGCTATAAAACGTCTAATCGTTTAGAATCAAACTTCACAAACATAAATAACAAGGCTGTAAATCCGAATAGTGATGATCCTCCATAACTAAAGAACGGAAGAGGAATTCCTATTACAGGCATAATCTGAATTGTCATCCCGATATTAATCAAGAGATGGAAAAATAAAATTGAGGCGACACAATAGCCGTATATCCTGCTCATAGATGAGCGCTGGGCTTCTGCTTTTAGAACGATCCTTAAAATTAAAATCAGGAATAAGATTACAACGATACTTGTTCCTATAAAGCCCCATTCTTCACCAACAGTACAAAATATGTAATCTGTACTTTGTTCTGGAACCCAATCACCATTAGTATGAGTTCCTTTTAAAAATCCTTTCCCAGTTAATCCACCACTACCAATTGCATTTAATGATTGATCAGTTTGAAAACTTACCCGTCTGTTCTCTACTTTACCTAATAAGATTTCGATTCGTTGTTTCTGATGAATTTGTAACATTCCATACATTGTATCAATGGAATTAACAAAAGCTATTGAAATAAATAGGGCTCCCAAAACAAGCAACTTCTCAACCTTCCTCCACAGGTTTGGAACAATAAAATTCTGAACTGTATTGATAAATAACCATCCCCAAACAAAATAAGTATTCAAAGCATTATTCCAATCGAATACAAGTTTTAGAATAAAGTAGATTACTAAACCACCAATGGATACTAACGCAACTTTAGTTTCTTTAATAAATACTGCATAAAATAAAAGAGCTAAAGCCCCTAGTGCTGTAATAGCAATATGCTTATCAAACATTAAAGT
>CAWVWF010000115.1:0-11143 GCA_963933885.1 uncultured Flavobacteriales bacterium | reverse complement strand
TCAATGAGTAACTATCAAAATTTACTTCAGAATGCATACTCAGATTCTGTTTTTAAAGCTGATAGACCTGAGGAGTACGCTGTGAAACAGAAAGAAAAGTTTGATTATGAAGTGTATCAAAATAAAGTTCTTGGTGGTGTTGCTAATTCAGGAGACTTTCAGTTTACTGGTTTATTAGCTTGTAACATCGATCGATTGAATTCAGAATTGATAGCAAAGGGTAACAAGACGTTCTTTAAACCGGTTGACTCAAATGGTGATAATCTTGAATTGGAATCGGTTACTGTAATGTCTACAGTTCTTGGAAGAACAATGACTTATACCGGGAATATGGTTTACCTTTTTAATAAGTCAAAAACAGTCATCATGGGTAAAACAATTTCTGGAGATGTGGCATTTATGAATGCAACTGCAGTAAGTAACGTTAAGAAAGGAGAAGATGGTAAGTCAGTTTTTAAATTTCAAGTTGTTAATCCAGATGAAACATCATTAGAGGAATTACAAAAGTTAACACTTCAATAATATTGAAAAACTATCTATTCATATTTGTTATCATTCTTTTATGCTCCTTTAGGCGTAAGGATAATACACCTATTTTAGATCCATTAAAAATTGATGTAGAATTACTAAAACAATCTATTGTAGATGTTATTAATGAAGGTAGGATTAGGAGACGTAAAAAAATAATTTCTATCGATCTAGCTTTGGATAGTGTTGTTAACTACTTCGCTTCTAAATATGAAAAGAAGCCGCTTTACAAGCGTAAAAGAAAATTGAAACGTGATTTTTATAAGATTTCTAGAAATTATGGTTTCTTCAACTCTTGGTTTAAATCGGGGTTTAGTTCTGCTCGTTCCTTATATAGTAACGGAAGATCTTTTTTTTTAATAAAAAAAGAGGGAAGGTATTGTTACGGAACAAATAAGCAAATAGGAGATGCCGCAATTATAAGAAAGCCTATGCCATTGTATACCTATAAAAGTTTTGCGAAATACTTACTTAGGAAAATGCGTCCATCAAGAAATATGAGATGGATTGGTAATACTGAGGTTACTAAAATTGGAATGAAAATTAAAATTGACAAAGAAAACTTTCCATCAACCCCTCCAAGAGTTGAAGTGCTTTTTGTAATCTCTGGAAATGTATTGCCTCAAAATTTAAAATAGTTTGTTAGGGAATGTTAATAGATTGGATTTGATGAAATAAATTTTTCCTGTCACGTTGAATTTATATGAGATATATCTTACTACTTTTTCCTGCTTTATTATTTGCTTGTGTAGAAAAACAACAACCTGTAATTAAGGTGGTTCAAAATACTGAGATTTCGAAGGTAGATAGCCTTAAGTCTCCAATGCAGGTGTATTATGATAACCACAATCAAGATACACTTAGTTCAATATCGAAAGGGACTGTTAGTAAAGGGAAGTTAAGCAACGCTGTTTTGTTCCCGCCAGAAGGAAAGAACTATAATTATTTTGCGGAACAAAGTTATTTGAAAGGGCGTGCTTTTGTTAATTCTGAAGTGAAGGCTATTTTAATCTATGCTTTGGGAAATTTAGAAAACACAGTTCCAGATCAGCAGTTTCAGATCATGGAAATAGCACATGAGCACGGAGGGGAGTTATGGCCACATAGAACACATCAAAAAGGAACGAGTGTAGATTTTATGTTGCCAAAAATGAAAGGAGGAAAGGTTGATTACTCTTTGGATAAAAAAGGAATCTCTCATTATTTTTTAAATACAAATAACAGTGGAGTCTACGATGAGTCGGGTGGAGTAGAGGTGAACTTCGAAAGAACAGCGAAAGAGATTCTTGCATTAAATGAAGCGGCTATTACAAAAGGGTGGAAGATTAAGAAAGTAATTATAAAAGTTGAACTTTTGGATGAGTTATTTAAAACACCTTCAGGAAAGAAATTAAAATCTCAGAAAATTTACTTCGCAAAAAGCTTAACTAAAAAAGTTAATGAAGTTCATGATGACCACTTCCACATTGACTTTGAGAAGATATAAGTGAAATTCAGATTCAGTTTTCAACTATCTACCTGTTGATTATTAATTAGTTAAGTGTCGAGGCGTCCGTTTGATATTTCTTACGTTTATACTTCGAATCATAAATTTTATAATAATGTTAGTGCCTACGACATTACTAAAGAAAGTGACGACAGTATTTTGCCTTTTTACCTTAACAGCAGCTACAAGTCAAACTTATTCTTCATTACCCTTTTCGGACGATCTTTCGAGTGGAAGTTTGGGATCTCATTGGTCCTTTTCAGATGTACAAGGAATTGGAACTTATTCTGTTTCTAACTTATCCGGCGGATGGCCAAATTTTGGAACCTGTAGTTCCGGTATTTGTGCAAACGTTGGAGCTTCGGGAGGAAACGGATTACAAGTCTATAACGCTTCCTCTCCAACAGGATCCAATCAGTTAAACATGGATCTTCATTTAGATTTAGACGGAGCTGGAACAGTAGAATTACAACAAGCTATAGTTGATTGGAGGTCAGGTTGGGATTCGTTACAGATTCAGTTAAGTAACGATGGTGGATCAACCTTTAAAAGAGCAACAGTTATTAAGCTTTGGTTAGCGCCTTATTCAGATGGGATATGGAATGAATTAACATTAGATATTTCATCCTTAGCAACATCATCAGGAGTTCCTTTTTCTAGTAATTATGTAGTGAGGTTTGCTACTTTTTTAGAGAATTCGGGTTCTGCTACTAATCCAAAGAGTTGGCCTAATCAATCTGTTTATTACGATAATTTTAAAGGATCTGAATTGGCTTCATTGCCAGTTGAAATGAGTTCTTTTTCAGGAGTAAATTCTTTAGAGGGAACAACTTTAGTTTGGGCAACACAAGCTGAGGTTTTTAATAGCCATTTCGAAATTCAACGATCTTCAAATGGGAGTGTTTGGGAAACAATTGGACAAGTGGAAGGAGCTGGAGATTCTGAGGAAGAAATTAATTATAGTTTCTTAGATGAAAATGTGATTTCTGATTTGTCTTATTATAGGATTAAGCAAGTAGACTATAACGGAGACTTTAAATATTCTAATTCAATATCATTTAATAGTGGAAATACAGATCCTCAATTAACAGTTATGTCTAATGGAACTTCACCAATTGTATCTGTTAACGGAATTGATAAAGCTGAAATTCAGATTTTAAGTATGATGGGTAAAGCGGTATGGAATAGAAAGGCAATAGAAGGGTACTGGTTAGATTTGAAGTTTTTACCAAACGGTAATTATTTAGTTATGGTGAATTCAGATAATGTTTTAATTAGTAAGAAAATAGCAGTAATGAAATAACTCAAAATCTGATATTAATCATTTTTATTTTTCTTGTTATCGGTTATATTTAATAAAACAGTTAATTATGAAAATTCTTATTCCTACAGATTCCTACAGATTTCTCAAGTTGTGCGAAAGAAGCTACAGATTTTGCAATTGAATATGCTCTTAAGAATACTGCTGAAGTCATTTTGTTAAATGTTTACGAAATGAAGTATTCCGAAGCTGGAGCTTTTTTGGATTTCGAAGATTCTATGAAATCTATTTCATTAAGGAACTTGGAAGAAGAAGTGGTTAGGATTCATAATAAGTTCAGAGCATCTATTAATTTATCTATTACTAAAGAACAAGGAACGGGAAGTTTAACTCAGGTTGTTAATGAGATTGATTCTAGTAGGTTTGATCTTATTGTGATGGGGACTAAGAAAGGAATTAGTGGGATTGATGAAATACTGATAGGTAGTGAAACTGCAAGAGTGATTGGAGAAACTAATATTCCTGTTTTCGTAATTCCAAGAGATATTGATTTTGAAGAAATAAATAATGTTTTATTTGCCTTGGATTTAGGAGAGGAAATGTCAAGAGATGAGGTGAGTATTATAGAAGGTTTTTCTGCAGACGATAAACGCATTCATTTATTTCATAGTTATGATGATGCGTTTGGAATTGATATTGAACAGGAACATCAACTCAAAAGGAAATTCATGAATTACTTTCCTGGTAGTGTTATCTATCTTGATTTAAAGTTTAATAAAGATAAGGTGAATGCTATTGAAGAGATCGTTAAAGATGTTAAGCCAGGTGCAGTTGTGGTTAGATCGAAACATAGGAAGATGTTACAGTCTCTCTTTCATAAAAGTGTTACAGAACATTTAAGTATTCATATTAATAAACCTTTATTAGTTCTGAAATAGATTGGCTTTATTGTTTCGTTGCGATTTTCACAAAAAGGCTATTATAAATTGTTGTATTCAATTACTACAATAGCTCAATCGTTTTTAGTTTTGAAGTATGATAAGATTCAGCGCTTTAAAGCTTCAGCTAGTTCTAGCAATATTAACTTTACCGTTATTTAGTTTTTCTCAATCAGATTTCTATAAATATCCAGAGGTTGTATTAGGTTATAACTTTGGAAAGAATAATATCAAGGCTGAAGTAAGTTATATGTTCTTGCATGAGAAGTTGTGTGTTTATGAGCAAGAGCGTGGTGGATATGCTAATGATAATTTCTTTGTTGATTTTTTATCTGATTTCTCTATGGGGCCTGTTATAGGGTATGAGTATAACTTCGTTTTTCTTGAGCTAAAAACTTCAGTTGTTAACCTTAATGACTTTGGTAATGAAAGCAATCTAATAATAAGACCTGAGATAGGAGTTACTCTTCTTGGCGCTATATCTTTGAATTATGGATATAACTGGACAGTTTATAAAATTCAAAATAAGCTAAGTGGTTTTCATCAAATTTCGATTTCATATAACCACAAGTATTTTGAGTAGCCTGAAACTATTTCATTTCCCAAACACAAATCTGTTTATCATCACCAATAGATATCAAAAGCTTCTTTGCTTCACAATATTTTAGATTGTTAATTGAGTTCAGATGTCCTTTGTGATCAGGGAAAGATAATCGTTGAATTACTTCCAATTTCTTAGCATCCCAAATCTTAACAATTTTATCTCTACTACAAGTTGCGAAAACATCCGTTCCTATCCATTCAATTCCATAGATAGGCCAATTGTGAGCAGGAATAGAAACCGTGATAGTATTCTTTACCACATCATAAACGGATAGGTGAGCTTCTTTATCACCAATTAGTAATGCATTCTTTTCTTTATGTTTTGATAAACAGTAAATAGAAGAGGTATGTTGGCTCACTTTAGTGGCAACTGATAAATCAGAACACTCTATTTTAATTAAATCTCCTTCAGAAGTTCCTATATAAACAGCATCGTTAACTTGTTGAATTGCTCTGATTTTTCCTTCGCTGATTTTATAATTTTGAATCAGTTTATATTCAGTTGCATCCCAAATAGAAATTGTTCCATCACCGGAACCAACAAATAACAAGTTATGTTCTTTCACTAGGGCAGTACTGAAAACACCAGACTTGTGATAGGGGAAGAATTTAATCTCTTTTCTTGAATCAATGTCAATGATGTGAAAGTTCCCATTAAACAATCCAATAAACAAATGTTGTTCGTTGATGATGTTTAAATTAAGAACTGCAGAATTAGTTTTAATACTAAAAGGCGTATTCTCTTGCTTCTCTAAATCCCAAGAAGCAACAACTTTATCTCCACCACCAGTGAAAAGTAAATTTAGTTTTTCGCTGAATTCGATTGCGTATAAAGGTGCTGAATGCTGTTTGTATTTATGGCTGAGTTGAAACAAAATATCTTACTTTTAATTTTCTAAATCTATAAATATGTCTTTTGAGTTTTCCCAAAATTCATGTAATGCGAGCATGTTTTTTTCATAAAATCTGAATAAATCACCCCAGTGTTCTTCATTGTTCATGCTGAGTGTATCCATTTCAGTGAATATCCTCATATTCATTTGTCCGGTAGCGTTATAATGCGCTTCTTCCCAAGTAAGTTCATCCATATCACTTTGAAGCATCGTTTTAAATTCCTGGAATTGCTCATAAAATAATTGCATTACACCTTCATCAGGATGAATGATATCTATAGCAACGCAAGTCTTTTTATTATCAGCTTCAATCTTGAATCTTACAGCGCTAACACCCGTTCGGTAGTTCACCCATCTGATTTTGTTTTCAGATAGTTCGGCGTGTTTTTTCATGTAAATACCGAAATTGGTAAAAAACCTAACCCTCTTTTTTCTAGCTTCTTCTTTGCTCCACATTAAATACAAAAGTAATCAATTGAGAGAAAGCTAGACATTTAAATGATAATTTCTTATTTTCGCAATTCAATTCAAAATAAACATATAAGATGAGTGAAACTGCTACAAAAATTGGATCTGGTGTAATTACTGGTGATGGAGTACAAGAAATATTCAGAGTTGCTAAGGCAAATAAGTTTGCTTTACCAGGTGTAAACGTTGTTAGTTCTAACAGTATTAACGGTGTATTAGAAACTGCTGCAGATCTTGATTCTCCAGTTATTGTTCAATTCTCTAACGGAGGTGCTCAATTTATTGCTGGTAAAGGTTTAAGTAACGCAGGTGAAGCATCAGCTATCGCTGGTGGAGTTGCTGGAGCTCACCATGTTTGGAACATGGCTGACAAATACGGTGCTACTGCAATTTTACATACTGATCACGCTGCAAAGAAATTATTACCTTGGATCGACGGTTTGTTAGATGCTGGTGAAGATTTTTATAAAGCTCACGGTGTTCCATTGTTCTCTTCTCACATGATTGATCTTTCTGAAGAGTCTTTAGAAGAAAACATGGAGATTTGTAAGAGATACTTAGACAGAATGTCTAAAATGGGTATGACTTTAGAAATTGAATTAGGAATTACAGGAGGAGAAGAAGATGGAGTTGATAACTCTGATATCGACGAATCTAAATTATATACTCAACCTGAAGAGGTAGCATATGCTTATGATGAGTTAATGAAAGTTTCTAACAAATTTACTGTTGCTGCTGCTTTTGGAAATGTTCATGGTGTTTATAAGCCAGGTAACGTTAAGTTAACTCCAAAAATATTAGATAACTCTCAGAAATTCTTAGAAGAGAAATATGGTTTAGGTGATAAGCCAGTTGATTTTGTATTCCATGGTGGATCTGGATCTTCTGCTGCTGAAATCGAAGAAGCTATTTCTTATGGTTCTGTTAAAATGAATATCGATACTGATTTACAGTGGGCATTCTGGGATGGAATTAGAGGTTATTACGAGGAAAATAAAGATTTCTTACAAGGACAAATTGGTAACCCAACTGGTGCTGATTCTCCAAACAAGAAAAATTATGACCCAAGAGTTTGGTTAAGAAAAGCTGAGCTTTCTTTCAACGATAGATTGAAGCAAGCATTTGCTGAATTGAACAACGTTGGTACAATGAAGCATTTCAAATAAGCCTAGCTTATTTAAAACATAATATTAAAAAGCCTTAAGTTTTACTTAAGGCTTTTTTTTGTGCCTTATTTTGAGCTAAAATCTAGTTGCTCAGCGAGGCGTCTAGATTCCTGCCTTCGCAGGAATGACAAGATTTAGCAATAGTTTAATGATGTGATGAGCCTATTTGTAAGTTGAAATGCTTCTGAGTTAAACTGATGATATTGCATAATTCCATACATACATACATACATACATAATGCAAATACACTTGTGTATTTGTCATTCCTGCGAAGGCAGGAATCTAGACGTCTCGCTAAGCAGTATTGGTAATCATTGAATCTATCTCAACCATTTTATTTCTAATCATATTTCCCTCTCAACAAAAAATACAAATTGTTGAAATAAACTTTCAATAAAAATCAAAATTAAATAGGATACTAATTAATGTTTTGATAAATTATAAATCTTTTAATTGACAATAATCTTATCAGTGTTAGATAGTAGAATAATATCGCATTTTGATTTAGATAGCTTCTTCGTATCGGTGGAGTTATTACAAAATAGTGCATTGAAGGGAAAGCCAGTTGTTATTGGAGGGAAAGGTGATAGAGGTGTTGTAGCATCTTGTAGTTACGAAGCACGTACGTTTGGTGTGCGCTCAGGAATGCCTATGAAATTGGCTAGGCGCTTGTGTTCCGAATTGATTCAGGTTAGAGGAGATATGGATCAGTATAGTTATTACTCTAATGTGATTACTGATATTGTAGCGAGTGAAGTTCCGCTGTATGAAAAAACGTCTATAGATGAGTTTTATATTGACCTATCTGGAATGGATCGTTTCTTTGGAACCTATCAGTTTACATGTGAATTAAAAGAGAAGATTATTAGAGAATCCGGACTGCCAATTTCTTTCGGTTTATCGGTGAATAAAACAGTTGCTAAAATTGCAACGAACGAAGGAAAGCCAAACGGACAATTTCAGGTTGAGGTAGGGACTGAAATTCCATTTCTAGCACCGCTTGAAATTCAGAAGATTCCTATGATAGGGAAGCAAACGGGAACTTTATTAAGGCAGATGGGAATTGAATATGTGAAAACGATTCAAGAAATGCCGATTGAAGCATTTACACAATTACTAGGGAAGCCGGGAACAGGGTTGTGGAAGAAAGCCAATGGAATTGATAATGCACCCGTGGCTCCATATTCAGAAAGGAAATCAATTTCAACGGAACAAACTTTCCAAGAGGATACGATAGATGTTTATAAACTGAAATCTGTTTTGATTGGGATGACGGAGAAATTAGCAAGACAACTTCGAAATGAAGATCAATTAACAGCTTGTGTTGCTGTGAAGATTAGATATTCAAATTTTGATACACATACACAGCAAATAAGAATCAGTTATTCATCCTGTGATCATACTTTGATAAAATGTGTGAAAGAGTTATTTAAGAAGTTATACAGCAGACGGATGCTTATCAGGCTAGTAGGGGTGAAGTTTAGCTATTTAGTAAATGGAAACTACCAGATTAATTTATTTGAAGATTCGGTAGAGATGATCCGGTTATATCAGGCAATGGATAAGATGAATACAAGGTATGGTGATTTTGCTGTGAAAAGAGCTGCAGGAATGGAACCTCGTAAAACTGCTTTTAATCCTTTTAACGGAAAGAAGAAATGATTAATAACCATACTTATTACAGTCTGAGATATGGAAGTCTTTCTGTAGAGGAACTATTAGAAGAAGCTTCTAAGGTTGTTCAACGAGATGAATCTGGTTGGGGGAAGTTTGCACTTACCGATATTAACACAACATCCGCTTGTCTGGATTTTATAAGACTAGCGCCTAAATACAACATTCATCCTGTAGTAGGAATCGATTTCAGAAATGGAGTAGAACAACAGTTCATTGGAATTGCTCAAAACAATGAAGGCTTTATGGAGCTGAATAGGTTCTTGTCTAAACATCTTGAGCAAAAGAAAAATTTTCCTAGTAAAGCACCTTCTTTCGCAAACTCATTTGTTATTTACCCTCTAGAGAAATATACAGGCGCTCCATTAAAACCATGGGAGTTTGTAGGGATTAAATCAACACAGTTATTAAGTAAGGTGATGCGGAATAATGATATTCCTCTGCATCGATTAATCGCTTTTCAGACAGGTACTTTTAGGAATAAAAAAGACTTTAATGCGCATCGTTTATTAAGGGCGATAGATAACAATACATTATTAAGTATGCTCGCTGTTGAAGAGCAAGCAACTTTTGGAGATACAATAGAACAATGGGATACATTGGTAATGAAGTTTCATTTATATCCTAAGTTAATTCGAAACCTACAGTTCCTGTTAGAGACTTCTTCGATTCAATTTGATTTTGGGACACCGAAGAATAAGAAGGTATATAGCGAATCGGAACAAAGTGATTATATACAATTACAAACCTTAACCTATATCGGGTTTAGTGAGCGGTATAAAAAACATACAGCAAGTGACAAGGCGCGATTAGAAAAAGAGCTAGAAACAATTCATGCATTAGGATTTACAGCTTACTTCTTAATTGCTTGGGATATGTTGAAGTATGCTGAGCGAAAAGGATACTATTATGTAGGAAGGGGGAGTGGAGCGAACAGTATGGTAGCGTATTGTTTATCTATAACCAACGTTGATCCGGTTGATCTTGATTTGTATTTCGAAAGGTTTATTAATAAACATAGGAAGAGTCCACCTGATTTTGATCTCGATTTTTCATGGACGGATAGGGATGATGTGATTGCTTATATGTTTGAACGACATGGAAGAGATCATACAGCGATGTTGGCAACATACAATACCTTCAAAAATAAATCGGCAATAAGAGAAATAGGGAAGGTGTTCGGTTTGCCTAAAGGAGAGATTGATTTCTTAACGCGAATAAAGTCTATGCCTAGAAACATGGATAAGTTATCAGACTTAACAATTAGATATAGTAATGTAATTAAAGCTTTCCCAAACCATTTAGGAATTCATGCAGGAGGGATTATCATATCTGATCAACCAATATTTGCTTATACAGCTCAGGAATGTCCTCCAAAAGGGGTTCCTATTACACAATTTAGTATGCAAGAAGCCGAGGATATTGGGTTGCATAAATTTGATGTGTTAAGTCAGCGAGGGTTAGGAAAGATAAGAGATGCCATCACATTGGTGAAAAGCAATCACAATGTTGATTTGTCAAAAGACATTAATAATATAGATCTTCTAAAAAAAGATCCGGGGATTATTAAACAATTAAAAGGTGGTAATGCCATCGGTTGTTTTTATGTTGAATCGCCCGGAATGAGGATGTTGTTAACGAAACTTCAAACAACAACTTACACAGGATTGGTAGCAGCGAGTTCGATTATACGACCAGGAGTAGCAAAATCAGGAATGATGCGGGAGTATATCGAGCGCGCTCGCTCTCCTGATAAACAAAAATACGTTCATCCTAAGTTGGCCGAATTAATGGCTGAAACTTATGGAGTAATGGTATATCAAGAAGATGTATTAAAAGTAGCGCACTTTTTTGCCGGCTTAACATTAGAAGAGGCTGATGTATTACGAAGAGGAATGTCGTGGAAGTTTAGAGAGCGAAACGACTTTGATATGATCAAGGAAAAGTTCTTTAGAAATTGTGAAAAGAAGCAGTATAAGAAAGAGCTTGTTGTTCAAGTGTGGACGCAAATAGAAAGTTTCGCTAATTATGCTTTTTCAAAAGGGCATTCGGCTTCTTACGCTGTAGAGAGTTTTCAGAGTTTATATATTAAAGCATATTACCCATTGGAATATATGGTGGCAAC
>CAWVWF010000114.1:0-11150 GCA_963933885.1 uncultured Flavobacteriales bacterium | reverse complement strand
CATCGGCCAATAATATATTCGTGAAGATTGGTCCTTTTACAAACTTAAAATTTCTGTCCTCTCCTAAAATCTCACTCCCTATAATATCACTAGGCATTAAATCTGGAGTAAATTGAACTCTGTTAAATTGCAATCCTAATGCTTGAGAAATCGTGTTTACTAATAATGTTTTTGCTAATCCTGGAACTCCAACTAATAGAGAGTGTCCATTTGCAAAAATCGAAATTACAATTCCTTTTACAACTTCATCCTGACCAACAATTACTTTTGCAATTTCTTGCTTAAGCTGCGTTCCAGCTTGCGCTAATGCATCAATTCCTTTAACATCTGATTCAAACTTATTTGACATGTTATTTAGTTTAGAGGTTAGAAATTCTACTTCGTTTCGTTATCGTACCAAACACTCAATCTATCACAACTCTTATATTCTGCTGGTAATTTAATATATGTATCTCCTAAATGCTTTGTAATCCAATCCTTCATTACATTCTGCTTTTTAATCTCTAAACCAGCAGACTTGATTCTGTCGTAATCATTCTCAATACTAGCAACATGAAACTCTAACTTATCCATTAAGAACAAGATTCTATAAGCTTTAGAATTATCAGGTAAAGTCATTACAGTTGGTAAAGACGCTTTTCCTTTTTTTAATTGTTGAACTGTTAAATAAAGATCTCTATCCAATTGTTCAGTTTCGAAATACTCACCTCCTGTTTGAGGATTTCTTACAACACCTCCATTAATTTTAGACTGATCATCATCACTTAAATCACTTGCTAATTTATTGAAATCTGCTCCCGATTCGATAACCTTAGAAATACTATCAACTCTTTCTTTTGCAATCTCTAAATCTACCTCATAAATTTTAGGCATAATTAAGATGTGACGAGCATGAATTAATTTCCCCTTTTTCTTAATCATTTGAATGATGTGAAAACCATAAGGAGACTCAACTACTTCAGAAATCTCACCTTCTTTCAATCTAAAAGCGACAGAACTAAATTCAGGAACTAATTGATCTCTTGACAAATACCCTAAATCACCTCCTCTATCCTTACTTCCAGGATCCTCAGAGTGAATTCTAGCTTGTAAATCAAAATCACCACCGTTCACTATAATTTTTCTAACAGCTTCCAGTTGTTCTCTTGTTCTCTCTTTCTCATATACATTTGGCTTTGCCTTTACAACAAGCTGCGCTATTTTATATGACTCAGGAATAACAGGTAATGAATCTTTAGGTATATTGCTATAATAAGCTTTTACTTCACTTGGACTAATTTTCACAGCTCCAGTGATTCCTCCTTCAACTTTTCTAGCCATTATATTATTAGCTATTGTAGCTCTGATCTCTTTTTTAAACTCAAGAACAGTCTTACCATAAAACTTTTGGAACTCAACTTCTGAACCTCCTAAACGTCTTAACATGTAGCTCATTCTACGATCTATTTCCGAATCAATCTCTGAATCAGAAACATCTACTGAATCCATATCTGCTCTATGAACTAAAAGACTTTGAAATAATTTAGATTCAATGATATAGCAATATGCTTCGTCATCAACAGTAACACCTTGCTGTGTCATCTGCTCGATATCCATTTGAATATCACTTTTGTAAATTGCGTTTTTACCAACGATAGCAGAAACCTCGTCTACTAATATTGGTTCTTTTTGTGCAAACGCACCACTAACACTTATTACTAGTCCTACTAAAAAGCTGTACTTCTTATTCATCTAATCTAAATTTATTTTTAAAACTCCACGCTGCTTAGCTGCTTCGTAAAGTTGCTTTTCTCTTGTTTGGATCAAATCCAAAATTCTTTGATTTACTATTATTGCTTTGATCTTGTCTTTCACCATTTCTAATGGAGCAACACCTTCTTTTAATCTGTTTTCTGAAAAATAAACAATCCAAACATCGTCTCCTTCAGGAGCTTCAGTATACTTATAATGACGTAAGAAATGCTCATCATTATAAAGCTTAATAGGCACTAAAGTCTTTAAATCTTCAAGCTTCACCCAAGCACTATCATCAGCAACACAAAAGATATTTTCCTTTTGAATTAATTCAAAAAATCGTTCCTTCTTAACTGAATCTTTGTACTGAAGCATGTACTTAATCGTATTTAATTTTGAATGTTTTTTAGGCACTTTAACGTAGCGTACTCTAACTATATTCTCCTTTAATTCGAAATTCTTTTTATTCTTTTCAAAATACTTTTGAAGTTCCTCTTGAGACACTTCAGAAACTAATGCTGAATCTAATAATTGTTGCTCATAAGAATACTTTAAAAGTGAATTCTCGTAGTTTTTTAATTCTCTTGAAAAATCCTTGGCTGATGAAGAAAGGTTCTTTTTAGCTGATAAAACAACGACTTCACTTTCAGTCCAAATCCTAATATAATTCTTTATACTTTCAGACTTTAAATCTACTCCTTTTGGGTAAATTTCAGCAAGCATATTTTCAGTTAGTTTCTCTTCACCAACTTGAGCTATTACTTTTGAAGTGTCGGTATTTACAGGCTTACTTTCTCCACAACTCTCTAAGACAAATAATGACATACATATAAACCAAAAAGACCATCCGAAAAGGATAGTCTTAATGCTTTTTAAAATATATCTTTTGTTCGTCATTATTTAACCAACTGCTTATATACTGCTTCGTTATATTCAAGTTTGTATTTACTTGATAATTCCTTCAACCATTCTTTCATTAAGTACTCTTGGTAGTTAGCAGTAACTAAACCTTTAACTTCGTTAAGCGTTTTACTAGCTGCAGGAATCACTTTACTAACTTTAAGAACAGTAAAAGTTCCCTTAACTTCAGCAATTTTAGAAACACCTCTTTTAAACTTTAATTCACCAACTTCAGGAATTTCTTTTCTTTGATAAATCCCCGCTTCAACACGAACATTTAATTTAGAATCCTTGTTTACATTTTCCAGAATAAAAACATCGTCTTTTTTCTTTTTCAAATACTTTCTTACCAATGTTGCTGTAGCAAGATCTGTACACTTATAAGCTGTACCATCTATTCTATCGTCCCACATCCATTCGTTAGCATGCTTAGCATGAAAAGCATTTAATCCAGCAGTATCTTTTAAAGCTTTACTCCAAACCATTTGATCTGTTAATTCAAAAAGGATAATACCATCTCTGTATTCTTTTAACAATCTTAAATAATCAGGGAATTTTTTTCCTAACTGAGTTTTCTCATGATCGAGTAACAATTTCTTAGTCCATATTTCATATGAGTAATTTACTAAGTGCTTATAATCACCACCTCTTTTAGGAACTAATTTCCCTGCTAAATGAACAGCAAAGTCTTTTTGAGTATAAGTTTTACCTGCAAAAGAAAACATAACTGTTGTCAATTTAGCATCTTCTGGCATTTCCCATTTCCCATTCAAAAGAGTAGTATCACAATACTTAAAGAAATCATCAATTCCTCCTCTGTTCTCATTAAAATTATAATCCTTTTTAATTCTGTTTAAAACAGATTCATCACTTTTTTCAGCACGATCAGATCTAGCAACTTTAGTTTTTAATTCCGATTCCGCTTCAGAAAAAGTTTTAGGTTGTTTATTATCTAATAATTTGATAATATGCCAACCATATTTAGTTTTAACAGGCTTAGAATAATCTCCTTTGTTAGCTAAGCTAAATGCAGCCGTTTCAAATTCCGGAACAAATTTCCCTGCTCCAAACCATGGTAACTCTCCACCTTTTCCTTTTGTTTGTTGATCTTCAGAAAACTTATGCGTTAAAGTCTCGAAAGAATCACCAGCATTTAATTTTTCATAAACTTCAAAGATTCTATCTTTTGCTGCTGTTTTCTTTGCCGCATCCATATCTTCTTTCACAATCATCATGATATGCGCCACTTTAATTTCTCCAATAGCTTTTCTTCTACTGTGTACTTTTAAAACATGGTATCCAAAACGAGTTCTTACGATTTCAGAAATCCCACCAACTTTAGTATTATATGCTCCGTTTTCAAAAGGAAAAACCATTTTAAAAGCTGTGAAGAAACCTAAATAACCTCCGTTAGACTTAGCACTTGGATCTTGAGAATACTTCTTTGCTAAAGCTTCGAAGTTTTGACCTTTCCTTGCAAGCTTCTGAACTTTCAATGCAGTTTTATAAGCTGCTAAAGTATCACTTGGTAAAGAATGAAACTTAATATTAATTAAAACATGACTCGCTTCAACATCTTCCAAACCTCTATCATAAGCTTGTTTAACTAATTGGCTTGTAACAGACTTATCTTTCAAATAAGAATCAGCCAATTGGTTTTTATACCCTGCAAATTCTTTCTTGAATTTTTTAGTTGTATCCAAACCTCTTTCACTTGCATCTTTTACTTTCAATAAAAACTTAGAGTACAATTCTCTGTAGCTATTTAAAGAATCAATGTTAGGTATTGTTTTATCAAAATTGTTTTTGTTAAACAAATACCAAAAGTCTCCAGCTGTTGTAGTATCACCTTCAATAGTTACTAACCATTTTTCAGCAAGTTTTTGATCTATTTTAAGTGCATCATCTTGTGCTTTCACACCAGAAAATCCAATCATTAAAATCGCAAGTAATAAGTAGTTTCTCAATTTCATAGCGTATTATTTATAATATCAGTAGTCTCTTTTTAATCTTAACGGCTATAGTTAGGAGCCTCTCTTGTAATTACAACATCGTGCGGATGACTCTCACGAGAACCAGCAGATGTAATTCTGATAAATTGTGCTTTCTTAAGTGTTTCAATATCCTTTGAACCTGTGTAACCCATACCAGATCTTAAACCACCAATAATTTGGTATATAACTTCTGATAAAGTTCCTTTATAAGGAACACGTCCTACAATCCCTTCAGGAACCAATTTACTTGAGTCAGCAGTTTTACCTTGGAAATATCTATCCTTAGATCCAGCTTGCATCGCTTCGATAGACCCCATTCCTCTGTAAGTTTTAAACTTTCTTCCTTCGAAAATAATAGTGTCTCCTGGAGATTCTTCTACTCCTGCAAACAATGACCCTGCCATTACTACGTCAGCACCAGCAGCTAAGGCTTTCACGAAATCTCCAGAGTACTTAACTCCTCCATCTGCGATCAAACCAACTCCTGTTCCTTTCAATGCTTTTGCTACGTCCATAATAGCAGTTAACTGAGGAACACCAACACCAGCAATAATTCTAGTTGTACAAATTGATCCTGGACCAATTCCAACTTTAACAGCATTTGCTCCAGCTTCAACTAAAGCAAGTGCAGCTTCTGGTGTAACAATATTTCCAGCAACGATATCTAATTCTGGGTATTCAGCTTTTATTTCTCTTAATTTTTCGATGATTCCAAAAGAGTGACCATGAGCAGAATCTAAAACAACTACATCAACACCAGCTTTAACTAAAGCAGATACTCTTTCTAAACAATCAACTGTAACTCCAATTGCTGCAGCACATCTTAATCTTCCACGCTTATCTTTACAAGCGTTTGGACGAAGTTTAATTTTTATAATATCCTTATAAGTGATTAACCCAACTAATTTTGAGTTTTTGTCAATTACAGGAAGTTTTTCAATTTTATGTTTTTGTAGGATATCTTCAGCAGTTTCAAAACTTGTTGATTCATCTACAACAACCAAATTTTCAGAAGTCATTAGTTCAGAAACTAACTTAGTCATATCCTTCTCAAAACGTAAATCACGATTCGTTACAATCCCAACCAATTCGTTTGCATCGTTAACAACAGGTATACCTCCAATTTTATATTCGTTCATAAAACCTAAAGCATCACCAACGGTGTTATCTGCTTTAACAGTAATAGGATCTAAAATCATCCCATTCTCTGCGCGTTTTACTCTTCTTACCTCATCAGCTTGTTGCTGAATAGACATGTTTTTGTGGATAACTCCTATACCTCCTTCTTGAGCCATTGCAATTGCCATAGCAGAACCTGTTACAGTATCCATAGCCGCTGAAATGATCGGAGCTCTTAATGTGATCTTCTTCGTAAGTTGTGTCGAAAGATTTATATCTCTCTCGATAGGTAATATATCTGCGTATGATGGCACCAATAGTACATCATCGTATGTTAGTCCTTCTCTAATTTCCATAACCTTATTTTCTTGAGTCATAATTAGCCTGTTAAATTGGCGCAAAGTTAACAAAATCAAAACACTTCTAATCCTTTATGAGGGTTAACTTTTGAACAATTTGAAGCGTAAGTATTTTATACGACTACTTAATTAGATTTATCGGATAATTAAACATCATTTTTTTACTTCATTTATACTCCTTTTAATTAGTATCTTTGCGCCATGCAAAGAACAAAAGACGCTATTAAAAACTTAGGTTTCGAGGAATTAAAACCTATTCAAACTCAAATGCTCGCTGAATATAAAAATGAAAGCGATCTTGTTTTAATAGCGCCAACTGGTTCTGGAAAAACACTTGCTTTTCTTCTTCCTTTGTTAGAATCTTTTAAAGAAGGTAAAATAACTCAGGCAGTAATTATAGCTCCAGCTCGTGAATTGGCTTTGCAAATCGAACAAGTTTTTAAAAGTGCAAAAACTGGTTTTAAGGTAAACTGCTGTTATGGTGGTCACCCAATTAAAATTGAAAAGAACAATTTACTTGAAGCTCCTACTCTTATCGTAGGGACTCCTGGTAGAATTGCTGATCATATCAGAAGAGAAACAATTGATGTTCGAAATATCAAAGCTTTGGTTTTAGATGAATTCGATAAAGCTTTAGAACTTGGTTTTGAAAAAGACATGCGTTTTATCATTGAAGAGCTTTTTTATGTTGAAAACCGAATTTTGGTTTCTGCTACTGAGGGGGAAGAAATTCCTGAATTCACAAGAATGGAAGACCCAAAGGTTTTAAGTTTCATCGGTGAAAAAAGAAATGAAGGATCTTTAAAACTATATAGTGTTAAGTCTACCGGAAACGATAAACTTGAAGAACTTAAGGAGTTACTTTACAGAGTAGGAAACCAACCAACAATCATCTTCTGTAATCACAGAGAAGCAGTTGAAAGAATTGGTGAATTATTAAGAATAAATAAAATTCCTGCTGGAATATTTCATGGTGCTCTAAAACAAGAACATAGAGAACGTGAATTGACTAAGCTTAGAAATGGGAGTACTAACATTTTAATTACGACTGATCTTGCCTCTAGAGGGATTGATATACCAGCTATTAAAAATGTTATTCATTATCAGATTCCAACACAAGAAGATGCATTCATCCACAGAAATGGACGTACTGCAAGAATGGAAGCTGACGGGAATTCATTCGTAATGTTAAAAAGTGATGATTTCATTCCTGATTTTATGGGTAAGGATGTTGAAGCTTTTGAATTGGCTAATCACTTACCTGTTGATTTAAGTACAAAGTATGTTACTGTTTATGTTGGTTTGGGTAGAAAAGACCGAATTAATAAGGTTGATATCGTTGGTTTATTTTACCAAAAAGGTGGTCTTGTGAAAGACGAATTAGGTAAGATTGAAGTAATGGATTACTGTGCATTCGTAGCAGTAGCAAGAAACAAAGCTGATGATCTTGTTCGTGAACTAAAGAAAGAAAAGATTAAGCGTAAAGCGTTTAAGATTTCGATTTCTTACTCAGCAGTTTAAACATTTTATTCTGTGTAAAGAAAGAGGTAATCCCTCCAATTACTGTTGCAGTTAGATACGCAAAGAAAATACCTTTATATCCAAATTCATTCCCTAGGATTATAGCCAAAGGGATATACAGAATTATCATTTGAAAAAATGTTAACGCTCCAGTATGTATTGGTTTTTGAAATGCGTTCAATGCACAAGTATCAATAACAAAGAACATTCTAAACACGAAGCTATAGGGTACTATCCAATACCATTCACTCATGAAGTTAAAGAAAATGTGATCTGGATTTTCTTTCATGAAAATCGGACCAATTTCATATCTAATTGAAATAAATAGAATCGTTGAAACAACACCCCATATTAAAGCAAAACGCCTACTAATAGCGATTGCTTTTCTAATCCTATCAAAATTTCCTGCTCCATAATTTTGTGCGATAAATGGCACCAAAACTCCTCCTAAAGCGGCTACAACTGCAAGTGCAAAAAAGTCCACCCTACCAGCTGTTTGAATTGTTGAAACTAGTTGTTTACCATTTTCAAAGTCACTCGCTATTTTGGCGATTAATGATATTGATATTGGAATGATCATTTGAGTTGCAATGGCTGGAATTCCAATTTTAAGAACTTCTTTCCAACTCTGAATCATTTTCTTATAAGAAAACCCTTTAAAGGATATCATTCCAAACTTAAAATGCAAGAAACTTAAACTTGCTACTAAGGTTAGTATCCTACTAAGAAAGGTTGCTAATGAAGCTCCATACACTTCTAATTTAGGCATTCCCAAGTTTCCTAAAATCAATCCGTAATCTAATATAATATTTGCCAAAATAGATACCCCCATTATTAGTGCAGGTATCAATGTATTTCCTTGTGCTCTTATTGCACTATTCCCTAACATTGGGATAATTATTAATGGTACTCCAAAATACCAAAGTACCATGTAATCCTTAATGTAGTCCATCAACTCATCAGGCGCTCCAAAAAAGCTAAATAATGGTTCAATATTAGGAAGACCAATAGTCATTAATCCTAATGCAAAAACAACTGCTAAAATTAGTGAATGTGTTGTTAGTTCTATAACTTTCGCGTCATCATCAGCTCCTACTGCTTTTGCGATTGTTGCTGTAACACCAGTTCCTAAACCAAATGCTATCGCAAACATGATAAACATTGTGTTTACTGTAAATGATAATGCAGCCAATGGATCTGTCCCTAACTCTCCAACAAATTTTGTATCGAAAAAATTAAACATAGCAAATCCTACCATTGCAAAAAACATGGGTACACTCATTTTGAAGAGTGTTGGTCCTATTGGATCGACTAATAAGTTGTGCTTTTGTTTCATGATAAAATAAGAAAGTCCGCAACCCTAATGAGGGTTGCGGACAAAAATAGATATAAACTTATCGATTAATTAAGTAATGCATTTATTTTTTCTTCATAAACTTTTTTCTCAGCCACTCCGGTAAATTTCTCTACCAGTTCTCCTTTATTAAAAAACACAACCGTTGGTATGCTTCTAATTCCGTATTTCGCGGCTGTTTCTTTGTTTTCATCTACGTTAAGTTTTCCAACAATAGCTTTACCAGTATAATCTTTTTCTAACTGTTCGATTGTTGGTCCTAACATTCTACATGGTCCACACCATTCTGCCCAGAAATCTACCACTACTGGTTGTCCACTTTTTATTTTTTCTTCTAATGAAGTGTTGTTAAATTGAGTTGCCATAACTATGTTGGTTTTAAACTGATCAACATTAATCAGTTGTTACAGAGCAAATATATTCTAAAATTCGTTGAAACAAATAATAGTTTTATTCGATAAATTTTATAACTTTATAAAAATAATTTATAATACATCAAATCATGACACTTACACAGCTTTCATATATTATCGCAGTAGATAATCACCGTCATTTTGCAAGAGCAGCTGAAAGCTGTTTTGTAACTCAACCTACCTTAAGTATGCAAATACACAAGTTAGAAGAAGAGTTAGGTGTTACAATTTTTGATAGGTCAAGAAAACCACTTCAGCCAACTGATATTGGAATTCAAATTTTAGAACAAGCACGTACTGTTACTAGTGAAGAAAAAAGAATCAACGAAATCATACAAGAACATAAAGGAGAAATAGCAGGGAATTTTAGATTAGCCATTATTCCAACTGTTGCTTCTACCCTATTGCCTAGATTTTTAAAATGTTTTATCTCTCAATACCCAAAAGTAAGATTAGAAATTGAAGAGCTACAAACTAAGGTAATTCTAGAAAGGTTAAAGAATGGTTTATTGGATGCTGCTATTTTAGCAACACCATTAAAGCAAGACGGAATCATGGAGAAGCCGTTGTATTACGAACCATTCATGGCATATACTCCAATGGATCATCGTTTATATAAAGAGAAGTTCATAGACAACTCTGACCTTATAGCCGACGATATATTGTTACTTCATGAAGGACATTGTTTTAGAAATAGTGTAATCAACTTATGTAATTCAATGTTTGATAAAAAGAACGATTCTGGAGTTAAGTTAGAAAGTGGTAGTTTCGAAACTTTGATAAAGCTAAGTAATCAAGGCTTCGGAATGACGTTAGTTCCTTACTTAAAAGCCATAGAATTAAAGAATGTGGAACCGGAAGGAACTGTAAAACCTTTTGCTAATCCACAACCAATTAGAGAAATTAGCTTAATCCACCACCGCACGCATCTTAAGATTTCTATTATTGAAGCACTTTCAAAATGTATTCAAGAAAATGTTCCTGAGCATATGTTGAAGGATGATCAAGGTGATGTGATTAGTCCGAATTAGTATAATCAATAATGGATATCGATCAACAAATTGATTTATTGTTTGATCTCTTGTTTATCAATGGATTTTTTTTGGTGACAGTCACCAAAGTTTACTATAAGATTACTCCCTTTTTTATTCAAGTTTTCATCATGCCAAAATCGGTGTTTTCTGACACTTTAATTTGATTAAAAACATCATTACTCGTTACCGGTAGACTGCGTTTTTTTTTTTAATTAAGAACTGTCATCAATTAATTGAAACAAAAAAAAGCCTATCAATAATGATAGGCTTTTCCAGTATTAAAAAAATATCGTTAATGATTAAATTACTTTAACATTCACAGCATTTAATCCTTTTTTACCTTCTTCTAATTCAAATTCAACATCGTCACCTTCTCGAATTTCATCAATTAATCCTGAAACGTGTACAAAATGTTCTTTACCAGCGCTTTCTTCGTTAATAAATCCAAAACCTTTTGTTTCATTGAAGAATTTTACTTTTCCTTTGTTCATAATAATATGTGTATAATTTTTACTACTTCAAATGTACGATCTTATTATGTACCACGCCATATTAATCTAATAAAAAAGAGCATTTACTTAATTCAACGCTTAAAGACTAAAAAAAAGAAAGATTTTTCATTTGATAGAAAAGGCGTCGAGTAGGCAAAGGGAACTACCCCCTAAACTGGAATACCTAGTAAATTTGGGACTAATTTTATCAGGCCGCTTTGTTCATAAACC
>CAWVWF010000113.1:0-11253 GCA_963933885.1 uncultured Flavobacteriales bacterium | reverse complement strand
CAGAAAGGGATCAAGAGGCTCATAGCACCTGATTTTTAATTTAACTTTAAAAAAAGCGTCTGGAGACGCGACTGTAAATACACACGCATGTCCTACGGAACATGACGCGCGAGAATCTGGTAGTTTAAGGGAGTAAACTAATCGATCATAAACTGCTTTAGGTAAAGTTGCAGATAAGAACGATAGCACAAGAAGTTCCATCGAACTTTCGAGTTGGAATTCCAAATTTAAAAACCCATTCATTTTCTGGATTGACTTCATTCGTTACGATTCCTAAATCTTCAGAATCCTTCTTATATAATGTGCTTAATTTTTTCATGCTATCGATATTAGATCTTATTCTAACTCAGTTCCTTTCGCAACTAATTCTTTAACAATTTGAGAAGCTATCTTATGTAATTCAGGTTGCTCCTTTTCATCATGAATATCAACTACTTGATGTGCTGCATCTAAAATCCCGAAAGAAGCTCTAGTTAATTTACTCACATCTACTTTTTCGTTTCGAACCATTTCTAAAGCCAGAACTAAAGTATATAAGTAAACATCGTATTTCGCCTTAGATGTTCTTAAGTAGTAATGTTCGTTAAGAACAGTACACAATGGAGAACAACCGTAAGGTGCACTATCATTAATATCAACCCCTGATTCTATTAGGTAATTAGCGATCTCAAATCGTCCTTTAAAATTCCTGTTGCTAAAATCCCCATCTAATACTCGATTCAACAAAGGCCATTGATCACCTTTCCTTTTTGCGAATAAACGCTGATCAAGTTTTATGTTATTACTTTTCACAAGCGCTTTAAAACCTTCGAGATCTCCCTTTTTAAGAATCTTTTTCAGTTCTAAACTAACGGCTTCACAAATTGTTTCTTCCAATTTTTTAATTTTCAGTAAGAAATATGTGTTCAATAACTATTTTATCATAAATAACACTCCAGAGAATACGAAGGTTATACTGCTTAGCTTCAGTATTAACAAGAAAGGAATAACTATGTGCAAAAGATCCTTTCTTAGAAGGGATTGGAGATCTACTAACTAACTTAGTTGATTTAACATCGTTCGCCCTTAGAAGCTTTAGTAATGGCTCGATTTCAATTGAAGACTTCATTGAATTCATACTTACCAAGGCATCATCCATCCCAGCCTTAGTCGCGTCCTGAGAAAGCCCCATCATTTCAAGATCACTCATTTTAAACTGAGGATTTACAAATCTTTTTAATAGAAATGTAGAATCAATAGAATGCTGGATAATAGAATCACATACCTCTTTAGAAGGCTCCAAAAAGTATTTATTAAATCGAAACTGATTCTTTAGAGGAAATACATGTTTTTCTAAACTAGACCAGTGATCAACATGCGATTCAAAAATAATTAACTTGTTATCAACATGAATAATCGTTGCATAATGAAAATTTGGTAATCTCGAGACAACACCGTCTTTTGCAGGATGAAGTATTATTTTTTCAAAAACATTACATCTCTTTCTAGAAATATTTTTAGTTCTTAATTGAGACATGCTACCATCCTCCCAATCGAAATTTATAGGCAAAAAGTCCATGTCATATATTTCTTGAAATGAAAGAGCAAATCTCGATGGAACTGTATCATAAAATTCTTGAAAGTTTTTTATTTGAGCATCAGGTAAAGTTCTTCTTTCAGCGAATGAAGAAGAGCCTTTAGTAGGAACATAGTTTTTACCAAATTCAGTATCCCAAACCTTTTTTAAATCAGGTGTAGTATCAACATCAAAAACTGTAATTTCTATAAATCCAGTAGCACTGTCTTTAGCATTAACACCTTCATTAAACCAACTCGTCCTACCTTGAAGTTTTGCTTCATTAAAAACAGATGGAACATTGTTAAATGAATAGTAAGAAGGGCTTTTTAGGAATTGAACATTATTAAAGGAAAAACCTAATGCTCCGATAATAATTAGAATTAAATATTTAAACTTATTCATGCGACAATTGGGATTGAATTATTTTGCAAATTTAATGAATAAATTGGGTTTAAATTAAAATTACCACCTAACAATATACTGGAATGTTTTAAAGGTTAGTTTTTATAAGTTTCAGACATCAATTTATAAGACTAATTAGTGAGTTAGAGACACAGTTAATACAACTTCTTTACCACCGAATAAAATCTATTCTCTGATAATAAAACCACAAAGATTGAAAATAGGAAAACTTTGACATGCCAATTACTCAAAACGATATCTTTATCATATACTTGTTATCCTTATTTCCCCTCAAGGGTTGACGATCCTTTGATCACAATACAACAAATATGAAATTAAGAATTTTAATTACCCTTTTAGTATTCGGAAACACAGTCTTTTCTCAAGATGAAAAAGTTAATACATATGAAATTGGAATTAATCAAAATGTAACATATGATTATTATAAAGATGGGAATTATAAAGAAGAGCGTACTTTTTCAATATCTAAATTTACTCCTTCTTTTTCATACACTACTAATAACAAAACACATCATAGATTTGAATTAACCCATTTCGATTTTGATCATATTGAATCTCAAACCACGATAATGGGAGTAATTACTTCAGGCTATATTAACAACACTTTTGAAATCGGCATTGATTACAGCCTTTATTATAAAATAAAATCATTCAGTAGATCTAGTCTTTTAATTGGTGGGCAATCATCAGCGTATTTTAAAAACTCATCAACAAAATCATTGATACAAAACGGATTTCCATCTGAATCTCAAAATTTCCTTTTAGACTTTGGAGCTGGGGCAATATATGATATCAAACTATATAAATCTCTTCATTTAAATTTCAGACTGCCATTTTCTGTTTTCCTATTTGGGATTGCTTCAAGTGAAACAGGAAATCCAGTTGTGAGAGAAGACAATCGAAGAACAACAAATTTCGATATAGATTTAATACCAAAATCGTTTAAACTACAAACTGGAATTAGTGTTAAATTCTAAGCAATTTACATTAATTTATTTTGCTTGTATTCTATATATGCTGCCCAAAAGAATAACAGTATAAACAATGGTCCAAACGCAGTATACATGAAAGCTGAGAACAAGACTATTTGTTCTTTCTTCAAATGATGAGAACTCGATAGAGAGATAACCTTATTTACAGATGTAGCATTCCTATATTCAGCAATGTATCTAGCGAAAACTAGATCAACCATATTTGAATCAGAAATAGTTAATGAGTCTTGATTAAGATAAAACTTCAAAATGTTGAGGAATTTTAATGAATCATTTTTTTCAGAAACATCATAATGATATTGTTTCTCTGCCAGAATCGAAATTCGCTCCTTTAGCACCTCTCTTCCCCTATATTGATTTTCTTCACAATTGGATGAACTCAAATAAAACTCATGAAGCTTTTTATCCCATAACTCAAGATTACTTGAGTCGGTAACATCAACTTCAAGTTTTAACTTAATGTGCTTAAAAGTAAAGTCTGAATGATTCCTATCTAATTTAGATGAAGCGTTAGTCAGGTCGTGCACATCTAATGAATCACCAACATACTTATTAATGTATTCTTGATCATTATCATTAATAGCTACACTTAACTCCTTTACCTTATAATGAACATCATTAGCTGTTTCGTAATAAGGAGCAGCAACAAAACTCGCCTCAAAAACCAATTCTGAAGAGGCTACATTGTATGATGCTATGGAAAAAGTAACAACAGTTAAAACTGAAAACAATATCCAGTTTCGTTGTATAATACCTTTACTAATATTTAAAATCTCGAACATAAAAAAAGCGCTCCGTTTGGAGCGCTAATTTACTATTGTTTTTTAGATTAATCAGCCATAAGCTTTTGATTAATTTCTTCAACTTTTACTTTATCTTCTTTAGTCTCATAAATTTTCTTCAATGCATTTAAAGTAGATCTATCTTTTGGATCAACTAGTAATAGCATATCGAAATAATGAATGGCCTTATCAAAGTTCTTATTTCTTTCAACGATTATATTTGCCTTTGCTGCATTATCAGATTCAGATGAACCAACATTGTTAAGATTCTGAACATATTCGTTAGACTTGTTTACATAATAAGCTCCCATTCCATATAATGCATTGATACTTTCTGCATTTACACTTAAAGCTTGCTTGTATGCTTCATAACTTTTTTCAGTTTCTCCTCTCTCGCTATAAATCTGTCCCATAATTAAAAACAAATCATCACGGTCTGTAATTTTCTTAGTCAAACTTTCAAGAACATCAATAGCACCATCATTATCGTTGGCATCCATGAAAATTCTTAATTGTTGTAATTCTATTCCTGAATTTTCTGGGAAAAGGACTTTCGCAGAATCTAAAACTTTTAAAGCCTCTTCAGTTCTACCTAAGCTTCCCAATAATTCAGCTTTTCTAGTTAAGTTTTTATCTTGTTTGTTTACTTCTGGACCAACCTTTAAAGTTGGATTCTGAATTAAAGCCTCGTTGTACTTTAAAGCCTTATCATATTCTCCTATTCTTGAAGCTGTAATTGAAGCACTCTTATAAGCATGTAAATCTAGATGTGCTACTCCTAATTTTGATTTGTTAAGTAAACATTTTTCAAATAATCCAAATGCTGTTTCGTAATCACCACTTTGGAAATAATCGTAAGCAACCTCTTTTTGTCTGTTTGCAACAGCTTCTAAATCTGTAATTGCTTTTGCTCTGTATGATTTGTCTTCGTAATCCAATTCGAAAAACTGAGTAAAGAACCCTTCCGACTTATTAAGTAGAGAAATTTTAGAAACTAAGTCTAATGCAGGTTGAGTTTGATATTCCTGTAAAACTGCAGCTCCACTTCCGTAATAGTATCTTGCATAACATTTAGCGTCTAACTCCTCTTTTTTTGCTTCTGCAGCCTTTATTTCCTGTCCTGCTTTTTCAAATAATGTTTTTGCTTCTGCAATTTTATCTTGAGTTAAAGCTCTCATTCCTGCCCCTACAGATCCACACTGTGCATTTGCTGAAATCATCATTCCTAAAAATGCAACTGAAAGTATTATCTTTTTCATCTTCGTATATTATTATAAGTCGTTCAAAATAGTTCTCTAGCTTATACGCTAATTTTCAATTTGGTTACAATACGTTTGCCAAAAAAATTCAACCAATTAAAAGTGCAATATAAATTTCTTTTATAAAGATATAAACCAATGGTTAATAAGTTTATTCTGAGTTGTGTTTTATTACATTTATTTTTGAAGTAAATACGCAAAGATTATGATCAAAGAACACGTAGAATGTTTAATTATAGGTAGTGGTCCAGCTGGATATACTGCTGCTATATATGCTGCAAGAGCAGAGATGAAACCAATGATGTATGTTGGTTTACAACCTGGTGGACAATTAATGGAAACTACAGAAGTTGAAAACTTCCCTGGTTACCCTGAAGGAATTCAAGGTCCAGAGATGATGATTCAATTAAAAGCTCAAGCAGAAAGGTTTGGAACTGACATCAGAGATGGTTTAGTTACTGAAGCATTTTTAAACGAAACTCCAAAAAGAGTTTTAATAGAAGATAAAGCTGAAATCACTGCTGATACTATTATTATTTCAACAGGAGCATCTGCTAAATGGTTAGGTTTAGAATCAGAAGAAAGATTAAAATCAGGAGGTGTTTCTGCATGTGCTGTTTGTGATGGTTTCTTTTACAAAGGTGAAGACGTTGTAGTTGTTGGAGCTGGAGATTCTGCTTGTGAAGAGGCTATGTATTTAGCTAAGCTTTGTAAGAAAGTAACATTATTAGTTAGAAAGCCTGAATTTAGAGCTTCTAAGATAATGGCACATAGAACAATGAATACTGATAACATTGAAGTTATGTTTAATCATGAAACTGTAGAGGTTTTAGGAGAACATGCCGTTGAAGGTATTAGAATTAAAAACAACATTACAAACCAAGAAGCTACTATAGATGCAACTGGGTTTTTCTTGGCGATAGGACACAAGCCTAACACGGACATTTTCAAAGGTCAACTTGACATGGATGAAGTTGGTTATTTAGAAGTTACTCCGGGAACTACTGCTACAAACATCCCAGGTGTATATGCTGCGGGTGATTGTGCTGATAAAATTTATAAACAAGCAATTACTGCTGCTGGTACAGGTTGTATGGCTGCTTTAGATGCTGAAAGATTTTTAGCAGACTTAGAACATAATTAAATTAAAAAGGGAGTTTAGTAAAACTAAACTCCCTTTTCTTTTATTCTATTTTTTTAAGTACTCTTCCAGTTTCTCGTACAGAATTTCTTTTTGTTCAGATTTTAAGAAACTAGCTTCCACTCCATTTCTCGATAATTTAATTAAATCTTCTTTTGAAAGGTTTAGTGCATTTGTAATTGCAATAAAGTTATCATTCATATATCCTCCAAAATAAGCTGGATCATCTGAGTTAACAGTTGCCAATAGATTCAAATCAAGCATTTCTTTAAGATTGTGATCTTCTAACTTTTCAACAACTTTTAATTTAAGATTTGAAAGCGGACAAATGGTAAGCGCCATATTCTTATCTCTTATTAGATCAACCAACTCCTCATCATCTAAAGATCGGTTACCATGATCCAATCGATCAACATCCAAAAGCTCTAACGCTTCCCAAACGTATTCCGACGGACCTTCTTCACCTGCATGCGCAACAGTTAAAAAGCCTTCATCTTTAGCCATACTGAAAACATTGTGGAATTTTGATGGTGGGTTTCCAACTTCTGAAGAATCTAACCCCACGCCTATTATTTTATCTTTAAATGGTATAGCTTCCTCTAGTGTTTTAATTGCATCCGCTTCATCAAGATGTCTTAAGAAACACATGATTAAAAAAGATGAAATACCTAGTTTTTCTTTACCATCATTTAATGCTCTTGAAATTCCGTTTACTACTTTTTCAAAAGGAACACCTCTACTTGTATGTGTTTGAGGATCGAAGAATATTTCAGTGTGTACAACATTATCAGTTTTTATCTTTTCTAGATAAGCCCATGTTAAATCATAAAAATCTTGTTCTTCGATTAGAACACCAGCACCTTCGTAGTATATATCTAAAAACTCTTGAAGGTTATTGAAATCATAAGCTTCTTTTAAGGCTTTAACACTTTCAAATTTGAGTGTTTTATTATTTCTTTCCGCAATTTCAAACATTAACTCAGGTTCGAATGTTCCTTCTATGTGTAAGTGTAATTCAACTTTCGGTAATCCTTTTATAAATTGCTCTAACATGTTTTCGTTTTAATTGAATAACGGGAATTTCTTTTGAATGGTTATGGTTAAACGGTTTTATTTAACATGTTAAGAGGTCGCTAGAAACTAACGACCTCACCCCACATACCTACGAAATATAGAATTAGACCTTACCACGGGTCTGATTCATTACGCAAGAATTTATCTTAAAACACTAACAGTACCTGTTAAAGAAACTTGCTTGTGATCTGTTGACTTTCTGAAATTACAAACCCAAACGTAAGCATCCATTTGTACTTTAGTTCCGTTTTCTAATTCTCCATTCCACCAATATTCTGGTGAAGTAGATTCGAAGATTAATTCTCCCCATCTATTAAATACAGTGAATTTGTAAGTTGAATTATCTACTCCTCTTGTGATTGGACCAAAAGTCTCGTTTAAACCATCAGATTGTGGTGTAAAGGCATTTGGAATATAGAAAAGGTATGAATCCTCCACTTCTACATTAACAACCTTAGTATCTTCACATCCATAACTATTCGTTACAGTTAAAGTTGTTTCATACATTCCAGAATCAGGAAATTCAATAATTGTCGTTTCTCCTTCAGCCTCGATATAATAATCAGCACTTTGTAATTCCCACTCCCATAATTCATTCTCTCCGAAAGGTGTAGTAGACTGATCGAAGAATTGAATTGTAGAATTCACGTAAGAAGGATCTTCTGGCGAATATGTGAAATCTGCATTTGGCACTGGATAAATCGTAATATAATCATCAAAAGTTATTGAATCCTTACAACCATCTTCTGTTACTATATTCATAGTGATATCATAAGCACCTGCTGTGTTGTATCTGAAATCAGCAACATCATCCTCTCCACCCGTCATTACGGTATCAGGTCCATTAATTTCATACTGTACTGCATACGGTTCTGGAATTATAATATGATTTAAATCGATCACAACTCCTTCACATCCTTCGTTTACATTCGAAGTCATTCTCATATTAGGTGTATTATACACATCAATATTCACCGATATAGATTGTGAAGGTGTTGTACAACCATCAGAAACTAAAACATCATATGTTGTACTTATAACCGGCCCTACAAATCTTGTATCAGAGATAATACTTTGATCATCCGACCAAGACATTGTGTAAGTTCCTGTACCACCAATGGCCGTTATTTTAATAGTTGATGAATCACCTGGGCAAATGTGTGATGGAGAAGCTATCGCTGATAATGTAATTGGATCTTTAACATTAACTCTTACTCTTCCTCCATTTACTGAACAGTTATTAGAATCGCTAACAACTAAGTTATATACCGTTGTTGAATCTGGACAAACTGTAATATTGTTTCCTAACACATTAGTATCCCAACTTGTTTCAAATGTCCCCATTCCTCCTGAAATATCAGCACTTAATTCTAAGCAGTTTCCAAAACATATTGTTGTGTCTGAAACTGTATTGATAACTACATCAATTTTTGCTGCTGATCCAATTGCAAAGCTATCAGTTACTATACAGCCTTCAGCATCTATAACTTCTACTATATAATCATTCGCAATTAAATTTGAGAACACCTGGTTTAACTGAACCGAATCACCGTTTATAGAATATGAAAAATCTCCAAACCCACCAGTCATTTCAAATTCAACTTGTCCTGAATCATCACCATAACATTTTACCGAATCTATTACACTAACACTTAACACACCTGCAGGTAAATCACTAACTACCAGTGAATCAGAAATCTCACAACCTCTCGAATCAGTTACTAACAAACTGTAAACCCCACTATAAACATCATTGATATTGTGTAATGTTGACATGTTACTCCAAGAATAGGTATACCCTGGAATACCTCCAGATACAACAGATTGTATTGAACCATCATTATGACTACAATGCGTTGAAGTAGAAATGAAATCAATATTAATTTCACTTGGCTGTACGATTTCTAACGAATCCGAAACAATACAATTGTTAGCATCAGTAATCGTATAAGAATATATATCTGCAATCAAATTATCATTAATAAAATCTGCAGTAGAATTACTCCACGTTATTTTATAAGGTGAAGTTCCTTTACTTGCAATTACTTCAGCACTTCCATCATTAAATCCAAAACAAGTTACCATATTTACGTTTGAAACAGAACCATGTAAGGCTTGTGGTTGATTAACCTCAACTACCATTTCAGCCGAACCACCAACAGCATCGTAAACGTTAATTTTATAACTACCTGCAGTTAAACTTGAGATATCTTTTATAGAATCACCATTATCCCAATCAAAAGTAAACGGAGGTACTCCATTTGTAATCTCAATTTCAATCGCTCCATCGTTAAATCCACTACATGTAACATCACTTACTGTTTTAGTAGACAATATAATTGGTAAAGGGTTAATTAAGCTTGCTGCAACAGTATCAAAACAGTTGTTAGCATCCTGAACAATCATTTGGTAATTACCACTTCTAAGACTACCTGCATTGCTAGTTGTTTGTATTAATGAATCATTCCACAAGTAACTGTAAGGCATTTCACCACCAGTTGCTATCGTTTCTATAAAACCATTGTTTGCGTTAAAGAAAGAAGGATTCTTAACATTATCAATTTGAGCAGAAACACCATCAACATCACTTAAAATAATAACCTCAGTCAATAAACAGTTATTAGCATCTCTTACTTCTACTGTATAATCACCAGCATACAAATCATTTAATTTATTTGAGTTGTTTGATTCGAAATTATACCATTGGTAAGTGTATGGTCCAGTTCCATTCTCGATCGACAACTTGATTGAACCATCATTTTTCTTACAATTCGCATGAACTATTGTTGTACTCTTTAATTCTGGATTACCATTATCCGTAATTGTGAAATTGTTATTAACCAAACACCCGTTTTCATCAGTAATATCTAGACTATGTGTTCCTGCTAATAAGTTTTGGTTTAAATCATTGCCAATTGTTCCATTCCAGATATAAGTATAAGTTCCTATCCCTCCAGTTACAATTGCTTGAGCAACTCCATTATTGTTTAAACAAGTCGCCTCTTGAGTTTGAATGCTTAAAGCTAATGCTTCAGGAAATTCAATTGATGTTGTAAGTATGTCAATACAACCCTTCTCATCTGTTACTTCAACAGTATAACCACCTTGCCCTACAGACAATAAATCTTTACTATTTGCCCCTGTATTCCACAAGTAAGTGTAATTCCCATTACCTCCAATCACGCTCAATATAATTGAACCAGTAGTATCTCCGTAACACAATGGATTCACCTCAGTTGAAACAATACCAATTGCACTTGTTTGATTAACTACAAAGCTTGCATCAGCTTCACAATTATTACTATCAGTTACTCTCACTGAATAATTACCTGATTTTATTAAAGCTATATCTTTTGAAATAGAATTATTAGACCATATGTAATTGTATGTACCAATCCCACCTACAACATCTATTTCAATTTCACCATTTGCACCATTAAAACATGCTACGTGCTTAGTTTCGATTTCTGTAATTGATAAAGCTACAGGTTCTAGAACTTCAACAAATGTATCAACTACACAATTGTTTGCATCTGAAACACTTATTGTATAAATACCCTTAGATAAATCACCTAATGAATTCATTGTCCCTCCATTACTCCAAGTATAAATATATGGTGCAACTCCATTCTCTATTTCGACAACAACACTTCCTGTAGCATCTCCGCTACAAAGAACAGGATTTGACGTTACAGACTGTACAGTTGGACTTCCTTCCTCATTAACCGTTAAAAGAGCCGCAACTAAACAATTGTTTGCATCTCTTACATCAACATTGTAAGTTCCTGCACTAACATATAAGTTGTCAACCGTTATTACACCATTACTCCAAGAATATGAATATGGCGAAACTCCTCCTGAAGTTGTTAACTCAACCTTACCATTTGCCATAAAACAACTCCTAAACTGTAAATGTCAGATTTTGCATCAATATCAGACTCTGAAATATGCTCAGGACTCATATACATAGGTGTACCACCAACATTTTCTCCAACAATAGTTAAATTAGGATTATCTTTATAAT
>CAWVWF010000112.1:0-11302 GCA_963933885.1 uncultured Flavobacteriales bacterium | reverse complement strand
TTATTGCCATAAGAACAAATATATAAAACTTCTATTATGACACAGCCTGCTTGTGTGTATCCGACACCTAGTAGTGTAAGTGTGAAGTACTGTGTTTCGGATACCCACAAGGGGCAACCCTACAATTAAATATATCTTAATCAAGAAATAAAGACAACGGGTAATATTGTCAAAAGATAATTGATCTATTTATTACAAACAGTAGTTTACATTCGTAAGAATAACAATTAAAAAACATTCCCAAAACAATACAATGATCACCAAACTAGAAAGATATAAAGGAAGTATTATAGCCGGTGCTATTGGTGATGCCTTTGGGAGTGGTTATGAAAACATAATCAAAAAAGAAAACGACGATAATACCTTCTACCCATTCGGAAAACCCCAGAAACAAGATATCCTTTGGGAAATAACTGATGATACGCAACTAACTTTAGCTACTATAGAAGCGATATCATCCACTAAAGAAATTTCAGCTGAATCCATCGCAGGTAAATTCACAGAATATTACAGAAAAAGAAAGATAACTGGAATCGGATCTAGTACCCTCAAGGCACTTATAGAACTTGATGAAGGTGGACACTGGAGTTTAGTAGGGAGAACAGGTGAATATGCTGCGGGTAATGGCGCAGCAATGAGAATAGCTCCCCTAGCCTTTTACAACAACGTAAGTAAAAGAACCATCAAAGAAATTAGTAACATCACACATAGAAATGATGAAGCTTATATAGGTGCCACGAGTGTTGTTATTGCACTAAGAAGTATTATTAATGAAACTTGGACTGGAACTGAAAACTTACTTAAAATAATAATTGATCAAATTCCAGATACAAATGTTCGGGATCGCCTCATCGAGTTAAATAAACTTCCGCGAGGTACTTATCTAAACGAATACGCCCAATTCGGAAACAATGGTTATGTCGTAAATTCTATTCCTTTGGCAATTGTTACTGCAAGCAAAGTGAAAGAAATTGGACTTGAAGCTATGTTCGATGCTTTAATAAAAATTGGAGGAGATACTGATACAATCTGTTCCATTGCAGGACAGGTTGCAGGAGCATTAATTGGTATTGATAATATTCCAGATAATCTTCATCAAAAATTGAAAGGTTTAAACGACTATCTTTGGATTGAAAAAACGATCAACAATATCACAAAAGAAGATTTAGAACTCAAGGAAAAATGAAAACAAGATATTCAGGTACTATATTAGGTTTACTATTCACTTTGTTCAGCTTAGCTGCCACACAAACTTTCATTCTTCCCCTATTGACTATTATTCCTATTGGTGTTCCACTCGAATCTTTATTTGCTGGAGAAGACTATCTATTTACAGCGATTAAAGTTGTTAGTACACTGATCTTTTTGTTTTTAATTTCAAGTTTCTGGTTAATTAAAAACTTAGAATCCGATCTAAAAGAAGGCTTACCTTTTAACAATATTAGGCTAGCTATTTACTTAGGACTTCAACTTATTATTATTCATCCATTAGGATTTTTCTCATGGGCTATGGTGCATCCTGAAAGTGCCGGAGATGGACAATTTGTTTTTGGAATCATGGGAACTTTTCCTTTTAGTAGCATTCCTTTTGTTATTCTTGGGATTGCTATTGATTTTGTAAAGAATAGAAAAGAGTAGTTCAAATCTTAATAAAGTGTACTTAATATTAATTCACTGATGATCAGCCCACTGATTCTGTAAGATCATATTTAATATACCCCTTCCCTACTAACAACCAAAGATACCTTCGTCCCTTTTACAACACCATCTTCTATAACATCATCAATAGTATAACTTGCAGAAACAGCATCATTACCTAAGTTTTCTAATCGCGTTTGAATAACCTCTAAAGCAACTGATTTATGCTGCTGACCTCTTTGTGATTTCAGTACTCTAGCTTCCTCTCTTCCAATTCCATTATCCATCACTTCTACTACTAAAGCAGATTCATTAATAGAGAATTTAACTTCAACCAAACCAATATTTGATTTCCCTGCGATTCCATGAATAATTGCATTCTCTAGGAACGGCTGAATTAACATTGGCGGAATTCCTTCTTCCTCAACATCAATATCATCAGCAACAGAAACATTAAATTCAAACGAATTTTCTCTTGTAATTTTTTCGATACTTAAATAGTTTTCAATCAATGAAATTTCTTGCTCTAGAGAGATTCGATCTTCCATTGAATGCTCTAAAATTTGTCTCATTAACTTAGAGAACTTCATTAAACTGTAACGAGCATTCTTATTATTACCTTCTCTAATTTGATCCTGAATTGCATTAAGCGCATTGAAAATAAAATGAGGATTCATTTGTAATCTCAATGTTTTTTGTTCCAGTTCTAGTACTTCTTTTTCAAGCTCTAGTTTATCAGTAATAGCTTTTGCTTTTTGCTTTACCTTTTCAATTCTAAATCTAATTCCTAATATTACAGACCCAATTACAACTAATGCAATCAAACTCCAGAACCACCAAGTAAAGTAAAACGGTGACTTTACTACAAAGAAGAAACGCAATTCATCACTTTCAATTCCATTCTTATTAATTGCAACCGCTTGGAAGATATAATGACCGGGATATAGATTACTGAAGAAGATATCACTCTGCTTAGAAGCAGGTGTCCACCTTCCACTTCCTCCATCCAGTCTCCATTTATATTTAATTCCTTCAGGCTGTTTTAAATCCGTTCCATTCAATTCAAAACCTATGTGATTATCACGGTATTCCAACTCTAAATTATTTGCCTGATACCAGTTTAAGATATTTGGTTCATACTGAGTTCCTTGAATGTTTTTATAGAATAAACTAACAGATGAAAGTGATAACTTTGGTTGAATTGGAGATGCATTATAATCTTTAAAAGCAGACTTCATTAATCCGTTTATTGTCCCCCACCAGATCTCTCCATTACCGTCAACAGCAACAGCGCCGGTTGAGGTTTCAACTCCTGTAAACCCTTCTGCATACCCATAATTAGTAACAACACGTTTATTATTACTTGGATTTATAATTTTATCAACTCCTTTATCACCACCTATCCAGAGTACATTTTGATCATCACAAAAGATGCTATAAATATTTATAGAAGACAATCCATTTTGGTAGGATAGATTAACAACTTCATATGGCTGTGTATATGGAGAAACTACATCAACTCCGTTCCCTGCTGTTGCAATGTATAAGTTCCCTTTCTTGTCTTCCGTTAAATCCCTAATAATATTACTCGACAATCCTGTTTTTAAGTTTAAAACTTCTGGAGCATGTGTTCCTATAATTCCTAAACCTCTCCCATGTGTTCCATACCAAATTCGTCCTGATCTATCCTCCCATAATGTATTAATTCTATTAAAGTGAAGATTTCCATTCCTTCTATTATACTGTTTGATATTTTTAAGTTGAGGTGATATTTTTGAAATACCATTTGATGTAGCGACCCAGATATTCCCTTCTTTATCTTCTATAATATCTTTAATAAAATTAGACCCTAGTTCTTTCCCTGATTTGTAAAATTTAGTTTTCCCATCTTGATATAACATTAAACCAGAACCTTCAGTTCCAATCCACAATCTCTTTTTAGAATCCTCAAGAAGGGCTTTAATTTTTAAGGCATAAATATTTCGATCAACTCCGTATTCTTCAAAGAGCCCATCTTTATATTTGAGTAGTTTCTTTTTACCAGTACTTACCCACATTCCTGAATCGGAACTGGATGCTACTGCATAAATGTAATTTCCTTGTAAACCATTCTCATTTGTATATGACTTGATTGGTGCTTGTGCATATTTCATCAAACCTCCTCCTGAAGTCCCAATCCAATAACTCCCCCAAGAATCCTTAAATGTGAGTCTGCAATTTTTAGTAGGTAAATTATCAGATTGCTGTAATTTCACAATCTCATCTGTCTTGAAATTGTATCTTAAAACACCATTTTTCAAAGTACTCAACCAAAGCCAGTCTCCATCAGGTAGAATATTCAAAACGATTAACCCATCAAGCTTTTCAATTTGCTTCAATTGTTTCCCGAAAAATTCAAACACTCCTTTCCCGTATGTTCCAGACCACATCTCTCCTGATTCTGACTGAGCTAAACATTGCGGATAAGTATCTCTAATTAAATCATTTGAAAAATGAATTGTATTCTTTCCATCAATTTTAGAAACACCTTTATTGTGTGTTATCCACATCACATCGTTCTTATCAAAGAAAACATCCGTTACTGAAAAACCGGGTAATCCTAATTTGTTAGAAACGTTAACAAACGCCTTCCCTTCTCTTTTATATACACCGTTTGAAGTTCCTAAATACAAAGTCTGATTTCGCTCTGTAATACTAGAAACAGTCACCGAAAAATTTCCCCCCTCTAAAAGGTAATTCCTAAACTTAATTCCATTGTATTGAGAAACACCATTTGAAGTTCCTATCCAAATATTCTTCCTGTCATCCTGATAAAGCGAGGATATAAAATTGTTAACCAATCCGTCATCAGTAGAAAAAACTTTAAATTCTCTTCCATTAAATCTTGCTAAACCACCACCTCTTGTTGCCAACCAAATCTGTCCGTTGTGATCTTCGATGATATCATACACTTGAGACTGCGGTAATCCTTCAGCTACAGAGTACTGTTTCAACACATAGTTTTGTGATAACAGCACCGTTGTAAGTACATTAAAGAAGAGGAATAATCTCAAAAGCATAGTGCGAATTTAAACAAAAAAATTCCCAATAATTTCCACCTTTTTAATTCAACAAAGTATTAACTTTGCACCATGTTAACAGCTACACTAAAATCGGGGAAAGATGCTTCTCCAAAAAGATTTCACCCATGGATTTTTTCAGGTGCAATTAAGAAGATCAAAGATGAAGACGGAAAAGAACAAAAGCCTAAAGAGGGTGATCTTGTTCGCGTTGAAAGCAACAAAGGAGAATTCTTAGGAATTGGACATTATCAGAATGGTTCAATTATGATTAGAATCATCTCTTTTCTTGATATCGAAATCAACAAAGAGTTTTGGGTTAACAAAATTAAAGAGGCTTACGACTTAAGAGTACTTCTTAATTTAACGAACAACGAAGACACAAATATTTATAGATTAATTCACGCTGAAGGTGATGGTTTACCAGGTTTAATATTAGATTATTATGCTGGAACTATCGTAATTCAGTCGCACTCTATCGGGATGCATTTTGCAAAAGATGATATCGTTGAGGCTATCAAAGATGTTTACGGTGACCAACTGAAAGCTATTTTTGATAAAAGTGAAGGAACACTTCCTAAGCACGGTCCAGTTGAAACTGAAGATCATTACATCTACAAATCGGAGGATGGTGACATGATTGGATTAGAGCATGGTTGTAAGTTCAAGATAGATTGGGAACGTGGTCAGAAAACTGGATTCTTTATCGATCAAAGAGACAACAGAAACTTATTAGCTTCTTATTCTAAAGGAAAAAGAGTTTTAAATACATTTTGTTACACAGGAGGTTTCTCTATAGCAGCACTTCAAAAAGGAGCAACGCATGTTGATTCTGTTGATGCATCTGCAAGAGCAATCGACTTAACTGATGAGAATGTTGAGATCAACGGATTCTCTGATAAGCATGGTTCTTTCGCTATAGATACTTTTAAGTATTTCGAGCAAAACGACTGTTCTAATTACGACATCGTAGTTTTAGATCCTCCAGCTTTCGCGAAACACCAAAATGTTAAGCACAATGCTGTAAAAGGTTATAAGCGGTTAAACGCAACAGCGTTAGCTGCTATGAAACCAGGATCTTTATTGTTTACTTTCTCTTGTTCTCAAGTTGTAGATTCTAAATTGTTTTACAACACTGTAATGGCTGCTTGTATTCAGACTGGAAGAAAAGTTCGTGTATTACACCAATTGACTCAACCTGCTGATCATCCGATAAATATTTATCACGCTGAGAGTCATTACTTGAAAGGATTGGTTTTACAAGTTATTTAATTTGAAAGGTTTTGTTTTAATATCGCTTATTGTGATGAGTCTTATTTCTTGTAAGACTTTTCCTCCACGCTATAAAGACACATCTAAATATCCTAAAGGACTAATTTATGATGCTTCAAATAGATATGAAAGCGAATTTAAAAACTTCCTAATTGTAGATGCTAAAGTTACCGAAGGCATATTGGAGTTAAAAACTCAAATCCCTGGTAATTGTCATCATAACCATTTCAATTTAGTATTCAATGAAATTTGGATGAAATCGATGCCACCGAAAGTAACGTTATTTTTAGAACACAAAGATGGAAATGATCAATGTAATTCAAAAAGAAACCAAGCTAAAGTAGGACCTATTAAATTCAATATTAAAAAATTAAAAGAACACCACAGTGAGATCATTATCAATCTCGTTGGATATTCTAAATCAATAAAATATTAGTTATGTTTAAAGCACTACCGAATATTAATTTTGCAGATTCTAAAAACTTTTTCTTAATCGCTGGACCTTGCGCTATCGAAGGAGAACAGATGGCAATGGATATTGCAGGTCATGTTAATGAAATATCTAAAAAATTAGAAATCCCTTATATTTTTAAAGGTTCATTCAAAAAAGCAAACCGTTCTCGTTTAGATTCTTTCACAGGAATTGGAGATGAAAAGGCTTTAGAAATTTTGAAAAAGGTTGGAGAAACTTACGACATTCCTACAATTACAGATATTCACGTTCCTGAAGATGCAGCATTAGCAGCTCAGTATGTTGATGCACTTCAAATCCCTGCTTTCTTATTCAGACAAACAGATTTATTAGTTGCTGCTGCAAAAACAGGAAAGGTTGTAAGTATTAAAAAAGGACAATTCGCTGGACCAGAAGCGATGAGTTTTGCAGTTGATAAGGTTAGTGAATCAGGAAACGATAACATTTGGATTACTGAAAGAGGAACTACTTTCGGATACCAAGATTTAGTAGTTGATTTCAGATCAATTCCAGTAATGAAAAATTATGCTCCTGTAGTTATGGATGTAACGCATTCATTACAACAACCAAATCAATCATCTGGAGTTACTGGAGGAAAGCCTGAGTTAATTTCTACAATTGCTAAAGCGGCTATCGCAACTGGAGCTGATGGGATTTTCATAGAAACTCACCCTAATCCAGCTGTAGCAAAATCTGATGGAGCTAATATGCTTCAATTAGATAATCTTGAAGAATTATTAGAACAATTAGTAAGAGTTAGACAAGCTGTTATTTAAAATAATATACAAGACATTCAAAAAAGGAGTGAACTAAGTTAGTTCACTCCTTTTTTTTTGCAACATATCCTCTGAAAACCGATTACAAATCGGATAGTTTACCTTCTAGATTACCGCTTCGCTCAAATCAAGAAGTACGCAGTACTAAAAATCATTTCGTACTTTCTGATTTTCAATCTGAAAGGAAAAATGTCCGATTTATAATCGGTATTTAGCAGTTGTACTTTAAACAATTACATTCTAAGAGAATAAATGAACCCAAAAGAAAATGAGAATCCATCACCTTCACCTTCACCTTCTTGATTACCGACTCGACCAAATCAAGAAACATCTATTTAATAAAATAAAAAAGGGGTGAACTAGATCTAGTTCACCCCTTTTTATTTCGCTTTAAGCTTTTCTTATTCTTTACCACACATCTCAGAAAGAATTCTTAAACTCTCTCTGATGTATTGATCATCAGAAGTATTATCAACAAACTTAGATAAACGCTCTTGAAGAACAGTATCAGATTTTGCTTCATACAAATCAATCTTGTTTAACTGAACAGTCCAGTTAGCAATTGAATCTTCTTTCACCTTCACTGCATCACTCTCTTCCTTACGCTTAACTTTGTAGCTTTTAAAAGCTTCATAATCTAAAGGATAAACAGTTTCATTATTTGCTTTCTCAATAGCTTTAGAATAAGCTTGAACAGATTTAAAATATTCAGACCCGTCTAATCTTGCTTGTGAGTTAGATTGTAAGTTTGGAATATTAAAATCGAACTCAAAAGTTTGATAAGCTGCTGGCTTAATAGAAGACCATGCCAATGCGTGATCATATTCTTTTTCTCCAATTTCAATATGCTCATAAACATCTGGTAATTTAACATCTGGCTCAACACCTTTCAATTGCGTAGCTCCACCGTTAATTCTAAAAAACTTAGCAATTGTTTGTTTCACATCTCCCAATTCCTTTTTGTCTTTATGTACACCATACTGATCTGCAACTTCAGAAAGACCAAAGAAACGCTGTACTGTTCCTTTTCCAAATGAATTACTTCCCACAATAACTCCTCTATTATAATCCTGTATCGCAGCTGCGAAGATCTCAGAAGCCGAAGCACTGAAGTTATTAATCATTACAACCAATGGCTTCTTAAACTGAATATCTGGATCTCTATCTGTATACTCTTGAGGTGCTTGTCCAACTCCATCAACTTGAACAACTGGTCCATATTTTATAAAGTAACCAACCATATCAACTGCATCGCTTAATGAACCTCCACCGTTATTTCTTAAATCCAATACGATTCCTTCAACATCACTTTTCTTTAAAGATTCAATTTGTTTTAAAACATCCTTAGAACATCTTTTTCCGTTTCTTTTACCAAACTCAGCGTAGAAACTTCCCAAATGGATATACCCGTAATTAGATGAATCTCCTTCTTGCTTCATCACTAATGATTTCGCATATGTTTCAGCGATTACAACAACATCTCTAATGATTGGAATAACCTGTCTTGATCCGTCTACTTTCTTAACAGTTAATCTTACCTCAGTTCCTTTTGGCCCTCTAATTAATCTTACTGCCTTATCCAATCTCATGTCGTAAACATCAACTGGAGTTGAATCCGCTTGAGCAACTTCTAGAATTAAATCACCTGCCTCAAGGTCTCCTTGTTTCCAACTTGCACTTCCTGCAATAACTTTAGAAACTTTAATGTATCCATCCTTTACAGTTAAGGTTGCTCCAATTCCTTCTAGTTTTCCAGACATGCTAATATCGAAATCCTCCTTGTCTTTAGGCGGGTAATAACTTGTGTGAGGACCATAAACAGCAAGGATACTATTTACAAAAGTTGAAAAACGATCAGCTCTTTCTAATTGATTCAAACGCTTAAACCATTCACTATGTCTTTTCTCAACATGTTTTCTAGCTTTCTCCTCTAATTCTTTTAAAGACTTCTTTTCTACGATAGAATCGTTTTCGTTTTGATTTTTCTCTAAAGAATATAACTTCTCAAGTACTTGAGTAGAAATATATCCATTCCATCTTGTTTTAAGTTCTTTTTTATCTTTTGCAAAATCATATTTATCAGCATCGATATCAAATGAATCTTTTAATTCTAGATTTATTTTTTTTGAAAGGATACTATGAAATATTTTTTGAGCTGCTTTTTCACGACTTTCAATAATCTCGAAATATGTATCAAAAACAGTTAAATCATTTGTGATTAAAGCATCATCAATTTTAAATTTAAACACTGATAACTTTTCAATATCTTTTTGAAGCAAGAATCTTTTATTAGGATCGATGTTTTTCAAAAGCATTTCAAATACCTTTTTTGAAAACTCATCATTCAATTCTTGGTTGTTATAATGAAGATCTGTAACTAACTTTTTAGTCAAATCTACAACAGCAACTTCCTTTTCGCTTTTAGTTGATTCCTTTATTGCTACAGCACTACAAGCACCAACAATAATTGAAACAACAACACCTAAAACTATAATCCCTTTCTTCATCCTCTATTAACTTGAAACATTAAAAGCAATTTGACGTACTGAAACATGCCTTTAAACACACCCCCAAATTTAAACCATATTTTGGTTTATGCACTATAGATGATGGAACGAAATTATTCTTTTAAAATTATAGAGTATAACGTAGAAGTTGACGATTCAAAAACCCTCTACAATATTTCTTACACTAACGAACAAGGTCACGTTCGAAAAGTTGACAAAATTCAAGGATCTTGGCGAAAATTAATTGTTGTACCAAACAAAAAAATCCCAATTCATCTTTCCACAATTTCTTATGAAAGGATGAATGGGATTATGGAAGCCAACATTCATATCGATGGAGAATTAATCTCCGAAGACAATTCAAACATTGGCATCGTAAATATTCTTTCTATCGAAAAACCGAGTTACGAACGGTCTTAATAAAACTATCTTCTTGGTTTCGCGAATTCAGCTCTTAAAGACCTTCCTTCGTAATCGCTACCATCTAATGCATTCTTGATACTATCAGCAGAATCGTTTTCAACTTCTAAGAAACTAAACTTATCGTTCATTCTAATTTTCCCGATAACTCTACCTCTAATTGAAGACTCATTACAAACAAAGTCAATTAATTTTCCTTTGTCCATACCATCTGAAGAACCAACGTTTAAGAAAATTGTATTAAAACCTTCTTGAGCTCCTGCATCTCTACGTTCACCTCTGTCAGTTCTATCTCTTCTTTCACCTCTATCACTTCTTTCACCACGGTCTCTTCTTTCTCCTCTATCACTACCACGATCACTTCTTGGGCTTCTCTCTCTACGATCACCTCTATCACCACGATCTCTTCTGTCTCCGCCACGATCACTTCTACCTCTATCTCTTCTATCTCCTCCTCTATCGTTACGCTCACCTCTATCTCTTCCTCCAGAATGGTTTACGTCGTTAGAATCTTTGTAGTATTCGATAAATTTATTAAAGTCACGAGACATGAAGTGCTCGATAATTTCTTCTTTAGAGAACTCTTCGAATTCAGCCATTACACGCTCTCTATATTTAGAGAACTCTTCTTCAAGAACTTTAGTTTCCTTTACGTTAGCAATCAATTTAAATAATTGAGCCTCCATAACCACATCTCCACTAGGAACTTGATCGTGAACAAACTTCTTATTTATAATCTTTTCGATTCTTCTAATCTTATAAACATCTTTATCAGTAATAATTGCTAAAGATTCACCTTGTTTCCCTGCTCTTGCAGTTCTTCCACTACGGTGTGTATAAGACTCGCTATCTTCTGGTAATTCGTAATTAATTACGTGTGAAATATCACTTACATCAATACCTCTTGCTGCAACATCTGTAGCACAAAGTAATTGGATTTTCTTGTTACGGAACTTATCCATAACACGATCCCTTTGTTGTTGAGATAAATCTCCATGTAAAGCATCAACACTATAACCTTCAGCCATTAATCTGTCTGCGATTTCTTGTGTATCTCTTTTAGTTCTACAGAATATCAATCCGAAAATCTGTGGATGACAATCAACTATTCTTTTTAAAGCAGAATACCTGTTTCTGTGCATAACCTTATAATACTTG
>CAWVWF010000111.1:0-11420 GCA_963933885.1 uncultured Flavobacteriales bacterium | reverse complement strand
ATGAGTGAAGATGGTAAAAGGCTTCAGTTGAAGCGAAAAAAGCCACCTAAATATTATACTATTACAGAGTTTAAACTCAATGATTTTGAGGGTAAACAAGTTCATTTCCAACATTCTGATTCAATCCTTTATTTACTAACTATTCTTCCGAAATCTAAACCGGAAGAGTGGAGTAAGCATGTGTTGTATATTGGAGAGAAAATAATTCCTAGAGCAACAAATGTAAAAGTTATAAGCTTGTTTGAAGGTAGTGCAGAGGACAATCTATGGGAAGAAGACCCTATTCCTTATATCAAGACAAAGTCGGATAAATGGAGTTTGGTTTATATTAATGAAACTCAATTCGATGATTTCTTAACAAAATTCAAAACATCAGTAAACGATAGTACTGGAATTCCACCTTATGTTTTAGTTGATAAAGATGAGCATATAAGAGCTCATTGTGATATTAACGATGCTAAGATTTCTAGAGATATTCCAAAAATGTTTAAGCTTTTAAGTAATCAATATGTTTCAGGTAAGTTGGATATTAAGCAAGTTAAGAAGTAGTTTAATAATTATCGTATTACTTGGTTGTGGTGTTAAACCATCACAAAATCCGTTACCTATATACGGAGAAAAGGGTATTGATTTAGAAGGTAATGATGTAGATCATACGATTGAAAACTTTTCGTTTACAAATCAAAATGGAGAAGTAGTTACTTTAGAAAAATTCAAAAATACAGTATTCATTTCAGATTTCTTTTTTACAACTTGTCCAAGTATTTGTCCTATAATGACAAAGCAATTAACTCGAGTTCAAGAAGAGTTGGAAGGCGAAGATTATAAAATCATATCACATACCGTTAATCCTGAGTATGATACCGAGGGTGTATTATTAGCATATTCTAAAGCACAAAATGCAGATCTTAGTAACTGGGATTTTGTAACTGGAGATAAGCAAGCTATTTATAAGCAAGCAGCAGAATATTTGATTATTGCTGGTCAGGATACTACTCAAGAAATTGAGTTTGTTCACAGTGAGAAATTAATATTGATGGATAAGCAAGGGCGGATAAGAGGACTGTATGATGGTACAGAAACAGAATCTGTAGACGAACTAATAAACGACGTGAAATGGCTGATAGAACAGTAGAATTACAACCTCTATTAAAGAAAAATAAAGGAATTGAAATTGCAATTTGGATATTTACAGTTGTTGTTATTAGTTTAGTTTGTTTTTTACCAAAACTTAGAGAGATTTTGGCAATCGAAAACCCTCCTGAATTTACGAAGGCACTTCCTGCTGTAAATGCTTCAATCAATTCAATTTGTTTTTTAGTTTTGATTGCTTCTCTTGTTATGATTAAGAAGAAGAATGTTATTGCACATATGCGCTTAAATACGTTTGCAATGATTCTTTCTGTAATGTTCTTATTGAGCTACGTTTTTTATCATATAACTAATCCTGATACTCCTTATGTAGGAAATTATGGTTTCATTTATTATCCCATTTTGATCACTCATATCGTTACCTCTGCTGTGTCATTACCTTTTGTTTTGTTTGCTTATTATAGAGCATTTACTGGTAATGTGGTTAAGCATAGGAAGATTGTTAAATGGGCTTATCCTGTTTGGTTATATGTTGCAATTACAGGGCCTACAGTATACCTATTTTTGTCGTCCTATTACAATGCTTAGTATTTCAAAAAACACTAAATTTACAGCATGACTAAGAAGCTGTTTTTTCTTTTCACTTTATTTTTATTTAACACTAAAATTTTCGCATTGTGTTCTACGTGCAAAGCTGTTGTTGAAAATAATGATGGTGAATGGGGAAACGGTTTGAACGACGGGATTTTCTTCTTAATGATTCCTCCTTATATTCTATTGCTAATTATTGTTTTAGTTGTTTTTAAAGGAAAGATCAAAGCGGGATTCAAAAGTTTTGTCAATTCATAATCTAAATTTCAGTCTAACTGAAGGTTGTTTAATGTTAAAAAGCATAAGATGGATAAGCCAAAAATAAAAGATATTGTTAAAGAAAAAATCTTAGTTCTTGATGGAGCTATGGGATCTTTGATTCAAACATATAAATTGGAAGAAGAGGATTTTAGAGGTGAACGCTTTAAAAATCATACTCATCCAGTTAAAGGGAATAATGATTTACTTGCTTTAGTAAGGCCAGATATCTTAAAAGAAATTCATTGCGAATATCTTGAAGCAGGAGCCGATATCTTGGAAACAAATACGTTTTCAGGAACTACGATTGCTCAAGCTGATTATGCTTTAGAAGATGCTGTTTATGATATAAACTTCTACTCAGCTAAGGTTGCAAAAGAAGCTGCTGATGAATACACTGCAAAGAATCCAGATAAACCAAGATATGTTGCAGGTTCAATAGGACCAACAAATAGAACTTTATCTATGTCACCAGATGTTAACGATCCAGGATATAGAGCTGTAAGTTGGGAAGAACTTGTTCAAGCTTACAAAGAACAAACAGGAGCTTTAATCGATGGAGGTGTTGATGTTTTATTAGTTGAAACTGTATTTGATACCTTGAATGCGAAAGCATGTTTATTTGCAATTGATGAAGTATTCGATGAGAAAGGAGTTAACATTCCAATCATGGTTTCAGGAACAATTACAGATGCATCAGGAAGAACTTTAAGTGGTCAAACTGCTGAAGCATTTTTAACATCTATTTCTCATTTCGATTTATTATCAGTAGGATTTAACTGTGCATTAGGTGCGAGTATGATGAAACCATATTTAGAAGTTGTTTCAAAAAACACTCAGTTTGGTGTTAGTGCACATCCAAATGCTGGTTTACCAAATGAGTTCGGTGAATATGATGAATCCCCTGCTGATATGGCTGTACAGATAAAAGAATTTTTAGACGGTAGTTTGATTAATATTATTGGAGGTTGTTGTGGAACAACTCCAGCACACATTAAATCAATCGCTGATATGGCGGCTACATACCAACCAAGAAGATTAAAATAAAAAAGATGAGTTTACTTTCAGATTATAGCGGTAGATACAAGTATAAATGGAATGATTATCCTTATATGAGGCTGAGTGGCTTAGAACCATTGGTAGTTACTCCAGAATTAAATTTCGTTAATATCGGAGAAAGAACCAACGTTACTGGTTCTCGAAAATTTTTAAGGTTGATTAAAGAAGAGCTTTTTGATGAAGCTTTATCTATAGCAAGAGACCAAGTTGAAGGTGGTGCGCAAATCATCGATATCAACATGGATGAAGGTATGATTGATGGAGCTGAATCCATGGTGAAGTTCCTTAATCTTGTTGCTGCTGAACCAGATATATGTAAAGTTCCAATAATGATAGATTCCTCAAAATGGGAAATCATTGAGGCAGGATTGAAATGTGTACAAGGTAAATGTATTGTGAACTCTATCTCTTTAAAAGTAGGGGAAGAACGTTTCATTTGGGAAGCAAAGCAAGTTAAAAAATACGGTGCAGCAGCTATTATCATGGCTTTTGATGAAGATGGACAAGCTGACAATTACGATCGTAGAATTGAAATAGCAAAAAGAAGTTATGATCTTTTAGTAGGACCAAAAATTGGTTTTGCACCTGAAGATATCATCTTTGATTTAAATATATTCCCAGTTGCAACTGGGATTCCAGAACATAGAAAGAATGCATTAGATTTTTTCCAAGCTACAAGATGGGTTAGAGAAAATCTACCTGCTTGTCACGTTAGTGGAGGGGTTAGTAATGTTTCTTTCTCATTCAGAGGGAATACACCTATGCGTGAAGCAATGCACTCTGCATTTTTATACCATGCGATAGCAGAAGGTATGGATATGGGGATTGTAAATCCTGCAATGCTTGAAGTATATGATGATATTCCAAAAGATCTTTTAGAAAGAATAGAGGATGTATTATTGGATAGAAGAGAAGATTCAACAGAACGTTTACTTGAATTTGCTGAAAATGTAACAGGTTCAGGGAAAACTAAAGTTGTAGATCTTTCCTGGAGAGAAGCATCATTAGGTAAAAGGTTAGAACATGCTTTGGTAAAAGGTATTGTTGATTATATTGATGAAGATGTAGAAGAAGCAAGATTACTTCACGATAGAGCATTACACGTTATTGAAGGTCCATTAATGGACGGGATGAATGTTGTGGGTGATCTTTTCGGAGAAGGAAAAATGTTCTTGCCACAAGTTGTGAAATCAGCAAGAGTAATGAAGAAAGCGGTTGCTTTTTTAATGCCTTATTTGGAAGCTGATAAAGCAGTAGGTGAAACTGCTGGTAAAATTTTACTAGCAACCGTAAAAGGTGATGTTCACGATATAGGTAAAAATATTGTTGGTGTTGTTTTAGGATGTAATAACTATGAAATCATTGATATAGGTGTTATGGTTCCAGTTGAGAAGATTCTTGCTGCGGCCAAAGAGCATAATGTTGATATGATTGGGTTAAGTGGTTTGATTACACCCTCGTTAGATGAAATGGTCCATGTTGCTAAAGAGATGGAACGTGGAGGTTTTGATATTCCATTATTAATTGGTGGAGCAACAACGTCTAAAGTTCACACAGCTGTAAAAATTGAACAACATTACAAGAGAGGACAAACAGTTTATGTATTAGATGCTTCTAGATCGGTAACTGTTGCTAGTTCTTTGTTGAGTGATAGAAAGGATAAATATATTGAAGATATTAAAGCTGATTACGCTAAAGTAAGAATGCATCACGAGAAGAAAAGAGCCCAGAAGAAAATGGTTTCTATTGCAGATGCACAGGCAAATAGACAGCCAATTGAATGGAAAGCAGAAGATATTAAGAAACCTAAATTCTTAGGTGTAAAGCAAATTACTGATGTTTCATTAGAAGAGGTTTGTGAATACATAGATTGGACGCCATTTTTCCAGACTTGGGATTTACATGGTAAATACCCAGCTATCTTAACTGATAAAGTTGTAGGAACTGAAGCTGTGAAGTTATTAGCAGATGCTAAGGCAATGTTGAAAACTGTTTGTGATGAAAAATGGTTAGTAAATAAAGCTGTTGTTGGAACTTGGGCTGCGAATGCAGTGGGAGATGATATTGAAGTTTATGCGGATGATTCTAGATCTGAAGTGATTGGTAAGTTTCATATGCTTCGTCAGCAACTTAAAAAATCAGCAAAAGGAAGCAATCATTCTTTAGCTGATTACATTGCACCAAAAGAAACTGGATTATCTGATTATATAGGTGGTTTTGTTGTAACAGCAGGTTTAGGAATCGAACCTCACATCGAGCGTTTTGAGAAAGATCATGATGATTACAATTCAATTATGTTGAAGGCATTAGCTGATAGATTGGTTGAAGCATATACTGAATTATTGCATGAAAAAATGCGTAAAGATATTTGGGGTTATGCTAACCAAGAGACTTTATCGACTGATGAATTAATAAAAGAATCTTACAAAGGAATTCGTCCAGCTCCAGGTTATCCTGCATGTCCGGATCATCTTGAAAAGCCTACTTTATTTAAGTTATTAAATGCTGAAGAATTATCTGATGTTACTTTAACTGAAAGTATGGCAATGTATCCAACAGCTTCTGTTAGTGGTTGGTATTTTGCACATCCAGATTCAAAGTATTTCGGAATTGGTAAAATTCAGAAAGATCAGGTAGTACAATACGCCAAAAGAAAAGGAGAGTCTGTTGAACTCGTTGAGAAATGGTTATCTCCTAACTTAAACTACTAAAATGAAATTATCTGTTTGCGCTGTATTTGTTTTTATTTCTGCACTTGTTTTCGGACAATCGCAGAATGAAAAGTTAGCACAACAGTATTTTGCAGGAAAGCAGTTTGAAAAGGCAACAGTATTATATGAAGACCTCCATAAGGATCAAGCTTTAAATAAATACTATGCTCCTTTGTTAACTTCTTATTTGTTCTTAGAGCGATATAAAGAATCCGAAAAACTTGTAAAACGACATGCTAAAAAAAATCCCGAGAGAATTGATCTTGGGATTGATTTAGGATATGTTTATGAGAAATGGGGTAAACTCAAAAAATCCAAAAAATCATATCAAAGTGCGATAGATGAAATGCTTCCTAATACCAACATTATTCTAAATGTTGGTAATGGCTTTTATAAGCGAAAGAAATATGATTACGCAATTAAAACTTATAAGAAAGGAAAGAAGCTTTTAAGGGGGGATTATCCATTTGCTTTTGAATTGGCTAAAGTATACGAAGCTCAAGGGAATATTACTAAGGTTTCTGAATCTCTAATTGGAATGATGGATTTCGGAGATGGATATTTAGAATCTGTTAAGAATGCATTATCTACTTTTTTCACAGATAATTCAAGTGGTAAGCGAAGAAAAGTAGTTCAAAAGGAGTTACTCTCTAAAATTCAAAGTAATCCAGATAATACTGGGCTTACAGAATTATTGATTTGGTTTTACCTTCAAGAGAAAAAGTTTAATGCAGCCTTTATTCATTCAAAAGCTTTAGATAAAAGGAATGATGAGAATGGACGAAGTATTATTCGTTTGGCTAATATTTGTGTTCAGAATAAAGCTTATAAAGTAGCTGTGAAATCATATCAATATTTAATTGATAAAGGTGACAACTCAGTATATTATCGAACTGCAAGATTAGATCTAGTTAAAGTTTTAAATCATAAATTAACCGAAGATCCAACTTCTACCATCGATGATGTTAATCAATTAAAGAAAAGCTATGAGCAGGCACTTGAAGATTTAGGTGAGAATGCATTTACAATTGATTTAATGAGGGGTTACGCTCATATGCTAGCTTTTCATTTAGGAGAAATAGAGAAAGCTAAGCTTTATTTAAATAGATGTATTGGCTTGCAAAGAGCTAAAATGACGCAACGTGCTAAGTGTAAAATTGAACTGGCTGATATTTATGTTGTTGAAAACGAAGTTTGGGAAGCTGTACTTTTATATGGTCAGGTAAACCAAGATTTTAAGGAAGATGAAATTGGTCATGAGGCAAAGTTGAAATCTGCTAAAGCTTATTATTATACAGGCGAATTTGAATGGGCAAAAGCACAATTGGATGTCTTGAAGGCTAGTACAACTAAACTTATATCGAATGATGCGATGCAACTATCTATTTTGATTTCTGATAATCTTGCAATGGATACTTCTACAGTTCCTTTAAAAATGTATGCTCAAGCTGACCTGTATGCTTACCAACGAAATGATTCGATGTCTTTAGATTATTGTGATTCGATTTTATCTAAGTTTCCAAAGAATGCAACATTGTTGGATGATGTTTACTTTCTAAAAGCAGAGATAAATTCAAGAAATAAAAAATGGTTATTAGCAATCGAAAATTATCAAAAAGCTGTTGACTATCAAGATCTATTAAAGGATGATGCGTTATTTGAAATGGGTTTAATTTACGAGAAGGTTTTAAGTCAGACAGCTAAGGCTTTAAGTTGTTTCGAGGCAATTATTCTCGAACATGAGGATAGTATTTATTCAATAGAAGCTAGGAAACATTTCCGAAGATTAAGAGGAGATAAGATATAATGAAATTATCTAAAAGCGAAGTTCATCAAGCAGTATTAAGCGAACTAAATAATCGTATTTCAAGGATAGAAGCATCCTTGAAAAGTCATAAAGAAGGTTTGCTTATGGAGTCTAATTCATCAGCTGGAGATAAACATAATACGTCTCGTGCTATGATGCATTTAGAGGAAGAGAAATTGAGGAATCAATTGGCTCAATTTTCTAAACTTAACAAAGTGCTTCATGGAATTAATTCTGCTTCTACTCATAAGAAGATTACTTTAGGTTCTTTAGTTAATACAGATAAAGGTTGGTTGTATATATCTATTCCTTTGGGTAAAGTTAAAATTGAAGGATTTGAAATGATGGTGATTTCTTTGGCGTCGCCTATTGGTCAGGCATTACAAAATAAGACTGAATCAGAATCCCTTAGTTTTAATGGGATGAAATGGGACGTGATTAACGTATTATAATTCTTAGGAATAAATACAATTTTATTGACTCCAATTGTATAAGTCCTTATCATTAGGTAAAGTACATTGATTATTGACTAATAAGATAAAAGTCATATTGTAGCTCAAGTGAAAATGATACTTTTAAGTTGTAATAATTCGTGTTGAAAAGTTTAATCTCCATATTACTGGCATTTACAATTCTGTTTTTTCAGCAGGATTAAAAATTGCAACGGATTATTGTGGAGATTTTGCTGTTAGTTCTTCTGTAGCTACTTCAATCAGTTCATGCAATTCGTGATATAAGTAAAAATCAATAAATTGTATTCAAGAAATTGGAAGTAGTATGCCTAAATGTAGATCAATCAAAAAAGAGCTTTAGATTTTAGACTTTTAGCGCAAAGATTTTAATTATCTTTGCGATCGGAAATTTTTTTAAACGGATCAATGAAAGTTGATCTTTGATAAAATCAAGATACTATGAGTGATTTAACTACATTACAGAAACAGTATGAGGCAGCCAAAGCTAAAAATTTAGCATTGGATATGACAAGAGGAAAGCCTGGTGCGGAACAATTGGATTTAGCATTACCAATGTTAGATTTAGTAACTGCGGCAGATTATAAAACCCTTGCAGGAGCTGATTCAAGAAATTATGGAGGATTAGACGGTATACCAGAAGCAAAGGCTTTATTTGTAGAGTTTTTGGAAGTTAATTCACCTAAAGAAGTTGTAATAGGAGGTAATTCATCCCTTACTTTGATGCATGATACAATCGCAAGATGCATGTCTCATGGGAATGTTAGTTCTTCTACACCTTGGGGGAAGTTGGATAAAATTAAATTTATCTGTCCATCACCAGGTTATGATCGTCACTTCGCAATATGTGAGCATTTTGGAATTGAAATGATTACTGTTGATATGAAAGTAGATGGTCCTGATATGGATCAAGTAGAAGCTTTAGTAGCAGCTGATGATAGTATTAAAGGAATTTGGGTTGTACCTAAATATAATAACCCAACTGGAACATCTGTTTCTGATGAAGTTGTAGATCGTTTAGCTAAAATGAATACTGCAGCAAATGATTTTAGAATCTTTTGGGATAATGCATATTCTGTTCACCATTTATCTGAAGATGTTGATGTAATCAAAAACTTATTCAAAGAATGTATTTCTGCTGGAAATGCTGATAGAGTTTATATTTATGGTTCTACTTCTAAAATTACTTTTGCAGGTTCAGGAATGGCAGCATTAGGAGGTTCTGAAGCGAATATGGATTGGATGAGAAAGCATTTAACGATTAGTACAATCGGTCCAGATAAAATCAACCAAGTAAGACATTGTAGATTCTTTGGTGACTTTGCAGGTTTACAAAACCACATGACAAAGCATGCAGCTTTAATAAAGCCTAAATTTGATATTGTTATTTCTATTTTAGAAGAGCAATTAGGAGGAAAGGGATTAGCTACATGGACAAATCCTAAAGGAGGTTACTTTATCTCTTTAGATACAAATAATGGATGTGCAAAAAGAGTTGTAGCATTAGCGTCTGAAGCTGGTGTTAAATTAACTGGAGCTGGAGCAACGTTCCCTTATAAGAATGACCCAAAGGATAGTAACATAAGATTAGCGCCAACACTTCCTTCAATTGAGGAAATTAAATTAGCAATGGAAGTTGTTTGTTTATGTGTTGAATTAGCTGATGCTGAAAAAGCTTAAGTTTCTTTACAAAATACTTTTATTGACAAAGCCATTCCTTTAGGAATGGCTTTTTTTTGTTTGATATTTTAATTTTTGGGCAAAAAAAAACCGCTTCAAAAATGAAACGGTTTTAAAATATATTTTGAAATTCTTATTTTTCTAGTTTTTCAGCTTTGGCGTCTTTAGCTAATACAAGTAGCCAGTATACAAAGAAACCACCCATTACGATGAATGAAATGTAGTTACCCCACCAACCTACGAAAGGAAGTGCTTCAAATAATTTGTAAAAGAAATGGTGTAAAAAGTCTACGATACCGTTAATGTTCATCTTAATTGAATTTGATACAAATATAATAGGATTTATTGAAAATCACGAATTCCTGAATGATAATTGAAAAGAAAACTAATAATAGTCTATTTTTGAAGTATGCTAAATTCAGTGTTTAGAGGTGGTAATAAGTTTGTAGGTTATACTGTAATGCTGCTTGTTTTTACAGGCGGGATTATTTTGTCAGCTATTGAACCTATTGTTTCTTACGATTCATTCACGTCGTTAAGATGGCTGGATATAACGTTTGTAAGTATTTTAACTTTGTTTTCAGGTCTTTTTCTGAATAGCTATCTTATCCGAAATAAGTTCATTCACATCAATAATATAGCTCCTGGCTTTTTACTAATATTGTTTTTAACGGGCTTACCAAATCAAGGGAGTCAATTGAGTGTGGTTTCAAGTGTGTTTCTAATGATTTTATTAATTAGGAAATTCACTTCAATTCATAATACTAAGAATAATTATATTACTGTTTTTGAAATCGGTGTAATACTAGGGATTATAGCATCGATTACACCACAATTTTCAGGTGTAATATTTCTTTCAATAATTGGGCTTACACTAATTAAAACTTATTCTTGGAGGGATTTTATTATACCACTTTTAGGAATCTGTTTTGTTCTGTTTTTAAAGGTTGTTTATAGTTTTATGATAGACGAACCATTAGATTGGTCTAGATTGATTGATATACATTTTTACAAGCCAAAATTAAACGCTCAAATGAGTATTTCTCAGGTTCTATTATCTGGTATTACGGCAATAGAATTTCTCTTTATTTATAATTTATTTAACGTTGTAGAGAGTAAAAAAATTAGGGAAAGAGTACATTATTGGTTGTGGATATGGCTAAGTATATTTTTGCTTTTTTCCATGTTATTCATGCAATCTCCAGTTAATAAAATGGAACTTATTTTATTAATTGGTTTACCTGTTTCTGTTTTCTCGAAGGAGTTTCTTGACGGTTCGATGAAACCTTGGCAAATAGATTTAATAATGATTTTTTTAGTTTTAAGCATATTATCTCTTAGGATTATTCCATTGTTCTAATATCTGCAAAGCTCCCGCTTGGTAATTTATTTAGTTTAGAAATTGCGTTAGCTAATATTTCCCCAGCCTTTTCAATAGAGGGCATAAATTCCGTGTTTCGGGCTTTTATTAACTTTTGAGATGCTGGAAATAAATTAGGATCGAGTTTCCCACTGCATAAGTAATCTTGCATCGAAGTATCTACTAAGCCAGGAGCAAAAGCGTAAAATCGAGTATTTTCATTCTCCGAAGCATATAGTTTAATCAACATGTTTAAACTTGCTTTAGATAACGAATATCCTCCCCAACCTCTACTTCCATTTATCGAAGCACCTGAAGAAATGGCAACTACAGTTTGAATCTTCTTAATTGCATCCTTTAGTATATCTATTAATATTTTATTACTCCAAACG
>CAWVWF010000110.1:0-11630 GCA_963933885.1 uncultured Flavobacteriales bacterium | reverse complement strand
ATCTTTTTAATTTGTTTACCCATAAGGTAACCTATATTCTTTTGTTACTAAAAACTCTTAATTACTTAGCAGATAAAATAATCGCTAATTCAGCCATTCTATGAGAGAATCCCATTTCGTTGTCATAGAAAGATGTTGCTTTAACTAAAGTAGTTCCATTTGCAGGAATAGCTAAAACGTTATCGTTGATCATAGAAGAATAAGGCTCTCCAACACAATCTCTAGAACATTCGTAGAAATCACCTAAATAAGCTGTCTTCTTCAATAAAGTAGAAGCATTCATTTTTGCGATATTCACTTGCATTGCATCTTTAATTTCTTCTGCAGTATGCTCACCTTCGATTTGGTAAACACATTCTACAACAGAACCAGTATCAGTTGGAACTCTTAATGCAGTACCATTTAATTTCCCGTTCAAGTGAGGTAAAACTTTACCTACAGCTTTAGCAGCTCCAGTTGAAGCAGGAATAATGTTATTTAAAGTAGCTCTTGCTTTTCCACCTCCGAATGCATCAGCAACATTTTGTGTTGCAGTAGCAGCGTGAGTAGTAGACATTAAACCAGAGATAACTTTGAAAGTATCATCGATTGCTTTAGTCATTGGTGCTAAACAGTTAGTTGTACAAGAAGCATTAGAAACGATTTTATCGTCTGCAGTTAAAACTTCGTGGTTTACACCAACTACAACAGTTTTAGTAGAATCTCCACAAGGTGCAGAAATAATTACTTTTTTAGCTCCAGCGTTAACGTGAGCTTGAGCCGCTTCAGTAGACAAGTAAAAACCTGTACATTCGAAAACGATATCAACATTATGCTTTCCCCAAGGAATGTTATTAGCATCTTTTTCAGCATAAACAGTAATTTCATGGTCACCCACTTTGATTACGTTATCACTAACTAAAGAAACATCAACTGGAAATCTTCCGAAAATTGAATCTTTTGGTAAACCTTTTGCGATTACTTCTGGAGATACTAAATCATTCCCAGCTACTATTTCGATTTGGTCATTAAACTGCTCTACGATTACACGCATAACGTTTTTTCCAATACGACCCATTCCATTAAATGCTACTCTAACTTTGCTCATTATAATTAATTTATGAATTTGTAATTAAAAAAAATCGGAATTTTAATTCCAACAAGACGACAAAAATAGGTCATTTTTTTTGTTTTCTCTATATATCAGCCCACTTTTCGTACACTTCACCCAAACAAAACCTACTTAATTCGCTTAAGAATAAGTTTTTAAGTACTTCTGAGCAATTCCTTCCCAAGAGTAATTTCTCAGTACAACATCACGTAAAACCTTTTTAAATCCTAAAAGGCTCCCTTTTTCGCTCAATTCTTTATTATATGCGAAATAGTTAACAATATTAGATGCTATATTTTCTGATGCATGACGATCAAGAAATACTTTGTTAATTTTCAAATCAAAGTCTTCCAAATTCTCAATTACCTCATCACTTATTTCTTTAAAAGCACTTTGATATGTTAAAACTGGATAAACACCACATGCCATGGCTTCGATTGCAACCATTCCAAAAGCTTCTGGGAAAACAGATGGGGCAATTAAAGAAGTCATCGCGGGAATTAAATCCACCAATTCTTTATGGGCCGCTATTCCCGTAAAAGTTATGTTATTCCTAATTTCAATTCCAGAATTCACTATAGACTCTAACGCCAATTGATTCTCATCAATTAAAGATTCTATTAATGGTAAGTTCGCTCCATCTTCTCCATGAAACAATTCAGCTTTTTCAGATAAAATAGTTTTTAAATCGCTTAACTTATTTCTAGAAATTGCATTTACTATAAATTCAGCAGGCTCTCTAAATGGACCAAACCCTACAAAAACGAATTGAGCGTTAGGATATTCTTTTAAAATTCTTGGAATAGCGAAGAGAATTAAATAAATTCCTTTTGTCCATAAGTACTTACCTACAAACATCACTTTAAACTCTGCAGTTTTTAATTTTTCTATTTTCTCTACAACATGTTGATCTACATGTCTATAATCATAGTTCTTCCTTAAAACATCAACATCTATTAAAATAGATTTCAGTTCTTTATTGGAATACAAAACATCTTGCTCTTGTTCTATACTTCTTCCTTTTAATCCAATTACTTTCTTTGCAATTGCTTTCTGGAAATTAGAAATCATTTCTTCTGAAGATGCTGTAGGCAAATCAAAACTCGAAACATCTACTCCTGCGGGGATAATTTCAACTTTCTCTTTTAAACTAGATAAACCTGTTTCATCTAAAAATTCTTTCAGTTCTACATCTGCATGTAAACTATCAACAACAATCTCTTCTGCTTTAGATAAAGCGTCTTTTGCAAACTCTTCGAAACGCTTATCTTTTTTAACTGTAAAGTTAAGTGCTGAACCATGAACTGTAATCACATGTTTAAAGTCTAATACTTCTTTAACCTTAGTCGCAATTGAAGGAAACATTACTAAATGATTTGTATTAACCACCTTGATATTAAAATCACGAACAACTTTTGTTAACGCTTTAGCATTCTGATTTAAATAAGAAGCTACTTCTTCATCGCTACAGTTTGGAAATTCTTTTACTTCGAAACCATCATAATGATCATACACATAAACAGGTAGGAATCCATTTAAATTTGGTTGAAAGACTCTTACTTTACCTTTGAAAGGTGAAGCTTTTGATTCTTTTAATATATAATTATTATTCTCTGAATCAAATTGATAAACCTCATTAACAAAATCTATATCTATTGGATCTGGATCTTGACATAATAGACAAACATCTTCACCTACTTTTGCATACTCCCTAACTAGGTTATTTACATATAAATTACTTCCTGTTCCTGTTAAAAGGTATCCGTGTGTTACTACTATAGACATATATAATGATGTTTTATGAGTTCTTAATATAAGATTCTAAAGATAGGAGAAAAGAAAATACTTCCGTTATTAGTGTAAGCGACTTCTACACCAAGCTGTGTTAAATACGAATATCGAAATGGATTAAACTCCATGTTAAACTCTGCTCCAAAAGATTGAAGTTGGTCGTTTTTTTCACCATCATAAACTTTCATGTAATCGAAAAACATGTTCATCCTTAATCTTTGTATATATGCTATTTTTCCAAATTTAAAATCTGGATAGAATATAGGTAATGCATAATCGAAAGACACCTTTTGAGCATCTTCATAAAAATAGTTCAAGTATCCTCTCGATTCAGTAATATAATTGGGTACAAAAATACTATTTGATCTTTGAGCCGAATAGGATAGTTTTAATCCATGATTTTTAAATAAACCAGGAAACGTAACAACAGTTTTTCCCATTAAAGAATTCTGGTCTTTCTTTAAATTAGCATAAAAACGACCTTGAACTGAGAAGCTCCATTTAGAGAGTATGTTCTTTTTTGCTCTTCTATAACTTGAGCCAAAATAAAACAAAAGTTGAATATTCTCAGCTCTTATAGTTGTATCAATAAACTCAGAACTAAAATCATATTTTGAAATTGAATTTACATAAGCGCCCTGAACTAAAACATTTTTAACAAACTTATTATTATCAAACAACCATGAGAATCTGGTTCCAGTTGCTATCACTTCCTCATCAACTTTTGCTGATACGCCTGAAATAATTGATTTGGGATTTACCTCTTTAGTATAGTCTGCAAAAATCACAGGATAGAAGTGTGCCAATTCATAAGAAGCTTTGATTTTCTGCCCATCTTGTACCCAGTTGTAATCATAATTCAGACTCAATGTAGAAGAGCTTAATTTATTTTGAGAAAACAGAGATAGTCCAAGTTTGAGTTCTTGATCATTCGGATAGATGGAAATCGGAGCCCAACTATGAATATTAAACAAATGTAAAAGAGGATAATATTTTTTCACTTCAAAATCAACAGTATCCAACTCTGGCAAGTTTTTCTTTATTAAATGAGACGACACTTCATCTTTAACAAAAAATTTAGACTTAACAATCTTCATTCCTGTATTGTGATAATCTGAATAATAAATATCTCCATTAAATACTGTAGGGAATTGAAGTCCGAATTCGGGACTTACGCAGTGATACATTTTATGATTAATAATAACTACGATTTTATCTTCACCATCAATTGATGCTTGTAAAACGATTCCTTTTTCAGAAACAATAGGATATGACAATGGGGTTTCAGTTTGAAATAAAGTATCCAATCGATTATTTTTAAAAGACCAATTAATCAAATGAGAATGACCATTAAACAAACTCACAAATAAGACACTACTATCCGTCCAAGAAGGGTGATAAGCCATACCTTCTTTTAAGGACAACCTATTTATTTCTTCGCCTTCAGTATTTATAATTAGTACAGAAGAAAGATTAGACTTTGACATTTCAACTAACACAATTTGCTTACCTTTTTTATCTAAGGATCCACCAAACCATTTAGTCTTTCTTTTTACCCTCTTCTTCTTTCCCTTTTCAATGTCATAAATAATCAACTCTGAATAATCTCGATACTGCCATCGAGGATCCCTCCTTTTTTCAGCCCAAAGTAATTTACTTGCTCCATATGAAAAACTTGCTTGATCAATCCTCCCTGGTGTATGAATTAATTTATCTTTCAAGGAATCCAAAAGAACGATCTGAGTAACATTATCATAACTTTTTTTCAAACAAAACACTTTCCCATTCTCGTTTAATACCGGATTAGAATAGGATACATAGTTCTTTTTAGTCCTAGAAACTGGAGCGTTTTTAGTATAGTTCTTCTTTTGCCATTGCTTCCTCAAATATGGATACAAATCACTATAAATCTCTGCGGTTGTTTTGCCTGTAATTCTTTTTAAGTGGTAAGAAAATGGAAAAGGAATAAACGGATTCTTAGCCACACAAGTTAAAACGCTATCCCAAACTGTTTCACCAAATTCGTTATTCACAAACTCTACCATATGATAGCCTAGCTTGTAATGGTCCGTTACATATTCTTTATAACTTCCAAATGACGCCTTTTCATAACTTAACGAATCACCTTCCATTAATTGAGCTTTAAATTCTCTCAAAAAAGGCCCATAATTCCCCCTTCCTACTTCTGTTTTTCTAGTTTCAATACTAACCGCATCTCCCTCCAAAAACCAAAGAGGAGTTGTTACTACAGTTAAAGCTCCCAATCCCTGTTCTCCCATTAACAAATAAAGTACCTTCCCTACTCCTTCTCGAAACTTCTCTAATTGTATTACATGTCTATATTCATGTACAGCTAACTTCTTTAACCAATTCACCCCTTCGTTTTCTTGACTTGGTACAGAATAAAACTCTGTTCTCCATGGAGCTAACGTTACAAAACCGTTATCTACAGTAGTGTTATTCTGAATGATAATAGATATTCTTTTAGGCTTGCTATCTAAATGTGCCCTTGCTTGCTTGTTAGCATAGCTAATTATATTTGCTAATTCTTGAGCTTTACCACTAAAGTCTTCTGGGAAAATAATTTGAAAATCCTTTGTTTTTATTTGTCTCCAATGTACCGAAGATGCGTTCTGTCCGTTGGAATAGAACTGTGCATTCCCATAAGTTGAAATGAAAAACAAAAATAATAAGCAACGAAAACCCATTGAATACGTCATTATAGTGTGTAAAAATAGATACTTTAGTCACACCAGCAATATTTCGATTATGAAAATACTAAAATCAGCAATTATACTACTCTTTATTACCTTAACATTCACCAATTGTTCAACTGATGATGATAGCAATGAATTCTGGGACGCAATAACAGTAGCTGATGAATTTAAAGCTGCAACTTTTGTTTTTTCATCTACAGAAATCGGAACTTGTGATGAACACGGAGAACATAATCTTAATGCTGTTTTAAACTCTGAGATAAGCAACATCACAGGAAGCTCTGTTAACGGACTGGTTCTTTTCCCTTCAATTACAGATCCATTGTATAATCACATTTCAGAGGAACTAAAATTCTTATATGATCAAAACGGGGATCAAACCTTCAATAGTTTTCCAAGTTTTGTAGATGATATGAATTGTTTTGACATTGATAGTTTAGCATGGTATAATTCAATTGAAACAACAATTAATAGAGTTCCTCTAATATCCTTGGGGAAAAAGAATTCTTTAAAAGGAGATCAACAGACGATTTATATCAGAGGAATTTATAATGATAACGTATCCAGTTCACATTCAATAGCTCTTTACTTATTTAAGAAATCATTAGGAGCTAATCAAAAAATAATCTCCGGTCAAACAATTTACAAGACACATAAAAATGTAATCTACTCGGGAGCAACTAATACATATGGTAAAGTACTCTCTGCTAAAAACAAATCTGAAGAATTTCATGAGAAATTTCAGTTTGATTTAAACAATGTCCCTTCTGCTCATATTGGATATGCAGTTATAATCTATGAACTTAAGGATGGAAAACCCGTTGGAATAATTAATAGTTTGATCCTTTAAGATAAACTATCTCCACAATATTTACAGTGCTTAGCATCTGAATCATGACCTTCTTCATTACAATTCATGCAAACTTGTGTATTTACTTTTTTACTTTCGATTCTAATGGCTTCAACAGATACTAACCCGGTAGGTACTGCTAAAATACCATAACCAAGTACCATTATTATAGATGCTATAATTTGTCCTAATGTAGTTACGGGTGTTATATCCCCGTACCCAACAGTTGTTAAAGTAACAATGGCCCAATAGATTGATCTTGGTATACTAGTAAATCCATTTTCACCAGACTCTACCACATACATCACAGTCCCCATTAATACGACCCCACAAAGTATAAAAACTAGAAAAGCTACAATTTTTCCTCTTGTTGAAATTAATGCTTCTTTTAACGCAGAAGCTCCTTCCATATACCTAACAAGTTTCAAAATTCGAAAAACCCTCAGTAGTCTGAAAATTCTTATGATTTGAAAATATTGACCTGCAGAGATGAAAATCGCAAAATAAGAAGGCGTAGTTGCTAAGAAATCGATAATTCCCATTCCTGAGAAAATATATTTTTTAGAATTTTTTACTATCCAAACTCGTAGAAAATATTCAATTGTAAACAAACCAGTAAATACCCATTCAAAAATATTGAATATAGATTCGTATTTATTTCCAATTGACGGTACTGACTCCAACATGATCATCAATACACTCAAACCAATTACAATAAGAAGCAAAACATCAAATAACTTTCCTGCTTTCGTATCAGCTTCAAAGATTATTTCATGTAGTTTTTTCTTTAATTGAGTTGTAGACATTTATATATAGATTTTCTTAAATATAAAGAAACAAAAAAAGTCCCGAAAAACGGGACTTTAGGTAATACCAATTAAATAAAGGCACAACTTAACTGATTACTTGCTAAAACAACGAATAGAGGTGTTTGTTACAACAAGCGGTAAAGATTATTAATAATAATAAAACAGGATAATTTTGTAGTAACAAAAACATAAAAAAACAGTACAATCAGCAGAACACTTTATCTACTTTGCAAAATGATTACCATTGCCGTTTTTAAAAAATCAGAACAAGCTATTCAGCTTTCAAAAAAAATAATTCAAAAAGGATTTCTTGCGTATGTAGCAACCAGACATGGGGATACAAATGGACTTAATTTTAAACTTATGGTTCCAAAAGAAGATCAGGATGCTGTTCGTGCACTTTTAATTCAATAGATTTGGTATAGTTTTTACTTACCTAGTCTCAATGAAGTCAATTCTCAGCTTAGCTTTATTTTTAATTTCAATTGTTTCAACTGGTCAAGTCAATACTGACTTTAAAGATATTGATTCAGACTACCAACATTTCAATAGAAACACGAGTTTTCCTGACAATAAAAATAAAATCTCGAAAATTCATTCATCACACTTACCAAGTTTAAATTTTCAAACTGAAAACAATTCTACTTTTGGAATTCAAATATTAAATGATCAAAAAGAAGCAAAACTAAATGCAGCTATAATATTTGCGTTATCAAATCAGGCAAATTATGAATTCGTTGCTGATTTATTTGACAAAACAGCTAGTGAAAAAAGTTTCGTTTTAAAAGAAATGCTTCGGATCTCTATTAACTCTATTCCAGACACCTCTTCTTTTAAAATCAATTACAAGGAAAAATTAAACCAAATTGAGTCATTAGTTCAATATGATTTCAAGAAAACATCAAACCTCAGATCATCAATTCAAATCATCTACTTTTCTTCAATTCAAGAAACGCAAAATGGTATAGAGAAAGTAAAAAAAATACAAATAACTCATAACAATGTTATTTTGTATGAATCAAATAATAAAAATCACCTTTTAGAAATCTGTAACAATCAAAATAACCTCAATTTAAGCAATCATATATTTTCATATAAAAATGATGATTATGAGCTACAACTAAGAGGTGGATTATGGAATCATTTATTAACTAAAAAGTTGGAAGAAATTTCTCATCAGGTTTTTGAGAAATCAGCATTTATAAAACAAGTAAATGATTTACATTCAACATTAAATAATGACTTAAAAAGATCGATATCAACAGGTTCAACAAAACAGCATCAAATAAAAATCAACAATTTATTCTCCCCGAAATTTGAAAATGTTACGATTTTAGAATTTGATAATAACCATGAACAGATTATTGAACGCTACAATAAATTCTATAAGAAATCTGAATTAAACCTCAGTAATAATATTAGAAATGGATTTAATAAAACATGGAGTAAAAGCGGAAACTTAACTAAAAATGCTTTCTATAAGAATGGACTACTAGAAGGGAATTACATAGAATTCTTTTCTGACCTAAGTCCGAAAATTGTAACTTATTATCACCAAGGTGAAATTTCAAAATCATTTATTGAATATTTCAAAAATGGTAATATTTCTAAAAACTTAAAGTACAAAAACGGGAAAAAACATGGAACACAGAAAACATATCATGAAAATGGTAAAATCAAACGAAAAGGTAGATATAAAAAAAGCCAACCTAAAGGTTGGCATTCATTTTATGATTCTTCTGGCAATCGGATTAAGAAATGTAAATTTAAAAATGGGACTATAACAAAGACTAGAGATTACAATTAGAAGAATGATTTTATATCAAGCGTTTCTAAAAAAGGATTCCAATCTTCGTCTGTTATTAAAGCTTTTATATCTAGTAAAACATCATCACTTTTATTGTGAACTACTTGAACGTAAAAACTATTTAAATTATAAAGTTTCATCTTTAGAATTCCGAAAATAATAACTTCATCAACCAACACTCCTTCTTTTCCTAGAAGATCTAAACAAACATCGGTCTCTAAATCATTATACATTATCGTTGTCATTTTCATTATATCAGTGCTTTGAATTAACTAACGGTATTTCACGTAGAACAGTTTCATTATTTACGTAGTTTTTTGGTCTGCAATTTGTTTACTTTTACAGAAACAATCTAACCTCACTTATCGTACTCTTTTTCAATGAAAAAAACATTATTCTTCCTTGTTTTCTCAATCAGTTTATCTGCAATGAGTCAGCAATACCCATTCAAGGAGAAAATTTACAATTATACTTTACAAGAAATTGACATCCTCATTAACAATGAAGATGGGGGTTTTTATTTTGATGATATTTTAAATAAGTTCTACGAAGGAGATAGCATAATGACAAAAAAAGAGCTAATTCTAACTTATTATGGGTTTGCTATTATGCCTGGCTATAAGCCATACATTTGGTTAGAATTAGAAAACAGAATAATTCAAAGTAACAACGATAGAAAATTTAAAATTGCAAAAACACTTTCCGACTCACTCGTTGGAATGATCCCCGTAAGTACAATGGCAAATGAAGAATTATCATATTCCTGTGGAAGAACAGGAGATAGTTTAGGAGCAATTTTTTACAGGAACCAATACGAACAGCTTTTAAGTGTTATATTGAATTCAGGTGATGGAAAATCAAAAGAGACAGCATATCAAGTAATAGGAATGAAAGACATCTCTGTAATTACACAGATAAAAAAGATGCAAGTAACAAAACAAAAACGTGTAAAGAGTAAAGACCATGTATATGAAGTTTTAACCGTATTTTATAAATACAAGAAACAAAAAATATACTTTGATATAACTTTAATTGAAACGTATGGCCTAAAGGCTATTCAAAAAAAGAAGAAATAACTTGAAAAACCTGACTCTTTATATATTAACATTAATAGTTTCATCTTCAATTGCTCAAAGAGAGATCAATGTAATTACTGAAGATTTTGATGGTGATGGTTCAGAGGAAGAATTGATTATCCATACTTATCTCGGCAAGATTGATTATGCTGTAATCACATATGAACAAGGAGCTAAAAGATGTACGTTAGATGTAAGTCCTAAGATTGAAACGCCAACCTTAATAAATACAGTTCCATTATGTGATGACTTATTACTTCCTAAATACAGAACTTTAACACAAGGAATCGACAAGCATATTTTCAATACTCCGGCCACCAAAAAAGTAGATCCTACTATGGGATGGATCTTGGATGTTTATTCAACGAAGAAGACCTTAAAAGATAATAAGTACTTTGAGAGCTATGCTCGTTTTAAACCTAAAATTCAACGAACATATTATAAAGCTCCGATTCCCCACCGATTACTCGTAAAAGGTAAGCTTGTAAAGCGGATTAACAAAAAACATCAAAAAGCGGATACAACAAAAAAAAGCTGGATTGTTCTAGATGCTAATAAGTTAGTAGAAGCACGGCAAATCTCTGAATTAAGTTTAGAATCGGACTGGCCCCAATTAGTTGATAGTATGGGAAGCATCAACATATTTAAAACAGGGCATTCTGTATATATTGAGACAGACACAGCACATCAAATCATTTTTGTTTCTGAAGGAGTCCTTTATAATAACATCCAAAAAATAAATTGGGAATCTATTCAACAAGTTGGTAAATACAAAAATTACATTTTAGTCCTTACCCATCCTTACCCTGCAATAGAAAACAAGCTCTTTATGATAGATACAAAAAAAGGAAGAGTTATGGAATTTAAAAAAAGGGCTGTTTTAGATTATGACAATTATTTCCGCTTCATTCAGTCATTTGAAGTTATTGAAGATGAACTCTTCTTGTTCTTGAAAGAAACACCCAACGACAAAGAAGTTCAAGAAAAATCAATCCCTTTTATTCTTATTAAAGAGAGTATCAAAGAGTTTGATAAAAAGAAGAAGAAAAAATAACCCTTTATATTGATAATTATTCTGGTATAGTTCTTGGTTTTTATCGATCATGAAAAAACTAATACTCCTTCTAATTATTTCAATCACAATTTCAAGCTGTACTAAAAACTTACCTGAAGATGTACGAATCTATGTTGACATTACAGATGTATCAGTTAGTAAAAATGGATCTTGGACAAATGATCCTAGTTTAATCTGGAAGTACTATGATAAAACAATTTCCAGAGCAAAAATAAAAAATGCAATTATAGTTGAAGACCCAAACTATGCTGATTATATCATTAAACTTAATAGGGTTACCCCTTTAAATCACAAACCGTAAACTGCTTATGGTTACATATTGTTTCTTTGATTCAAAATTAGAATCATGAAAATATTAAAGCTTAAATTCAATTAGTAAATGCAACTTTTAGATTTGTAGTTTTAGCCTTTGTTT
>CAWVWF010000109.1:0-11645 GCA_963933885.1 uncultured Flavobacteriales bacterium | reverse complement strand
TTAGGCGCTAATATATTGAATATCAACAGATTGTGTTTTTTGTCATGTACTAAAAGAAACCTTACTTAATTCTTCGCGTTAATCTAACCATATATCTAACCTTTAAAAGTCACAGATGAAAAACGGAACATTTTACCTTTTCGGAATTGCAATATTATATAGTTTAAACGGTTTTTCTCAAACAAGGCCTCAAGTTAATCCAGCTCCTAATCTAATTTTCACATCGATGTTGAAATATGCTGCACCTCTTGATAAGATTAAGTTAGAAAAAACAATAGTTCACTTGAAACCTTTGTTAGTCTTGTTCAAAGAGAAGAATAATGTAGATTATGAAACAAGTTTAAACACTGCTATTAAAGGTGGAAACGTTGATAGTGTTAAAATGGTAATTTATAAAACGATAAAAGCGGATATTTTAGATATTTTAAATAGAATTGCAAATGGTGAAATAAATTGCAATGAGAACACTTTGTTAAATGTTGCTCAAAAAGATTATTTGTTACTTTCTGAATTTGTAGTGAAAGATGAAACCGGAATTAAACATGATGTAAAAATTAAAAAGAAATTCAGAACTATTTTAAAAATCCATACAAAAGAACATGGAGGAAAGAAACATAGACATTGTACTAAAGACAAGGCTATTGGTATCTCTGAATTAATTGAAACAATCTCATCTCTTTAGTGAAGATTAGTTTAAAATATAAATTTCTTTTTGTTATTGCTGCTGTTTTTCTGATCTCCGGTATAGGTTTGTTTTATACTATAGAAAAAGAAATTACTCGTTCTTTTGAAAGTAAATTACTAATCAAAGGTTATTCTACTGTTGAAAACATAGAAACTTCATGTTTAGATGGAATTACAAACGAAGACTTGTTTGGCTCTCTTACTAAATTTATTGAATCTTCAATTCAGGATCCCGAGATTCTTGAACTTTCTATTTTAAAACTCGATTATTCAATTATAGCTAGTAATAAGAAGGAAGTTGATGATAGTACTTTTTATAAAATTCATGCTGTAAATTCTAATTATATAAAAGATGAAACATCATGCTTTGATATAATGAAACCAATTTATGCTATTTCTGAAATTTCTGATGATAGAGAAATAGTTGCAAATGTATTTATTAAGTTAGATAAAACATTAATTCAGAACGAAATTTCGGTAATTATTAGTTCTACAATTGTTGTGATTTTCGGAATTCTCTTACTTTCTTGTGTATTAATTCTGTTATTTTCAAATCGTTTAATTAAACCAATTATTTTACTTACTAAAAGTTCTAAAGAAATTGAATCTGGAAATTATACTAGCGCTGTAGAAATTCAATCTAATGATGAAATTGGAGTTTTGGCTTCTTCCTTTGAAATTATGAGAAGGAAAATTAATGAGCAAATGAAACAGGCAATAACATTGAAAGATGAAGCTATTGAAATGGCGAAACATAAAGAATCTTTTTTAGCAAATATGAGCCATGAAATTAGAACACCAATGAACGGAATAGTTGGTGTTGTCGATCTATTGGGGCAGATGGAGGGGTTGAATCCAGAACAAAAAAAATATGTTGATATTATTCAAAGTTCATCAGGGCTTTTATTAACCATTATTAATGATATTCTTGATCTCTCTAAGATGGAATCGGGTAAAATGAAGTTGGTTGAGAGTAATGTGGATATTAAAAAATTAGTGCGTGAAACTGTTAGTTTGTACAGAACGAAAAGTGTTCGGAAAGGAATTGAAATTTTAGTTGATTTTAAAAATGATTTTCCTGAACAGATAATAATTGATCCTCATAGGTTGAAACAAGTTTTAGGGAACTTAATTAGTAACGCAGTGAAGTTTACTGATATAGGACAAGTAAAGATAGTATTATCTAAAGTTGAAGGTAAATTAAAATTTGAGGTTACAGATACTGGTCTTGGTATGAGGGAGGAAAACATTAGTACTCTATTTGAAGCTTTTTCGCAGTTGGATTTATCTTCAATTAAACAATATCAAGGAACTGGATTGGGTTTAACTATTTCTCAAAATATAGCTACGCTCTTTAACTCAAGAATTGAAGTATCAAGTGAGTTTGGAAAGGGGAGTTCTTTTTGGTTTGTTATAAAAGATAAGCCTGTTTTGTTAAATGATGGAAAGGAGGTTGAAATAAATACAATAAAGCATTCTAAAATAAAACAAAGGAATAATGAAGTAAATGTTTTATTAGTGGATGATAAAAAAGTTAATTTAATTGTAGCATCTGCGATGTTAAAAAAATTGTCCTGTAAGGTCGTTACTGCTTGTGACGGAATTGATGCTATTAAGAAAGCAAGAAGTAAACAGTTTGATTTGATTCTAATGGATATACAGATGCCTGATATGGACGGGGTAGAAGCGATGGATACACTGAAATCTCATGAGAATTTCGATGTTCCTATAATTGCGCTTACAGCAAATGCTATGGCAGGAGATCGGGAGAAATATATAGAGTGTGGTTTTGATGATTATTTACCCAAGCCAGTAACATTAAAGACGTTAGAAACAGTTTTGGGAAAATGGTTTGAGTAATGTCATGCTAGGTATTAAATCCACAATTTTGAAAGATTAATGTTTGTTTTTTAAACATACAATGTGTCCTGATATATAAGACTTATACTCCCGTTTAATATTCAGGTAGTAACTTGAAATAGTACCATTAAATCATTGAAAAAGAGAGGTTCTCAACTTATTGGACTTGCATTAAGATAATGCAAAGAGAATTTATAAAAACAAAAAAGCCATTCATAAAATGAACGGCTTTTTCATGAAGTGGAGCTAGCTGGACGAGAGACGAACTTTTTTGTACAAGATTTAAGGAGTTTCTTTTAACTAAGATTTTATTGATAAGTCTTAGGTTGATATAAAAAAAACTGTCTTATTTATTGCTGTAAGTCCAGTTAGTTTAAATTCAGGTGTTCAGCCTCCAATTTAATTTTAAGAGAGTTAATTAATGATTCTCTATTATTAATTGCATCATCCAAAATGTCTACGCCTGGTTTTAAACCAGTGTGATGACTACTCCAAACGATAATATCTATTAAAATTGGTAGCATATCAATACCTTTCCTTGTTAGGCTGTATTTAATGCGTGATTTTTTAACTTCATCTTTCCCTTTGTGAATAATTCCAATATTCTCCAATTGCTTTAGTCTATCTCCCAATACACTTGTAGAAATTTTTTCCTTTGATTCAAAAAACTCGTTGTAATGTCTTTTCTCCATGAAAATTAAATCTCTCATGATTAGTAAAGACCATTTGTCTCCAAATGTTTCGAGAGCGTAGTTTATAGGACAAGGTGAGCGCATGATAATAAATTAATTTAAATAAATTTTAAATTTAACTTGTTTTTTCGAAGTTAATAAGTAATTTAGCTTCGGAAAAACAAGTTAAATAACTTTACTCAAATTTACAAATTATAGTCGATATGAAAACAATTACTGACAACCTCTTTATATTTTTGTCGAAAAAGCCCAACATTTTTATTCTAGGTGGCATCTTTATCTTAATCAACATATTAGTAATGATTAGTGTAATGGAACTCGATGAGTTAACTGGAGCTGCAATTCCCGATACGGCCTTCGGTATTAATGATACAACTCTTCCTGAATTGTTTACAGTTTTTGGTGCTAAAGGGATAGAGGTATATCAACAAATAATCATTTATGATTTATTATTACCTATAAGTTATGCTCTTTTTTTTGGAGCTATAATCTTCCTTTTGTATCGAGGTTCTAAATTTAAATATTTAGCTTGGATACCTGTATGTGCTTCTATATTCGATTACATCGAGAATTACTTACTTGCGAATTGCTTGAGTCAATTTCCTAATATTAATAATGAATTGGCTAACATAACAGGGTCAATAATATCCATTAAGTTAGTTTTCTTGATATCCTCTTTGTTGATAATAATAGTTGCATCTGTCCAGATGTTACTGTTGAGTAAAAGAAAGTAATTTTAGCTTGTATGATCTTGTGTCATGGGTGAAAATTTCAAAGTAAAAAGAGTTTCAGTTCGATTATTTAGTATGACGATTTTACTGTATTATATGGTAAATGAGAAGTTGTCCTTTTCACGTCTGTTTTAAGCATACGATCTGTCTTGATATTCTTTTAAACACTTTAGTTATAAAGAGAGCTATTCACTATTGTTCTAACATTTGTAACACGTTAGGTGTTTTTCCGTCTTATAATTAAATGACGGTTATGAGTGATTCAAAATTAGAGGATAATAAGGAAGACTTAAAGTTGGTGAAAGACGCATTAAGTGGAGATAAAAAGCCTTTAGATAGATTAATAAGGAAGTATCAACCTTTCATCTATAACGTTGCATGGAAAATGGCATGGGATGAGGTAGATGCAAAAGACATTACTCAAGAAGTACTGATTAAAATATTAACGAAATTATCTCAATTTGATGGCAAGGGGTCATTCAAAGCTTGGGTATATCGTATTGCGGTTAATGAGTTCTTAAATACAAAAAGGCGATCGAAGGAAAAAGATATACTTGGCTTTGATGACTTTAAGGGTAAGCTTGATGCTATGCCGGACACAACAGTTTCTGAGAAAGAACTTCATGAACTTGAAACGTATTCCCGAGAAATTAATTTACGATGTATGTCAGGTATGATAATGTGTTTAAATAGAGAACAGCGACTACTATTTATTTTGGGAGATTTATTTGGTATTGATCATAATTTAGGGGCAGAAATATTTGAAACTAGTCGACAAAATTATAGAGTAAAACTACACAGGGCAAGAACGGATATTTCAAATTTCATGAATAAGCAGTGTGGCTTAATCGATCCAAGTAATCCTTGTAGATGTCCAAAAAAAGCAAAGGTTTTAAAAGAAATGGGTGTTTTAACTGAAAACAATTATAAGTTCAAAGTAGACTACAAAAGTAAAATTGCTGATTATGCAGAAAATACCTTGAACGAAGCTACTGATAATATCAACTCCAAGTACCTTTCCTTTCTTAGAGATCATCCTGCTAAAGACGATTTTGATTCATCCATTATCAACGATATTATTAAAGACAAAGATATTTGGGGTTATTTTGAGTAACTAATTCATTTCAACTTCTTACTTATTTTGTAACACATCATCATTATTCCGTCTTAAAGGGAAAGGTAATAATTATGAAAAACAAAATATCAGAAGATTTTAAATTTGAATCTAAATTCAAAAAAGTAAAAGGAAGTAAGATTCATTACATAGATGAAGGATCAGGTGATCCAATATTATTCATTCATGGTGCCCCTACTAGTAATTATTTATGGAGAAATATAATCCCATATATGACTAATCAAGGCCGGTGCATCGCACCAGATTTAATCGGAATGGGTAAATCTGATCAACCTGATATTGACTATGGTTATTTTAAGTCTTATGAATATTTAGATGCATTTATAAAAGAACTAGGACTTAAAAATATAACCTTGGTTCTTCATGATTGGGGATCAGGTTTAGGATTTCATTACGCCAATCTAAACAGAGAAAATGTAAAAGCAGTTGTATTCATGGAGGCTATGGTTGGAGTCCCAGAAGAGAAATCAATGCCTGTTTCTGTTAGAATGGCTATGAAAATGATGCGTGGTTCCATTACAGGTCCCTTAATGATAAAGTATGCCAACCTTCTTGTGAAAAAAATGATACCCGATTTAATATTACGTGATCTAACGAAAAAAGAAATGGATTACTATAAAATGCCTTATCCTACTGTGAAAAGTAGAAATTCATTACTGCCTTGGCCAAAGGAATTACCTATCGATGGAAAACCTGCTGATATATATGAAGCAATAATGGCATATAGATTATGGCTCTCAAAAACAGAAATACCAATGTTAGGTTTTAAAGTTGAGCCTGGCGTTGCAATGCCAAAAAAAGATGTGAAATGGGCTGTGGAAAACATAAAAAACCTGAATATGATAGATTTAGGGGAGGGACAACATTTCATTCAAGAAGATTATCCAAATGAGATTGGTGAAGCAATTTCCTCTTGGCTCACGAAGTTATCTTAAACTCAAAAAAACAAGCTAAAGAAATTTCTTTAGCTTGTTTTCAATCAACTTCCTTTACTTCTTATTACCAATAAAGTAATTTAGTTCTGTAAAACACTTTTCTCTTAACGGTATTCCTTTCTTGTAATCACCTGAGTTAATCACGTTTCTTATAGATTCCGCATCGGGGAACTCAATAACAGCAAGCGTCTCAGGGATATTATCTCCAAACAAAACCTCTTCTGTGAAAAATACAGATATGAGTTTACCTCCAGCTGCTTCCATTAGCTTACTTGTATTTGCAGAATACTCCTGTAGCAACCCCATGTTTTCTTTATTGATTTTTCCAGTTGCTAATAAATACTTTTTTTCCGACATAATTAGATTTGTTAAAGACTACTATTTAGTTAGAAGAAGCAAACAATTGCCTCTTTAATATATAGACGCGAAAAAAGGAAGGTGTTACAAAAGCTAAAGGGTGGAAACAGATAAACCTCTAATATATTATTTTTTCCTTTTGAAATTCTAGTAAATCTTGGATTGGAATTGATACTGAAAAGCTAAGATAGTTAAGTCCAATGAAGGGTAGGTTGGAATTGAACCATTATTACATTCAAAAACAGTACTTTATAATATTTTTGGATTTCTTGTAAAAAACAAAAGTCGCTGATTATCAGCGACTTTTGTTTTGTGTGGGGGTGACTGGACAAGAGTCGAACTTTTTTGTTGAAGATCTTACAATTATCATTTAATATTTATTGAGGACCAAAGTCCTAAATCATCAAAAATTTAGAGAGAAACGTTAAGATGACAAATCACTAAAACTCAGTTTAGGTCTTATGAAAACTATCCTAATTTGTTGCAATTCCACTTTAGGAAAGCATCGTTTCTCGAAAAGACTCATTTCATTAAATAGCTGCTGTTTACAGGTTTTTGCTTAAAATGGAAACAATCAATTAGAAATATGAGTACGTACAATATTAAAACCGAATTTTGATGAAAAACATTCTCTACTCTATTATTTTACTATTCGGTGCTCTATCAGCTACTGCTCAATCTGATTCAACAAATTACGAAGACTTTTTCGAAAATTCATTAGAGGACTTCCTCCAGATCCAAGTAACAACAGCATCTAAATCAGGAGACAAATTATCACATGCTCCAGCTACAATCTATGTTCTCACAAAAGAAAAAATTCAGCTACGAGGTTACCATTCATTATCTGATTTACTAGAGTCTATTCCTGGTGTTGAAATTCAAAGAAAATCAAATACTGAAACTTTTCACGCGTACTCTATAAGAGGAATTCCAGGAATTGAAAAATTCATAATCATGCAGAACGGAATTAGAATAAGTTCTAGATTAGGAACTCCTCATCAAGTTGATCATAATTTTTCAGTAGTTAATGCGGAACGTGTAGAAGTTATTTTAGGTCCGGCTTCTGCTCTTTATGGTGTTGATGCGTTTACAGGAATTATAAATATTATTCAACCTATTCAAAAAGACAAACTTACTTTAAACGCAAACTTAAATTATGGTCAATATAACACGAAGGATCTGAACATCTATGCAGGGATTGGAAATGAAGAAGTAAGCTACCAGTTAAATGCTTCTATATACACATCTGATGAGCCTTTCATGCCAGATTTTCACGAAGAAGAATACACTTGGTATACAAGCAATTATAGTAAAGACGGATCCGTTGGACTTCCATTTGATTCTACAGTCTCTTTTCCAGTTGAATTAAAACCATATGAAACTCCAACAACTGCTTATAATATTAGCAACAATATTAAATTCAAAGCATTCGAAATAGGAAACGTAATTAATTTTCAAAGTACAAATACATCTTTGGGGGTGAATCCTAAATTTTCGGTATATAGAGGAGATGCATTACGTTCTTATTTTGGATCAACATCCTTTATTAGTCATCAATTAGAAAAGGATAAATGGAGTTTAAAGTCAATATTTTCACATCAATATTATGAATTAAAACCAGAAAGTAAATTTATTAATTTCTATAGTTCATACTCTGATGGATATAAATTTAGTGGTGATAATGCATTTAAACTTGAAGAACAATTTACTTATGATTTTTCCGAAAAGACTAATCTTATTATTGGAGCAACTGCAGAACATTTCGATGCAATTGCAAGTACTTCAGATTTGCCTGCCCCATATAACAAATCAATTGACGTAGATGAACAACAAGTAGAATACATAGGAACCAATATCATTGATAAATTTGGAAATGATCTAACAATTTATCAAGATTTCTTTCATATAAAATATCAAAACTATGGTTCTTACATTCAATTAAAAACCAATATTAAGGAACAGTTGTTTTTTACAATTGGAGGTAGATATGATTATAACTCTCGATATGGAGGAACTATAAACCCAAGAGTTGGTATTGTATATGCGCCAAGCGAAAAATTACAAATCAAAGCGCTTTATAGCACAGCAACACTTTCGCCATCTGTTTATAAATCATACAAACACTTTGGTTCTTTTAGAATGAATAGTGACAGTACAGGACTAACGAGTGGGTTTTGGCATTTAACAAACCCTGATTTGAAACCAGAAAAGTTATCAACTCAAGAAGTTAGCATTAACTATTTAGTGCATAAAACAATACAATTAACTGCCAATGTATATTACAACCAAATTAAAAATTTAATTGTTAACGATATAACATTTGGAGAAACCTTCAAGGGTGTAGTAATTGATGTTGTTGAAAGAAATATAAATAAAGGAAGTGCTAATACATATGGTGCATCTTTTAGTGCTGTAGGAAACTTCAAAATTGGAGAAAAACACAATATTTCACCGTATATCAATTACAGTTATACTGATGGTGATATTGATGGAGAAGCCTTACTCTTTTCAGCAAAAAACACAATTAAAAGTGGATTAGATTATTCCTCAAAAAGACTTTGTATCTCTCTAGAATCTATTTCCAGATCAAGTTCTTCAACAATTGTAGAGGGTGAAACGTATTCTAATCCAAGCTATGTGTTATTTAACTCAAACATCCAATACAAACCGATAGTTAACAAGAAATACAACTTGGCTTTAAATCTAAAAATTAACAATTTAACGAACTTAAAGTACTATAACGTTCCTAACGAGAGCAGTTTAATTACTTTTAAAAACACTCCACAAGACCCAATAAAATTAGTATTTGGTGTTGTGCTAAGCATTTAAGATGGTAAGAGGAATTGCTATTTTATGTATTCTGTTGAGCTTTACTTTTAAAAGTGAAAAGGAAGAGTATGAGTTGAAGTTTGGGATTGCAACAAAGCTTTTTCATTATATAAAGTGGCCTGAAAATGCAATGTTAAACTCAGACAAGTTTAATATAGCTTTATATAAAGAAAATCCTTTCGGTGAAATCACAGATTTCTACATGAAAAAGATGACAATTAAAGGGAAAAAGACCAACATATATGTGATAGACTCTTTGAGTACTTTAAAAGGTACTCATGTGTTATTTGTACCTAAAGAATACAAATCAAAATTAACTAGTATTGCATTATCGGTTCCAAGTGATGTTTTGATTATATCAGAATGTTTACAATGTGGAAGTAAAGGTGGAATGATTAATTTATCAATGGAAAACTCTATAATTAAATTTCAAATTAATAAAAAACAGATAACAAATAAAGGTTTTAAAGTAAATTCTAAATTGTATAAATTAGGGAAAATAGTTAAGTAATGAGTAGAAGGATATCTATAAAAGTAAAACTAATAACAATAATGGCTAGTTCTATTATTGTTACTATTATTTTGCTTTCTCTATTCTCCATTTATATTACCAAAAAAAACCATAAAGTAGATTCTCATCAAAGACTTATTTCCTATGCGAAAGTAATAGGTAATTACAGCGAAACGTCCATCGAATTTGAGCAATATGACGAAATTAAAGAATACCTATTGTCACTAGATTCTATACCTGATATTGACTTTATTAAGATTTTAGATAATGAGAAAAAAGTGATCGCTGAGATTAATTATTCATTAATAGATTCAGAAATCAAGGCTCATCTTTTCGATGACAAATTTATTGAAGTTGAGAATGGTAGTTACATTCTAGAGGATATTAACCCAAATCAATTAGGTATTAGTGGGTACATCATAATCAAAGCAAATAATAGTGTAATTGATGAAAAAATCAATAAGTTTTCCTTTCAGATTTTAATGCTTTCTTTTGTTTTAGTAGCCATAATGATATTAGTTGTTATGTATCTCCAAAAATTTATTTCTACTCCAGTTAATCAACTTGTAAGAATTTCCAAAGAAATAACAAGTGGGAATTATTCGGCAAGGGCAAAAGTGGATTCTAATGATGAATTAAAAGATTTAGAGCAAGCATTTAATCAAATGGTAGTTGATATTGTAAACGCCAAAGAAGAGGCCGAGTTTGCTGCTAAATTCCGTGCTGACTTCCTAGCTAATATGAGTCATGAAATTAGAACTCCAATGAATGGAGTTGTTGGAATGGTTGATATGCTAGATAAAAACACTGTCTTAAGTAATGACCAAGCTCAATATGTTGATACGATCAAATCTTCATGTACTTCATTGCTTACTATTATCAATGATATCCTAGATTTATCAAAATTGGAAGCTGATAAAATGACACTATTTACAAGCTGTTTCAATATTTCAAAACCTATTAGCCAAGTAACCAGTTTGTTTCATGCAAAAGCTCAAGAGAAAAGCTTAAAAATTAACGTAAAATACTTAGCTGGTATTGAATCAATCATTCAGGCGGATGAAGTTCGTTTCAAACAGGTGTTATCTAACCTATTAAGCAACGCTATTAAATTTACAGACGAGGGAAGTGTATCAATAATTGTTGAAGCCATTACAAAAAGTTCTGTTAAACAAACACTCAAAATATCTGTTGTTGATACAGGGATTGGAATGAAACAAAATGAATTAAAACACCTATTTGGAGCATTTAATCAGCTTGATTCATCGTCCACTAAAAAATATCAAGGAACAGGATTAGGTCTTGCTATTTCAAAAAAAATTGTTGGCTTGTTTAATGGCGAAATACAAGTAGAAAGTGAATACAAAAAGGGAACAACTTTCTATTTCACAATGGATTGTGAAATAGGGAAAGACCTTATTGAAACTTATAAAATAGAAGCTGAAGAGAAAGGTGAAATAGACGTTTCAGGAAAGTTCAAAAAGACTGTATTACTAGTAGATGATAAAAACGTAAACTTAATCGTTGCAAGTGCAATGCTAAAAAAAATGGAGTACAATGTAGTTACTGCTTCAGACGGGTTTAAAGCTATTGAGGCTTACAAAAAAGGAAAATTCGACCTTATCTTAATGGATATCCAAATGCCTAATATGGACGGAGTAGAAGCTACTAACATTATTAAAGCGCTTCCTAGTTCTCATCCTCCAATTCTTGGATTAAGTGCGAATGCCATGGAAGGTGATGCAGAAAAGTTTATTGCAAAAGGATTGGACGATTATATTACTAAACCAATCACATTGGCCAAACTAGAAAAGTTCCTTTTGAAATGGCTGTTTTAAATAAGTTAACTCAATGACTTTAGTACATGACAAAAAACACAATCTGTTGATATTCAATATATTAGCGCCTAAA
>CAWVWF010000108.1:0-11675 GCA_963933885.1 uncultured Flavobacteriales bacterium | reverse complement strand
TACGTTGATTAAAGTCGCTTTTTTCCCTTCTAATGGATAGGCTAAATAACTTTTAATAGGCATAGTCAATGATTTGATTTGTGCATTTAACTAAAGGTACACACCGCTATGACCTTAGAAAATTATATGATTTAACTAGCAATCTGATATTAATCATGTTTTATTAACCCAAAGAAGCGCTATCTTCGCGAGGAAACAACGCTTATCAAATGATCTCAGTAAAAACAGCACTTAACAAGGTAGATAATTCAATATCTCAATTCACGGATAATGAAACAGTTAGTACTATCAACGCTACTGGAAGAGTCTTATCTGAAGACATAAAATCACCGATAAACATGCCGCCATTTAACCAAAGTGCAATGGATGGCTATGCTTTGAATTTACACGACGAAAAATCATATAATATGATTTCCGAAGTAAAAGCCGGAGATAATGCACAACCAGTTTTACAAAAAGGAGAATGCGTAAGAATTTTCACTGGAGCTCCTGTTCCTGAAACGGCAAATGCAGTTATAATGCAAGAAAAAACAACTGCTAATAAAAGCCAAATTATCATAGAAGGTGAAATTGCATTGAATGCCAATATTCGTCCACATGGTGAACAGGTAAAACAAGATCAAATTGCATTAAAGAAAGGGACTGTTATTTCATCTGCTTCAGTTGGTTTCTTAGCATCACTTGGAATTGTAAAGATTCCAGTTTACAAGAAACCATCTATAGCGATTATCGCAACTGGAAATGAATTAATTAAACCAGGAAATGAATTAGAATACGGACAGATTTACGAGAGTAATAGTTTGATGCTAGAATCAACTTTAAAGGATTTAAATTACACTAACGTTACAAACTATAAGGTTAAAGATGATTATGACAGTACCTTAACTTTATTAAAAGAGGTTATTGATAATCATGACGTTGTATTAATCTCTGGAGGTATTTCTGTAGGTGATTATGACTTTGTTGGAAAGGCTCTTGAAGCGCTTCAAGTTGAAGAGGTTTTTTATAAAATAAAACAAAAGCCGGGCAAACCTTTATTGTTCGGGAAAAAGAATAACACTTTAGTTTTTGCCCTACCAGGAAATCCTGCTGCGGCACTAACTTGTTTTTACATATACGCTCTAAAAGCGATCAAAAAACTTGAAGGGAACATTAACTTTCAACTCATTAAAACTACTGCTAAATCTACTTCTGACTATATAAAAAAAGGGAACAGATCTCAATTCTTAAAAGCAATCTATAATAACAATGAAGTAAGTATTCTTGAAGGTCAGAGTTCAGCAATGCTACAAACTTTCTCATTGGCAAACACATTTGTTTATTTAGAAGAAAATGAAATGGAAGTAAAAATTAACGATTCCGTAAATCTAATTTTATTCCCAACTATTTATTAGAATACTATGAGTTACAAAATAAAAAGTAGGATTTGGATTGAAACTAACAATAACGTTTTGTTAGGGGAAGGAAGAGTTCAATTACTTAAAGAAATAGAAAAAACAGGATCATTATCTAAAGCAGCTAAGGAATTAAAAATGTCTTACAAAAAAGCTTGGACAATGGTTGACAGCATCAATAAATCTGCAAAAGAAGAAGTCATTACAAAAGTTGTTGGTGGACAAGGTGGTGGTGGTGCAAAAATAACAACTTACGGAAAAAAACTAATGGCCATTTTTGATGATATAAACAGTAATTGTTGGGTTTTTCTTGACGAACAACTTAAGAAGTTAGATAACCTATGATTTTGGAAATCCCAAACATAGAATTCTTTTTAATAGCCTTAATGGTTGTCGCTTTTCTATATGCCAGTGTTGGCCATGGAGGAGCCAGCGGTTATTTAGCATTAATGTCGTTATTTTCATTCGCTCCAGAAGTGATGAAACCTACTGCGTTAATGCTAAATTTATTCGTTGCTGCTATTGCATTTTTCCATTACTACAAAGGCGGGTATTTCAAATTAAAGTTATTTCTTTCATTTGCTATCACCTCAATACCAATGGCATTCATTGGTGGAATGATTGAAATTGATGCTTCATTATACAAGAAGGTTTTAGGTGTATTGCTGATTTTTGCAATATTAAAAATGCTTAATGTATTTGGAAATTCTTCTTCTAAAACAAAAGGAGTAACACTTTGGAAAGGATTATTGATTGGCGCAGTAATAGGTTTTGCATCAGGCTTAATCGGAATTGGTGGAGGTATTATCTTAACTCCAATCATTCTTCTTTTACATTGGGGTAAAATGAAAGAAGCTGCTGCCGTTTCTGCTTTGTTTATTTGGGTAAACTCAGCATCAGGATTGATAGGTCAAATAAGTAGTGGTGTAGTCATTCAAACCTCAACTTTTATTCTTGCAGCATTTGCAATTGTGGGAGGTTACTTTGGAGGGAAACTGGGCAGTAAACAATTCAATAATAAAAGTCTTAGATACCTATTGGTATTTGTATTAATCATATCAGTATTAAAACTATTTCTCGTATAATAAATCAATATAACTATGCAGTTAAACATAAAATATTTTGGGATGTTAACCGAAGTTACTACGTGTAATGAAGAGGATATAAATTTTAAAGGCGGAACGGTTTCAGATTTACTTGAGGTTTTGTTTTCAAGGTATCCTAGCTTGAAAAGCAAGACTTTTAGAGTTGCTCAAAACAACAACCTCTCCCCAAACGAATGTGAGGTTTCTGCAAATAAAATAGCACTTCTCCCTTCTTTCGCAGGAGGTTGATATCATAATAGAATAATAATTTTTGAAAAGAACAAAATGAAAAACGTATTTAAAGAAGGTGCAATATCTTCAGACTTTATAGCTAATTCAATAGCAAAACACCAAACAAAAAAAACGATTGGTGCGCATAACATTTTCTTAGGACAAGTAAGAGCGGATGAAATTGATGGGAAAACTGTTGATGCAATTGAATATACTGCACATGAAGAAATGGCAAACGAAAAATTTCATGAAATTAGAGAAGAAACTTTCTCGAAATTTGACCTCACCTGTATGCATATTTACCACAGCCTTGGTACTGTAAAGGCAGGTGAAATATGTTTGTTTGTTTTTGTTTCTTCTCCTCGTAGAAAAGAAGTTTACAAAGCAATTGAATATGTTGTAGATGAAATTAAAGCGAATGTTCCAATTTTCGGAAAAGAAATTTTTGAAGATCAAACTCACCAATGGAAAGTTAATAGTTAATTATGGTTGATATTACACAGAAAACAAATACGCTTCGTATTGCAACTGCTCAAGCAATTGTAGTAGTAAGTAAGCAAGAAACTATAACAGCTATTGAAAACAGAACAGTTCCTAAAGGAGATGTTTTTGCGATGAGTAAAGCTGCTGGGTTATTGGGTGTGAAGAAAACTCCAGACCTTCTACCTGATTGTCATCCGCTTCCTATTGAGTATACTGGAATTGATTATGAGATTAACGGTTTAGAAATCACAATCAAATGCACAATCAAAACTATATATAAAACAGGTGTTGAAGTTGAAGCAATGCATGGTGCTAGTATTGTTGCTTTGAATATGTACGATATGCTTAAACCAATTGATAAAGGGATTGAAATTCATCAAATAAAACTGTTGGAAAAACGTGGAGGAAAATCTGATTTCAAAGACAAATTCAGAAAGGATTTAACTGCTGCAGTTATCGTTTGTTCAGATACAATTTCAGCTGGTAAGAAAGAAGATCGTGCTGGAAAAGCAATTATCAAAAAGCTTGAATCTTGTGATGTTTCAATTTTGGATTATGTGATTATTCCTGATGAAGTTGGAGATATAGCTGGAAAAGCAAAATATTTTCAAGAACAAGATGCTGATTTAATTATATATACTGGAGGTACTGGGTTATCAAATAGAGATGTTACTCCCGAGGCTTTAATCCCTCTATTAGATAGAAGAATTCCTGGAATTGAAGAAGCTATTAGAAGTTACGGACAAGAGAGAACGCCATATTCAATGCTTTCAAGAAGTGTTGCTGGTACAATTGGTAAATCATTAGTAATTGCACTTCCTGGATCAACAAATGGTGCTAAAGAATCTATGGATTCTATATTCCCAGCGATCCTACATATTTTCAGAATTTTTAAAGGCGCTCAACACGAGTAATGAATAAAGAAAAAAACATATTGATAGATCAGTTTGATCGATTGCATTCTTACTTAAGAATATCTATCACTGAACGCTGCAATTTAAGATGTACTTATTGTATGCCGGAGGAAGGTGTGAGCCTTTCTCCTAAAAGTAATTTAATGTCTGCCGATGAGATTTTTACAATCGCAAAAGAGTTTGTAGACAATGGTGTTACCAAAATAAGAATTACTGGAGGAGAGCCATTAGTAAGGAAAGATGTTCGGGTAATTTTAGAACAACTATCCACTCTTCCGATTAACCTCAGCATTACAACAAATGCAGTTATAGTAGATCAGTTTATTCCCTTCTTTAAAGAGATAGGGCTGAATAATATTAATGTTAGTTTAGATTCTCTTAAAGAAGGTAAGAGTAATAAAATAACAAGGAGAGACTACTTCACAAAAGTAAAAGCCAACATATTATTACTAATTGAAAACGGCCTTAACATAAAATTAAATGCTGTTTTAATTAAAGATTTTAATGATGATGAAATTATTGATTTCATTGAGTTTACTAAATCGAACAAAGTATCTGTAAGATTTATTGAATTTATGCCGTTCGATGGTAACAAATGGAATCTTGAAAAAATAGTTTCCCTTCAAGCAATTAAAGACCAAGTATTTAATCATTATCCTACTGATGATGTCATTCGTTTAAATGATGAACGAAATGACACGGCTAAAAACTATAAGATTAAGAATTACAAAGGTTCTTTTGCGGTTATCAGTTCCGTTACTAATCCATTCTGTGATTCCTGTAATAGACTTAGATTAACGGCAAACGGACAATTAAAAAACTGTTTGTTTTCTTCTGGGGAATCAGATTTATTAACCAGTTTAAGAAATGGAGAACCAATAGCTCCAGTAATTAAAATGGCTGTTCTACAAAAAAAGAAAATCAGATCAGGAATGGAAAGTATTAAAGATTTTGAAAACCCTAAATTTCATGAAGGTAATCGAAGCATGACTACTATTGGTGGCTAAACCCTTCATTTTATTCCAAAAAAAAATGTCTCTAACGCCGAGGATGTGTGGCGAAAGAAACATTTAAGCATTGAGAGAAAAAAAAGAACGACTGAATTATAATTATTAGGATAATTATTTTAATTATTGTTTTCTAAAGCTAGAGCCTTAGGATGTAAAATGTTATTTTCTAAATGAATGTGCTGATGTAAATCCTGTTCGAACTCTTCCAACATTGCATACAAAGCTTTGAAAGTATTACAAGCCCATTCTGGTGGAGTATAATTATTTGTAAGTTGAGCAATATGCTTAAATACAGCACCAACTTTTTCATGATCATTCTCCATCATTGAAATGGGATTCGATACAGTTTGAAAATGTGGTGTTCCTACTTCTTTGCCTTTTGCTTTAGCAGCAACTAACTGTTTGATGTATGGAAATAAAACCTGCTCTTCCTTTTTAAGGTGAACTGATAATTCTTCAATGATCTCATGAACGAGAGTATTAATCTCTAGCAATACCTTATGGCTTTCACCATGTACTTTCGCTACCTTCTGAGCATACTGAGACAGTACTGGAAGACTTTCAATTACATACGAATGATGAACTTCGATTATGTAGTCAATCAACACATCTAATTCCCATGCATTAAAATCTTCTTTTAAACCTCTTACCGCGTCAACCTTAACCAATTCAGAATATAAATCTTCGTAGTTAACTTAATTCTTTTCACATGCTTTCTGAATAGAGATACCTCCTCCACAGCAAAAGTCAATTCCGTATTTTTTAAATACATGAGCAGTTTTTATGTTATCAGCAACAACAGATGTTACCGTTATATCTTTTTGAATTTCCATGATTAGATTATTTAGAAGTGAATAATGTTGGTTTTACGATAAGCATAGCCTATCCCTAATTGTTACTATTATTAGAAGTATTACTTTTCAATTCCTTCATCCCGTCTGCAGCAAACATTTGAGAGAATCCTGCTTTAAACATTACACTTTTGGATGCTTTATAAACATATACCAGATCTGCTTCTGTTCCCAATTGAGCTTGTTCTTCTACAGGTAGTTTAGCCGCTGAAGAGAAATTAGGAGCTGCTAAAATCACTTTGGATTTATCATTGATTTTGATTTTAGTTTGAACAAAAATATCAATCAATCCAACGTTGTTTCCATGGTTACCTACATAGAAGTAATCCATTAAAATTGTGGTTAGTACCATACAATGGTATGAAAGCATTATATGCTTATCCGCTTCTTTACCAAGGCTTTTCTTTATATATAATCACCCAACAACGTCACCCTTTTGCCGAAAGGGATCAAGAGGATCATAGCACCTGATTTTTAATTTAACTTTTAAAAAAAGCGTCTGGAGACGCGATTGTAAATACACACGTATGTTCTACGGAACATGACGCGCGAGAATCTGGTAGTTAAGAGGGGAAAGTTGCGGATAAGCATAAAGCATTATTATCACCTCCCAAAGAAACTCCATTATCATTTCCACTTTGAATCTCACCTCCTAATGTTATGTTCAAGTTTTTCTTCACGTTATAAGTAGCAGATAATCCAACTAAATATGAACTTAAATCATTATAGCTAACGTCTTTACCCAATTGGAAATAGATATTACTATTCAATGCAAATTTCCCGGATTTATATTTCAAATGTGTTCCAATCGTTTGACTGTATCTTAGCTTATGATCTGCAGCTGCGCTTGTATCAATGAATTGAACTCCATTGTTTAAAACAAGTAAACTCACTGAGAGCTTCTTCCAATCTTTATGAAACTTAAATACTGCATAGCTTTATAATTCTTACCAACTGTATAGGCATTACCTACTAATCCTGCTCCATTTTGATTATAAGCTATTCCTAAATCAAGTTTGATATTTGAAATGCCTTTATTAAGTTTAAATATCACAGCAGTATAACTTCTTGCTTGCTTCGTCCAGTTTACACTTCCAAAATTTCTGTGATCATCAAGAATGATCTCTTGTCTTCCTAGCTTTACAGAAAGAACATCATTCAATTTTAATTTAGACCAAGCTTCTTGAACTGCTAACCCGTTAACATCTCCGTTATTTAATTGAGAAACATCACCCCAAACTCTAACATTTTGCAAGCTTACAAACAAGTCTAATTTCTCTTTTTTAAACCCTGTTGTTAATCTAGTTCTTTGTGATACAAAAGTAGCTGGGTTAACATCATCTTTATATAGATACTTATACCCTCTTCTAAACTCGAAGCGTGGACGAATTTCGGCTTTAACCTCAAACTGAGCATATACCTCAGTTCCAAATAATAAAATAGTGGAAAGTGAAAATAGTTTTATATAGTTCATGGTTATCATAGTTAATTGTGATATCCTAAAGATCAAAATATAGTCCTCTATAATCTATGATGAACTCCATAGTACTTTATAATAAACATTAGGCACATGACTGACACTATAAAAAAACAAAATTTATAAAACTTTTTAAATAATGAACCGTATTGAATTCATAACCTATGACCATGAGTAAAATAATATTCCTCATCGATGATGACGACACATACAATGCACTAAATAAGAGAATGCTTAAAAAGCATCTAAAAGATGAATACGAAATCAGAGCATTTACTGATGCCGAAGAAGCAATCAAACAAATTTTAGAAGAAAATGTTATCCCTTCTCATTTGTTTTTAGATGTTAATATGCCAGTAATGGATGGTTGGGAATTTTTAGAAATTCTTGAAGAAGAGACAGAAGGAACAGATGTAAATATCAATGTATCGATGTTAACATCATCTATGTTTCCACAAGACAAAGCAAAAGCTTTAAAAAGTAAATATGTTCATCACTACATAAACAAACCATTAGATCCTTTAAGCATTCACACAATATTTGGAGATTAAGAATATTCCACCCATAACCTTAACACAGAAACACTCAGTCTTGAGTGTTTTTTTTTGCTATTTTTACACTTCTTAAAAAGGTATGATTATGAAATTAGTTTCTTGGAATGTTAATGGAATTAGAGCGGCAGTAAAAAAAGATTTTATAAATTCTTTAGAAATTTTAGATACTGATGTATTGTGTTTACAAGAAACTAAAGCTCAAGACGATCAAGTACTGGAAGCTTTAATAGACGTTAAAGGTTATCACATCTATTCCAATTCTGCTATAAAAAAAGGATATTCAGGAACTGCAATCATTACAAAAACAGAACCTATCAAAGTAACGAAAGGGATTGACATTGAAGAGTTTGATGATGAAGGTAGAGTATTAACTGCTGAATTTGAAAAATTTATTTTGGTAACTGTTTACACGCCCAACTCTCAAAATGGATTAAAGAGAATTGAATACAGACAAGCATGGGATAAAGCTTTTGAAGCTTATATGGTGGAATTAAACAAAATTAAACCAGTTGTTGTTTGCGGAGATTTAAATGTAGCACACCAAGCGATAGATATTAAAAACGACAAGAGTAATTACAATAAAACTTCTGGATATACTCAGATAGAAATCGATGGTTTATCAAGTATACTTAGCACAGGATTTATTGATTCTTATAGATTTTTCAAACCCGAAGAAGTAAAATATTCATGGTGGAGTTACCGTTTTGATTCTCGATCAAAAAATACAGGATGGAGACTCGATTACTTTCTAATAAGTGAGCAACTAAAACCTAACATGGTTGACGCAGAAATCCACAACGATATTTTCGGATCAGATCATTGTCCTGTTAGCGTAACACTTAAGTTTTAAGGGTAGAACTACTTAACCTCTTCTAAACTATTGTTACCTTTCTTTAAAGCTCTGTACATAAAGAAACTACCTATTAATAAAAATGGGATACTTAAAAGCTGTCCTGTAGAAAAATTATTATTCACAATAGATTCAATTCCTCCTTGTGATACTTTGAATGATTCTACAAAAATTCTACTTGAAAAAAGTGTAACTAAGAAGGTTCCAAATAATAATCCTTCTTTTAAATAAGCTTTTCCTTTCCAATACATCAACCAAAGTAATCCGAAAATAATGATGTAAAAACCAGCTTCATAAAGTTGAGCTGGGTGACGAGGAAGTACTTCATTTATAAGAGCTCCCGTTTCTTGATTTCTTCCAAGGACTCTATTCACGAAAACAATTCCGTAGTCAGAACCTGTGTAGTTACCAACGATTTCACTATTCATAAAATTGGCCATTCTAATAAAGAAACAAGCTAACGCTGTTGGAACTGCTACTTTATCTAATATCCATAAATATGATCTTGTACTCTTTTTAGTTTTATACCAAAATAATGCGATTGCTATTCCTAATGTTCCTCCATGACTTGCAAGTCCTGAGAATCCTGTGAACTCAATTCCATTTTTAAAAGAAAATGGAAGGAATACACTAAAAAAATCTTCAGTAAACAATTCCCATTGGTAAAAGATAACATGTCCAAGTCTAGCCCCTAATACCCCTCCTAAAATAACGGAATACAAAAGAGGATCAGCCAATTCTTCACCTTCTTTTTCATTCATAAATAGTTTTTTAACTAAATAAAATCCTACAATAAATGATAAAGCCCATAGTAAACCGTAATACCTAATTTGAAAAGGTCCTAAGTCGAAAAGGATAGGATCTAGATCCCAAGTAATGAATGACAAAACAGAATTCATGTTTGATGATTTTTATACAAAAATATGGATTTATTAGAGAAGAACTGTAATCTGACTAAAAACAAAAAACAAACCGATATTATTTCCGCTCTACAACAAAAATAAAACGGTTTGTCCTTCCACCACACACTAAATTATATTGTTCAAAATGGTTAGTGTGACATAGTATACCGCAATATACTTTTAGAACAGAATAAAGTTGAAGGACTCGTTTCGTTTTTATTAACAAACTAGTTTTAAGATCTATGCTTAATGGATGACTACTATTATTAGTTTAGCTTCAATTGAACTTCAGGAAGTCGGTTTACACCATCTATAAATTCATTTGTAATTTCAACTTGATACGCACTACTTTTCAAATCAAGAACAATACGTTCTTTTTCATTAAGTAAAACGATATTTAAACCACAATTCCCTTTATTCGCTACACAAACAGAAGATAAGCTTTCAATAAAATCATCATTAATAAAATCAGAATTGATGTGGAGCGTTACAGATTTAACTAACTTATCTCTAACCTCACTTAACAATTCGATATGATGAATCTTAAATTCAAATTCATGTTTATTAAACCTTTTCGGCTCTACCTTCCCTTTAATATATAAGAAGGCACCTTCAACTAAAAACCTTCTAAACTTTAAATAACTATCACCAAAAAGGAAAAACTTACCAGCATCTTTATAATCCTCAACAGTTAAAATCCCGAAATGATTTCCTTTTTTACTCATTCTTTCAGCCGCCTCAGAAACAACTCCAGCAAAGGTTAATTCCTTCCCTTTATATTGATCCATATCAAGGTTAAACTTATCGAATGATGCATTACAAAAGTTATCTATCTCTAATTTGAAATCATCTAGTGGGTGACCTGATATATATACACCAACCATTTCTTTCTCTTGGTTCAATGCATATACATTACTCCAAGCCTCACAAACGGGTAATGCAGGCTTTGGTAAATCCACTTCAGAATCTCCTCCAAATAATGACTGTTGAGCTGATCCTATTTCATTTTGATATTGTAATCCAAAACGAATTGCTTTTTCTAAAAATGATGGATCTTTTTCATGTTGCTTATAGAAGAACTGAGCTCTGTGAATTCCAGAAAAACAATCTAACCCTCCTGCCAATGCTAAATTCTCTACACAACGTTTATTTGCTGCACGTAAATTAATTCTACTAGTAAAATCAAACACATCAGCATAAGGACCATTCTCCTTTCTCTCATTAACAATTGCCTCAACTGCTCCGGCTCCTACACCTTTTACAGCTCCTAATCCAAAACGAATTTCTCCTTTCTGGTTAACTGTAAATTTATATACAGATTCATTCACATCCGGTCCTAAAACAGGAGTTCCCATTCTACGACATTCTTCCATGAAGAAAGTAACAGACTTGATGTCATTCATGTTGTTACTCAATACCGAAGCCATATACTCGGCAGGGTAATGTGCTTTAAAATATGCAGTTTGATATGCAATCCAAGCATAACAAGTAGAGTGAGATTTATTAAAAGCATAAGAAGCAAATGCTTCCCAATCCTTCCAAACCTTCTCAAGCATTTTCTCACTATGCTTTCGCTCTTTACCTCCGTTAATGAAAAGCGGTTTTAGTTTCTCTAGCATAGAGAATAACTTCTTCCCCATCGCTTTCCTCAAGGAATCGGCTTGACCTTTTGTAAATCCAGCTAATTTTTGAGAAAGTCTCATTACTTGCTCTTGATAAACCGTAATACCATACGTTTCTTCAAGGTATTCATCCATTCCTTCTAAATCATAAGATATTGGCTCTTCACCATGCTTACGTTTAATAAATGATGGAATGTATTCAATTGGACCAGGACGATACAATGCATTCATTGCAATTAAATCGGCAAATACAGTAGGCTTTAATTCCTTCATGTATTTTTGCATTCCTGCCGATTCGTACT
>CAWVWF010000107.1:0-11724 GCA_963933885.1 uncultured Flavobacteriales bacterium | reverse complement strand
GGAAAAATCCTTATAAGATCGTGACTCCATCCAAATATTTTAAGTCAAAAAGGAAGAGGCATTTTCAGTAGTTTCAAAACTCCTACTGTATTTGCAAGGTATCTATAAATTGAGCACGGTAAAACACCAGTGCTATAATCAATATAATATATCCACTAAATATTAGAAAAATATTGGTCTTTCGAACTGATAGGCCAGGTTTTTCTTTTCGTAAAAAACGGATTATTTGAACAGACCAATTTAGTAAGTATGCCAAGTTATAAAGGATGGCTAACGGGATGGTGAAAATAAGGAAAAACCAACTTCCTTCACTAGTGCCATAATCAGTTCGATAAGAAGGTTCATTTGGAAGCAGCAGGAGAAAGGCAGCAATAAATGTTGCGATTATAAGATGAATAATATAGTTGATCAGAAAATTCTGAGTTATTATCCAGTGTTTGTTTTTTATAGCATACATAGTCGGCTATTATAGAATTATGATTTGAATAATTAAAAACGAAATAATAAAGCAAGCTTTAGAAAAGTTTATAAACCAGCGTTTATTAGATGCTTTATTTTTGTGATAATACCATCCAATTGTTGGAAAGAGAAATAGGAAAGTAAAAGCGAATAATATGGTAAGTGTTACTTCTAAATTACTAGGACCAAAACAGCCAAATGCTCCATTCATTCGGTAAAGAAAAGTTAATTGTAAAGGATTCGGAAATTCAAATTATCAAATAATGTTAAACGATTCTAATTATATATTAATTTAACTTAATTGATTATTCTTTTGATTTCAAAACGTAATTTAAGCAAAATATGAGTTGGCTATTTCTATATTGAATTATTCACTTTTGTGATCGCTTGAATGTATGTTTTACCTTGAAGTATTTTTTGAAATTACTCCAAAAAATATTTTATTGATTACAAACTTCGCAAACACCTTGAATAAAAACGGATTGTGATTCTTTTTTATAGCCTGCTGGTAATTTGATTTCAGGAATAGCAATTTCTTCCAAACAAAACGTTTTGTCACATTCTTCACATCTAAAATGTGCATGAGAATCTGAATGTTGATGACTGCTACATGTTCCTCCATGACATAGAGCATATTTTATTTGACTACTACCATCGTGAATTTGGTGAATGATTCCAGACTCCTCAAATGATTTCAAAGTTCTGTATACCGTAACACGATCAAGTTTTTTCGCTAGTAACGCTTCAAGATTATTATAAGACAAGGCATGCTTGTTATTTATAAATACGCCCAAAATCAATTCGCGATTAGGGGTGAATTTTAAACCATGATTCTTAAGAATATCTTTTGGACTCATATATCAAAAATAATTAAAATATATTTAATGCAATAGTGTTGCATTAGAAAATAATTTAACTACATTTGCAACAATGTTGCGTTTAAACTATTTTCTATCTATAATATTGTTGATGATATTCAATGTGAGTATCGGTCAAACCAATTGTAAATATACTTTATCAGGAACCGTACTTGATGAGCACAATAGCGAACCTCTTGGCTTTGCCCTAATTGTAATTGAGGGAACTGTTAATGTTACTACTTCCGATTCGTTGGGTAGATATACGCTTAAAAATGTTTGTGCTGGAACCAACATCGTACATTGTGATCACATGGGATGTGAGCGAATAATTGACACTATAAATGTTCAATCCAATCAAAACCATAATTTTCATCCTGAACACCATGTTAATGAGTTAGGTGATTTGGTTTTCACAATTCAGCGAAAAGAAATAGAAACACAACAGGAAAAAACGTTATCTAAAGAAGCAATAGATCAAAGCACAACTCAACAATTAGGAGATGCTTTAAAATCCATGCAAGGGGTTCAAAATCAATCGTCGGGAACTAATGTAAGTAAGCCATCAATTCATGGAATGCATAGTAATAGAGTACTTATTTTGAATAATGAGATCAGACAAGAAGGTCAGCAATGGGGGACAGATCACGGTGTAGAATTAGATTTTACAACTACCAATAGCGTTCACGTTATTTCCGGAGCCAATAGTTTAGCTTATGGTTCTGATGCAATTGGAGGAGTTGTTATTTTGAAACCTGCACCATTAAGAAGAAGACATGGTATTGAAGGAAAAGTATTTATTGGTGGAGAGAGCAATGGAAGGAAAGGAGTGACAGGAGCCGAAATAAATGGTAATTTCAAAGCTATTCCACAATTGAGTTATAAACTTCAAGGTTCATTAAAGAAAAGTGGAAATGTGCACACACCAGATTATTTTATCGATAATACAGGTCTTGAAGAGAAAAACTATTCTTGGGCAGTTGGTTATAAAGCTTCTAATTACGGAATTCAGTTTGACTATTCAGATTTCAATGCTGAATATGGGGTGTTTTCAGGTGCGCATATTGGTAATTTAACTGACTTGAATAACGCTTTCACAGCAGAACAGCCAAATACAGCTAATGAGTTTTCGTATGATATACAACGTCCTTATCAATCTGTTTCTCATGAAATGATTAAAGCGAAATCGTTTTTCTATATAAACGATTCAAATAAACTTGAATTAATATATGGACGTCAGTTTAATCAACGATCAGAATACGATTCTCACTCTACCGAAGATGAGCCTGATTTTAATTTCAACTTAACTTCTCATACTGTTGATGCTAAATATACGCATCATGGTAAGTGGCAACATCAATATGGAATTCAAGGAGGATATCAAGCCAATACATGGTCGGGAAGATATTTTATTCCAAATTATGAGAAATATGCAATAGGTGCTTATGCAATCGAAACCATCAAAAAAGGAAAACATTTGGTTGATTTTGGATTGCGATATGATTTTAATTATTTGAATGTTTATTATTATGAAAACGGTTCCTTACTTAAACCCGCTCATGAATTTCAAAATATAAATGGGAATATCGGATACAGCTATAAATTAACCGACAGTCTTTCTTTTCATTCTAATTTAGGAACAGCATGGCGACCTCCTGCAGTGAATGAATTGTATTCTAATGGTCTTCATCATGGATCAGCTGCGCTCGAATATGGAGATCAAAACTTAAACTTGGAACAGGTTATTAATTGGAATGCTAGTTTAGAAAAGCATTGGAAAAAATGGGATTTAAAAACTCAACTTTATGCCAACTACTTTTCTAATTATATTTATTTAGCACCTACAGGAGAAACTCAATTAACTATCCGAGGAGCATTTCCAGTATTCGAATTCAAGCAAGTTGAAGCTACTTTAAACGGTATTGATTTAGAAGTGAAGTATGCCCTTCATTCGAAAGTTGATATAGAATTTGGTTCAAGTTTTATTCGAGCGAATAATCTTACAAATAATAACTTCTTGTGGGGAATGCCAGCAGATGAATACAATTCAAGTATCCAATACAAACCTAATTTTGGAAAGATGTTTCAGAAAACTGTTTTTGAATTGAACTTTCAATATGTTAGTCGGCAAGACAGATTCCAAGCTGATGAAGACTATGTAGATCCTCCAAAAGGCTATGGTTTACTTAATTTTAAAGCCTATACTAAACTCAATTTCAAAACACCTCTTACTTTATTCTTCAATGTGAATAATGTATTAGACGTGTCCTACAGAAGTTATTTAAATCGATTCCGTTATTTCACAGATGAAATGGGTAGAAATTTCACTTTTGGAATTAAGTATAATTTCGAAATCAACGAGCATCATCATCACCATAAATAATCATACATCATGTTAAAAAAGTACATTTTACCATTAGCAATGATCGCACTGTTTGCATCATGTGAAAAAGACGACAACAAAGTAGATAATCCAGACGATGGACATGAAGAAGAATTAATAACAACTGTTAGACTAATCTTCACGCCAACTCTGGTTATTGCTCAATCTGATACATTCGAATTTGTTGATACCGATGGACCTGGCGGAAACAGTCCTACTGTTTTCGATACCATTTCATTAAATGCAAATGAAATATACACAGTTTCAACAGAATTTTGGAATGAATCTGAAGTTGTTCCTGAAAACATTACAACAGAAGTTTTAGATGAAGACGATGAACATATTGTGTGTTATGATTCTGATAATGCTACGCTAGCAGTTACAAGAACAGATTCTGATGGTAATTACGAAGTAGGTTTATCATCAAGTTGGACAACTTCAACTGTTAGTATGGGAAGTATAACAGTTAGTTTAAAACATCAACCAAATGTAAAAGATGGAACTTGCGCTCCAGGAGAAACTGACGTTGAAGTAGTTTTTCCCTTTAAGATTAAATAAGCATTATTACATATGTGATGCTAAACCGAAGTAGTTATCTACTTCGGTTTTTTTGTTTGGTGATCATGACTTGTTTCTTTGAAAAGCTAGTTCATCTAAAGTAGGTTTTCAGTATCTTGGGGTTTCGAAAATTATTATATCATGAAATCAATTCTCCTCGTACTTTTAACTTGTTTATCAATAGTACCTACATCAAGATCAATCGCTCAAACAGATTCTTTAGGTTCTAAGAAAATGGAAATTAAGGGTTGTTTTACCACTTGGCACCAACATAAGTATTCGATACTTCAAGCGCCTTTAGATAAGTTGGATGAAATCTTAGTATGTTTTGCCTGGCCAGATGAAAGAGGAAATTTAAATGCAGGTGAATTAACTGATATCGATTTTATTGTAAAGGAGTGTCATGCCAAGGGTGTTAAAGTAACAGTAGCATTAGGAGGAGCAACTAAAAGTGAAGCATTTCCTGTTTTAGCAGCTTCTGAGAAAGCTCGAACTAATTTTGTTAAACAAACGATTGAGTATTGTAAATTACATAAGATAGACGGGATAAATATCGATTGGGAATATTGGCCCAATCCGAATGAAGTTAGTGAGCAAGTAAACAAGGATATTGTAGCGTTATTCAAGCAACTTTATACAGCAACACAGAAAGAGAAACTATGGCTTTCTTTTGATGTTTATGGATCGGGATATTATGGAAAACATTATCCTGCGGAATTAATTAACCATGTAGATGAGTTAATAATTATGGCTTACGATGGAGCTGGAACTTGGAGTGCTATTGGACATCATACTGATTTGAATCTATTTAATAGTGGATACAAATATTGGTTAACTAAAATTGGAAAAGAGAACGCTCATAAAATAACAATGGGCGTTCCTTTTTATGGTTATCGATTTGATAAAAATCATACTGCAGGAAATGCTGGTACTGCAACTACAGTTTTGTATAATGATTTATTGATGGATTTCCCAGAAGCTTACACAAATGATACACTTCAATCTAAATCGGAAATTACAATCCATAATGGAATAAAAACTTTAGCGCAAAAAGTTGAGATTGTAAAGGCTCAAAAAAACATGGGAATTCTAATTTGGGAAATTAGTTTCGATCATGGAACTGGAGAAAAATCATTAATTGACTTTTTGTATGAGGCGGCAAAACCTTCAAAAAAGTAATCTTATAAAAACCTAAAAGGGATAATCAACTTTATTTACATAAATTTCAAAATCGACAATGAAAAATTCAATAGTAGTCTCAGCTTTATTCCTTCTTTTCATAACGAGTTGTAGCGTTTTAACAAACGTTGAAAAACCAGTAGCATCAGAGCAGGTTTTCTTAACGCGTGCGAATGGAACAGCTGCAGGTAAACTTAGCCTAGGTAAAGTAACAGGTTCTATTCAACTTGGAAGTTCAGGTTTAGATAAAGTTTATGATATTGTATACGGTACGGGGAGTCCTTCAAAAGTTACTTTTAAAAGAAAGGGTAGTTATAATCAGAGCTTCACTGGGTGGTTATCCACAGATAAAAAACAAATAGGAGGGTACTTTGTAAGTAACAATAAAAAGTTCCCCTTCACTTGTACAGTAACTGATAATATTGTTTACAGTGCCACAAAACAAAAGGATTTAAATGGAGGTTGGGCATTAAGGTGCAACGGAACTGCAACTGGTCAATTAACAATTAACAACAGCCAAGGTACATTACAAGTTGGTTCATCAAAAAACGATAAAATTAGTATCGTGAAAAATCAAAAAACAGGAAGTTCTGGTGCATCTGAAATTCAATTTCAAAGAACAGGAAGTTATAATCAAATGTTTTATGGATGGATTTCTTCTGATAAAAAACAAATGAGTGGTTATTATGTTCAAAGCGGAAAAGAATACCCGTTTTATGCATTTCGAAAGTAAATATTAATCAGTTATTTGACTGCGTTATTTTATAATGAAGTTTTTTAAAACCATCTTGATAATTGGAAGTTCGTTCATTTTTTTAATTGGATTATGGTTGGCTGTAACAGCTATTTTAACTGAAATATATCCTCCATATGTTATTTTAGAAAATGGAAGAAGAGGTTATGTAATGAATACAGGAAATTTTATCCTGGGCTTTGTATTATCGGTTATAACTACTGCAGTTCTCTTTGTGTTTTTACAAGCTAGGATAAATAAGTTTATTAATCGTTCAGCAGAATCTTAAAACACGTTACTATACTACTAGAAATGGTTGAGATTAAAAAAAGTTACTAGCCAATTATCATTTTAAAACTCATTAATAGTAGGTTTTTTTTCGCTTTTTCATAAGGTAAATCAATCTGATGCGCCACCTACCATTCCGTAAACTAGGATTGTTTATTTTCAAAATAATTTGCGAAAAATGCAAAATTAAAAATTGCAGTTTCATAATCTGATAATTTTCTTGATTAGAATATGAATAGTTTTGTCATATGATAAATTTTAAAAAAGTAGTATTCTTTAGTTTTATGTTTTTAATGATGGCTTGTTCTGAGCCACATGATCCAAAAGAAATTTTGGGAACATGGACTATTACTGAATGTAATAATTTTACTGATGTCAGTGGAGAATTAATATTAAATGAATCTGGACAAGGGGCGATAAACATATACAGAACATCTGATAGTATTGTACATGAATTATTTTTCAGTAAAGTAATTACAGACTTGGAGTATGAACATCATGAGGATCCTGTTTATTCTGGAACAGTTCATTGGTATAATGGATATTTTAATGAGAATATAACTTTTAGCTTTGAATCGATTGACCGGAAAACGAAAGTAAGTCAATCTACTCCAGAAATCAGTCTTTATATTGTAGGAGTTATGAACCACTCAAAAGGTGAAATAGAAGAGTTTTACAGTTTAGATTTAAAATTGCGTCGTGACTAGAATAAGTTATGTGTTACGGTATTTTAAACTTTTAGAATATAACGAGTTAGATCATTTATAGTATGAAAAAAATTGGAAGATATTTAAAAAACGGGACCATTGTATTAATGGTTGCTCTAGTTAGTGTAAGTTGTAGTAGTAAAATCCACGTTTCTAAAAGAGTACATAGGAAAGGGTATTATGTTAATTATACAAAACCTAATGAGAGGAGTATCGAGGCTTTATCTGGTCCGATCGCTATCAAAAAAAGCAGGTTAAAAAAAGCAGAACTTAAACAAAGTAAGCATATCGTATCGAGTGAAAAAACGAATCTTATTTTAATTCAGAAAAAACCAATACTGCTCTTGCTAAGCTCAGAGAATATTATACCAGTCAGTAATTCATTCCATCGTAAGAAATCAGGAGAGACGACCTCAATAAGTAGTTCATTAAATAATACCGTGAAAAGCACGTCATATAGAAAAAAACCAACAAATTTCATTTCGGGAATATTAAAAGTAATAGCTATTGTTGCTGTGGCTATTATGGTCCTCATGATATTATTTACAGCAATGTACGCAATGAATGGGTAGTCCAAATGATGCACTTATGGAAGCGAGCTAATTCCTTCATATATCAATGAGACAATCCTGATACTCGCAAAATCAATCACAGCAAAATCAAAAGGTGATATTTATGTGCTTACAACTCAGTATCAGGTATTCGAATTCGTAAGTCGACCAATAAATCATTTATCTAGTGGCAGTCATCCAAAAATAAAAAAAGTGTTTTGATCATTTCCCTATTTTTAAAACCATATTATATCTGTGCTATAAACATGGGTTTTCAGAATAGCTTTTTTATTACTGTAGCCAGTAGTATTAGAAATTTCAGAGGGTTTTTATTTGGTGACTGTTAATAATTATTCTATTTCCTTCGACTTAAAGAAACCGAGTAATCCAGTGAATCCCCTTTGAGTTTTATACTCACGAATTTAGTATTCTTATTTGCGTATTGGATTTCATCATTTAGATCAGTACTAACTCCATCTTTTTTCTTTTTGAATAATTTACTCGCAACACTTTTGGTTACCATTTTCCAGGGTACGCTAATGTTGTATTCATAATTGAAATCTGTGTCTTGAGTTCCGGATACTTCCATGAATCCTAGCGTAGAGTTAATAGTCATTTTAGGAATTGTAATAACACCCTTTACAATATCCATTTTGTTCACTAGGGTATCAAACCTTACTGACTTTAAGTTTTGATTTTTAAAGTAATCTGAGAAGGACTTAAGCATATCAAAATTTTCTAGCCTACCTTTTTCTACAAGTGCTTGAAGATGAATTTCAGAATCGTCAATTTTAGGAACTAAATCTGTATGCATATGGATTTTCCCTGTGATATGCCCAGTGAATTCACCATGAAGATTTTCTGATACCAAGTGATCTTGGCCAAAATTATCGAACTTCAGTAAAACTTTGTCTAAATTAATTTTTTCAATGTACATTTTCGGACTAAAGTATATCATGTCGGGATTTGATCCATTGAAATAACCTTTAGTAGATATTTTTCCTCCTGCAAGAAAAGTAGATAATGTATCTATGTATAAGTAATGTTTAGGCGTTGATCGTATGTTAGTATAGAAGTTTTTAATTGTATGTTGATGGTAGTTTAATTCCTTGATGTCAACATGGTATGACATATTAGTAAAAGGCAATTGGTAAATATTAAATGTAGAATCATGATTTTCAGTTGGCTCTTTATGTGCAAATTCATTGTAATTTACAAGCTCATCAACATCCAAGAAATTGGAAGTGAAGATGAATTTATTGTCTCTTTTCTTTATGGATTCATCATCACCTAAGTAGTAATGAAGCGTTGTATTAAAATTTGAATGACCCATTTTTCCTGCGAAATTGTCAATCATTAAATGATCATCGCCATAATGTATATTACCCTTGAAGTTTTCGAATTTAATTGGGTGTAATTTCATTTTTGATTTAAAATGATCCAAAGCAAAATCTATTGATGTTAACGAATCCTTAAAATGAAGTCGTGTATTTCCATGAAATTTAAAATCACTTAATTCCTCATTTCGGTATTCTTTTGGAACATAGTTTTTTCCATTATATGCCAATAAATCATTTAATCTTATATGTTTAGAAACAAAATTGAAATCAATTTCAGTTTCACCGATAAGTGTGTCTGCAAACCATAAATCATAATGTTTTAAATTTCCAGAGAAAAGGAAATCACTTTTGTCAAGCATTCCTTTGAAGTCTATTATTTTAAAGTTTTGATCATTTATAATAACATCTGCGTGAAAGTCGTGTAGTGTATGTGGATAGTTTTGAAGGTCAGCATACAGGTTTTCAATATAAAACTCTCCTTCGGGTAGGTTTTTAAATTCTGTTAATGTTTGTGCTGAACTCTTAAAATCCAGTTTTAATTTCAATCCCTTAATCTTTTCATTTACTGCATTAGAGTCAGCTCCTGTTAACTCGTATAAGTCAATTAAATTACTCTTGATATTCAATCGAGTATCAACCATTTTATTGGTGTGATGAAGGATAGCAGGTAAGTCACTAATTTCCCCATGTATAGATAAATCCGATGCCCCTAGTTTTAAATTACAGTAATCGATGATGGCCTCATGACCGTTCATTTCTGCATAAAGGTCTAAATCTTTTAGTGGTAAATCATTGTCGCCATAATTAAATGTTAAATCTGTTATTTTGAGTTTAGTGTAATAAGATTCATTAAGCTTTGCAATAGCATGTTGAGGTTCATCAAAATTAATGATATCATGAAAATTCATTTCCATTTCAACGGCACCACTTAAATCACTTATTTCAGTTAGGTTAAAGAAGTTGGCTAAGAAGTTTAATTCGAAAGAAGTATTAATTTGAAAATTCACTTCCGGATCCTCAAAATTAGTTACTTTCAAATTGGCCATCAGTTGACCTTCCTCTGGATTAGCATTAAATTCATGTATTATCAATTCGGAAGTCCTTAAGTTTCTATCTGCTCCATTTGTAAAAGTCCCAGAGAAATTTAAATCTTTTACTTCCTTATTCTTTTCAGTGTTTTTGAAAAAACCATTGTTACAACCAAAACTTGCAGTGATTTCAGGATTTTTCCCATGGGCAGATTGCCCTTTTATACGAGCTTCAAAAAATATCTCTCCTCTGTTTTCATATTTTTTCAGACTAGGAATGAACGCTTCAGGAGCCATTGCAAAAATCAAATTGTAGTTTTCTTTATTCCCACTGAAGTTCATATCAAGATTCAATTCATCCTTGAAATTGATTGACCCTTCCATTTCAAATTCTGAATTTTCTAAGTGGATTTTGGTCGGTTGAAAAGTAAGGATTTCTTCTTCCGTTTGATAATCTAGTTTGGTATGTAAATCAAAATGCTTGTGTTTAATAAAGGAAGTATCTCCATCATTAATAATATTCAATTCAAATTTCGAATCGAAAAACACGTAAGTATGTAAAGGACTCGTTGTTAACTTCGCATCGGCTTCATAAATTAGGGCGTCAAATAACATTTTAGTTTCTTCAATGTATTTATGAATATCAATATTCTCCAACTCAATTTCATGGATAGCTAAATGAAATTCTTTACTAGCATTTTTAATCTCAGCTTTACTAGTTAACGCAACTTCAATATTTAAACGACCGTCAAGGTGTTGCACTAAATCAATTTTCCCATCTTTTAATTTAATATCGTTGATGTCGATTCTTCCACCAATAATATCCCAAAAATCAAAGCCTAGAAATACTTCGGAAATATCGGTGATGATGTTAGACGAATTTTCTTTTCCTTCAAAGATCTTAACATTTTCTAAATCAATTGAGATGTACGGAAAGTTGGTAAACGGAGAGATGTGAGAATCCTTTACTTCAATTTTCCCATTGAAATCTTTATTTAATGTATTGATCAAATCCTGAACAATCTCATCTTGCTTTTGATAAATAACTCCTATAACAATTGAAAATAAAAACGTAGGAATAAGAAAAGCCAAGATTAAGAACCGTTTCCAAAATTTCTTTCGTTTTAAGAATGTTGGAAGGTTCATAATTAGTGATTGTTTAATAGCGTTTGATAAGTTTTTGTAATCAAGAACTTAGGCAATGGATGTTCCAAAAGTAGGCAATTTATGTTTGTCGATAGAATTGGTTTTTAAATCTAAAGATTCAAGATATCATGCTCTCTTTTAAAAAGGGATGATAATATTAAATTTCACAGGGCCTTCCTTGTTTTTTAAGTTAAATCCCTTCCTGTTTTTGAGGACAATTCATTCATGAATTTTTCATTACCTAATGGTTTTCCAGCAAACGTAAATTGATTGATCTTTTAAGAAAAAAAGGGACAGCTTGATGTTTCTGGTATTACGAAAGTCATCCTCTTTTAGCTGTGCTGAAAACAGCATATTCAGCATCGCTATTTAGAGAGTTAAACTCAATGATTATAAATGTTTTAAGGGTGTTTTTGTTTGGTGACTGTCACCAGATTTTAAGTAATTCAAACTGACGCACTCGTGCCTTGCTTGTTGAATTCTATTTTCAAATGG
>CAWVWF010000106.1:0-11797 GCA_963933885.1 uncultured Flavobacteriales bacterium | reverse complement strand
CTGCACTTAGCGGCTCATTTAGTTCAAAAAGTTGATGAATATAATGGCAGGGTTCCGGTAATTGTTTTAGGAACAAGTTTTAATATTAAAGAAGGAAATGGGAAAACGGAGGTTGTTGTAAATTCAGGTAAAGTTTCATTTAGTAAAGTTGATCCACGTTTCAATAAAGTTAAAACGCATATTCTAGTAAAAGATGAAGCATTAATTTATCATTCAGAATCAAATGAAATGAAAGCACCAAGTTACGTAGATCCAACAACACTCTTTTACGCAACTAAAACGCTAGTTTTCAAGAAAACGAAAATGAAAGATTTGGTTAAAGTTCTAAATTCTGTTTATAATCAAGAAATTGAAATTGACTGTGAATCATTGGCTGAAGAAACATTTCAAGGTCGTTTTAATGATGATTCTCTTGAAGATGTATTTACGATGATTTCTGTAGCTATGGATGTTGAGTTTGAAAATCGTGAAGAAAAAATTATTGTGACACATGAATCTTGTAAATAGGTTAACTATATTATTTCTACTTTGTTTTTGCTTTGCGAAGTCTCAAAATTTATTAAATTGTGAGGTCTCTCTATCTAAACAAACAGCTTCAGTTGAGAAGGTATTAAGTGGTTTGGAAAAAAAATGTGGACTTTCATTTTCTTTTAATGCTTCAAAAATTCCAGTAGACAGTATTGTAACTGTTCAATATTCTCATGAAAAACTTGAAGTTGTTCTTAAAAAATTATTAGGTGATGATTTGATCATTCTGGTAATAGGATCTTCAGTGGTAATTAAACTTCCTTCTCGTGTTGTAAAAGAAGAACCCGTTGTGAAAGTGAAATTTCGAGGGGTTATTCGAGACACAAGAACAAATGAGAAATTACGAGACGTTACGGTATATTCTGCTGAGGATCTTACACCTGTACTTACTGATTCTACTGGAGCTTTCGAGATTGAATTAGATCCTAGAGAATCTTCAACGTTAATGGTTTATAAAAAGGATTACATAGATACACTGATTGTAGTAAGTAATTATGAGGATTCGATAATAGCAGAACCTATTGAATTCTCAATGTCTAAACATTTTAAAGAACAGTTAGATTCTTTAGCAGCGCAAATAGAAGAGCTTAAATTTGTTAAATGGCTAACGAGTCAAGACTTTAAAACGCACGCCAAGAACTTTGGTGATATAATTATTTCAAGCAACAAATATCAAGTTTCACTTGTTCCAGGAATTAGTTCAAATGGATTAATGAATTCATCTGCTTCTACACCTTTGTCGTTTAATCTTATTTCCGGATATACTGGAAGTGTTAATGGGGTTGAAGTAGGTGGTTTTTTAAATATTATCAAAAAGGATTTGAATGGAGTTCAGATATCAGGATTTTCTAATATAGTAGGAGGTAAGGTTGATGGAGTTCAGGTTGCAGGTTTTACAAACCTTTCTTTAACAGAGATGAATGGAGCTCAAGTAGCAGGTTTTTTAAATTTAGCAAGAGGAACTTCTAATGGAGCGCAAGTTTCAGGTTTTGTAAATATTTCAACGCAAGAACAAAATGGAGTTCAGATTGCCGGTTTTGTTAATTTATGTCCAAAGGATATTAACTCTGCTCAGGTTTCTGGTTTTGTTAATTATGGAAAGAATCTAAAAGGTATTCAAGTTGCTGGTTACTTAAATGTTGTAGGCGGAAAAGCAAAAGGTGGTCAGGTTGCAGGTTTTTTAAATGTAGCATTGAAAGATGTGGATGGAATTCAAATTGCAGGAATGCATAATCATGCACGCGGGCGAGTTAAAGGAATTCAGATTGCACCTTTCAATTACGCGAAGAAACTTAGTGGAGTTCAATTAGGTGTTTTTAATATCGTGAGTGATTCAATTAGTGGTGTTCCAATTGGTTTATTTACAATTGCACCTAAAGGGTATACAAGACTTCAGTTTGAGCATAGTCCTACTATAACTGCAAAAGCTAGTCTTATATCTGGAGTTAAAAGCTTTTATAATTTATTAAGCGTTGGATTCGTAGAGAAGGATAGATACTCTATTGGTTATGGTATTGGGAGTATGATTTCCTTAGGGGAGTACGTTGGTGTTAACTTCCAATTGTCTACTGACCAGTTCACTAAGGATTTCCAAAATGATGAAATTGATTTGAACACGAGATTAGCTAGTGGTATTTCATTAAGATTAGGAAAACGGTTTGAAATTTTCGGATCTTATAATTTGAATGCCCATGTATTTAAAAGTGGGAATTCTATTGGTTCAGACTTATATCAATCTACTTCTGGTGACGTGAACCATGAAGGTTTTCAAGATTGGAGTGTGGGTATTAGACTTTAGTATCCTCGATCCTCTTTCCAAGAAGTGACCATTCTATCCCAGCTTGTTTTGTAATTGATGTTTCTTTCTAATTCGTAGATGTTAGGAGATAAAGAAGAATTGATTTTATTGAAATTAAATACTTCGCTTAATAGATTATTTTCTTCACCGTAAATCCAAACTTCAGATTCATCATATCTGTAGACTACACTTGGAACTCCATATATAATATAAATCATACCTCTATCTGTACTCCAACCTGGTCTGAATGATGTGAAAAGTTGATTTGCCTGATTAATTGTTTCGTAATATTGTTTGATCAAGTTTCGAGCTCTGTTTTTTCCTCCTGCAATTTTCTTCCATTCCCATTCAAATGCCGATCTGCTATCAATATGTGTAATTAATCTTGCGTAATCTTTTTTAGATAGTAAATATCCCATTGCTCCAATAGCATCATCTAGGCTAGTAGTTTTTGGAAACTCTTCAGAGACATAAAAAGTTGAAAATCCTTTTTTATTTATAGTATCAGTGATGAAATGATAGAATCCGTTTTTTAATGGAGGGAAAGTAGCGCTTTCATTTGATGGTATACTTGATAACCATGAAGAGTCCGGCTCACCTAAGAAACTGAAAGTATAACTTACTTCATAGGGTTTAGGAGCAGAAACAGATTGTCTATTAAAGGTTAAAACTTTTAGTGTCTTTGATTCAGGTAAACCATATGATATGTCAAAGCTGTCTTTTTGGAAACTACCTTTTTTTGAATTGCTTTTTGCCTTTATCGTGAAAAAACTTGCTGAATGCTTATTGGTTTTTTTTAGTGAAATGAATTTAGATTTCTCTTGCTGACGGTTTTCATCTTTTAAAGTCAGTTGAACTACATAGTCTGAACCCATAGGAACAAACATCTTAATCTTGTGATTTTTTATAGGACTTGTTTTTTTGTTTTGGTTTAAGGAATAGTGAATCTCAGTTGTATCTACTGCCTCGTTGTCATTATAACTCTTAAATACTTTGTATGCAATAGAATACCTTGATATGTATTCTGATTTTGTGTTTTTAGAAAAGAGTAATTGATTGGGATTGAATTGAATATCAATAGCAGTGATAGAATCATTTACATAAGAGAATGTAGAATGATAAGTTAATTCTAAACTATTACTGTCGTATTCTTTGGCTAAGTCAATTTGATTTAAACTCTGAGGTCCTTGACAAGCTGTAATTATAAGAATAGATAAGTATATTAATATGTTATTCCTCCAAGTACTTTTCATCTATTTTTTTAGTGGCTTTAGCACCTAGTTTTTTAATTTTCTCAATTCGACCTACAATATTACCTGATCCAGAATGAAGCTTTTTCTGAACTTCGCCAAATTGCTTGGTTGTTCTTTCAAAGCTTTTTTCGATATCATCAATATCTTTTAAGAAGCCAACAAATTTATCGTACAATTTACCACTTTCTTCCGCAATCTTAAGTACATTTTTGTTTTGTTTTTCTTGCTTCCATAATGATGCAATTGTTTTGAGAGTTGCAAGTAGTGTACTCGGACTTACAATAACGATATTTTTATCCCATGCAAAATTAAATAAATTAACATCTTCTTTTACTGCTGCACCAAAAGAAGCTTCAATTGGGATGAAAAGTAATATGAAATCGGGAGAAGTTAATTCTTCCGCAGATTCATATTTTTTATCACTTAAACCCTTTACGTGGGCTTTTACTGATATAAGGTGAGCTTTTAAGTGCTTTCTTCTTTCTTCTTCGTCTGATTCGTTTACATACCTTTCATATGCAGTTAAGGAAACTTTGGAATCTATAATGATATGTTTATTATCTGGTAAATAGATAACAGCATCAGGCTGTATTCTATCTTCATTAGCATTGGTTAAACTTACTTGAGTTTTGTATTCATAGCCTTTCTCTAAACCAGAAGATTCTAAAACACGTTCCAATATGAGTTCTCCCCAGTTCCCTTGAAGCTTATTATCCCCCTTTAAAGCATTGGTTAGATTACTAGCTTCTTGAGAAATTTGAATATTTAGATCTTTAAGTTGGTTGATTTGTTCCTTGAAAGTTGCTGCCTTTTCAATGCTTTCTTTCATTTGGGAATGAACTGTATCTTCAAAAGATTTTAGTTGATCTTTAAAAGGTTTTAGCATCGTTTCATTTCGTGAACTGAAATCTTCTGATTGCTTTTTAACGATTTCAGAAGCGATGTTTTTGAATTCAGTTTTGAAAGTAACCTGCATTTCTTTTACTTCTTCCTTGTATTCTGAAAACCGAGCTAACAAGTTTGAATGATCGGTTTCTGTTTTGGCTATGCTAATTTCAGCTTGTCGGAATTGTTCAGTAGTATAATTTAAATCAGATTCTTGTTTTACTATTATAGACTTGAAATGCTTTATACTGTTATTAAGTTGAGCGATTTCACTGTTTTGATTGTTTAATGCTTCTGAATCGTTGTTGTTCTCAGATTGTATTTTCGATTTTAAAAATAGGTAGCTAATTATAAAACCTAAAATAATTCCAGTAACTAGCATTATCATTTCCATAGTCTAAAATTAGAAGTTAAACATTGAGTATTAAAACATACAAACCTTTTTCTACTAAATCATATAACTCTGTAACGTCATGATTCCTCATTCTAATACATCCATGAGATGCAGGTGTTCCAATTAGACCTTCTTCATGAGTTCCATGAATGTATATTTTCCTATTGTAAGAATCTTTATTACCTCCGTGATTTACACCCCATTCCATACCTTCTAGCCATAAAACTCTTGTGGTAACTAAATCTCTATCAGTAGAAACAGGTAGGTATTCCATATCGGCAATCTCACCAGTGTATGCTCCACCTTTTAAAATCCCATTAACAGGAGTTCTTCTTCCCATTTTCTTTTTAATCCAATGGACACCTGTGGGAGTTTTCTGACTATACATTTTATTTCCTACTCCATATTTACTTGTAGATATATCATATTCGGATACAATGTGTCCATACCTTATTAAGTACATCCTTTGGTGTTTCACTGAAACAAACAGTAATTGTTCTATTTGAGCATGCTTGTATGAAGTGTTAAGATATTCTGAAGTAAAGGAAGTGATATCTAGTTCGGTAGGCAAACGTCGGTTTTGTTTCTGGGTGAATCCCAAAACCGTTGTTATTGCTAATATGAAAAAGTATTTCTTCACCTACCTCAAGAAACTAAAAAAGATTCACAAAACCAAAATGTATTTTGGCTACTGAAAAATCAATTGGATTACCATTTTGTTTTCCTACAGCGTAGCTTACGGAGAAAATACCTGGTTTGGTTTGGAAATTTACACCAACTCCAAATCCAAATGGGTAATTAACTGTGTTTTCAATCAAGGTACTTTTAGCAATAATCCCTTGATCATAGAAAATTGAAACATGTGAGTTTTGCTCAAATAGGATTCTGTATTCGAATGTGTTTACAGAATATGCTGAAGCAAATATTGATGATTCGTCAAAACCTCTCAGAAGAACAAAACCTCCTAATCTTGTTAAGTCGTTATCTAGTAAATATCTGTTTTGTAGCCATCCTGAGTTCGTTCCAAGCTTTATTGATGTTACTTTAAATATGGGGAGGAAGATTTCGAAATGTAGTTTAGCTTCATACAGAGTTGAGGTTTCTGGAGCGCTTATCGAAGTTGTAATGGCACCATCAGATGTTAAAGGAATTAATATTCTTTCATCTTGAATTATTCCAGTTAATTTTTTGATACCAGCTTTAGCATATAATTTCAATAAGAATCCTTTTCTCGGGTTGAATTTATAATCTCTTTCATCCATTAGGAATTGAAGTCCATATGAATTTGTAGCACTGTTTATTGATGATAAGGTAGTATTGTGAATAGGAGCATCTGTTAGTTTGTTTGTTCCTTCGTTTTCCCAGAACGCTTTAAGGTTTCGTTTTGCTCCTAAAGAGTATACAACACCAATTTTGTTTTTATAAGTTATATAACTAGTGTCCTGTTTGAGTAAATCCAATTCATAGTTAACACCAAATAAGGATTTGAATAGATATGGGATTTCTGTTGATGCATGAAGTTGTTGAGTTTCAGTTTGTATCCTCTTCCAATTAAATTTTATTTTCTCACCATATTTAAAGGCATTACCTAAGGAGAGCTTAAGATCACCTGTTATAACTAAGTTGCTTTCATCAGTGGGGTTTAATGCAGATGTTGAGTTTGGAAGAATACCAATAATACCATTAATGAAATTGGATGATTTATGCTTTAGAGGTAGTTTTATGATTGCTTTATTTTTCGAAAATCGAATAGTTGGTTCTGAAGTTAGTTGAACAAAAGGTAATTCTTTAATTTTTCGCTCTATCCCCTTGAAGGTTGATTCACTATATAGTTGTCCTTTTATAATACCTAAATAATTTTGTAAATAGTAGGTCTTCAACTTGGGCTGTCCTTCAATTGCAAGCGTATCAAAATGGATTCTTTGTTTAACATCTACATCCAGGACACCAGAGAGTATATTGTTATTAAATGAAAGAGAATCGAATTTGATTTCAGTAAATGGGAACCCATTGTTTTGGTAATAATTAATGATGGTTTTATATAGCTTACCAATTTGAGTACTAGATATTGTTTTGTTTTTTAGGTCTGGCTTTAAGTAGTTTGGAATATTTGGTCCGTTGATTTTTAAATCAATAGCATCCCATAGGTATTGTTTTCCGATAAAAACAGATCCTTGAAAACTTGAAGAATCAAGTTGCATAAACCCATTTATACTGAAATTTAAATATCCTTTAGCAAAAGCTTCTTGTTGGATTTGAGAAATTCCAGATACCAATTCTTTTTTAGAAGTATATGTTTTTTCAGTTGAGTAATTAAAATCAGGTAAGGTGTCTCCTTTCCAATCCATACTGATGTCTTGTGCATAAGCGCTAAACAAATGGATGGTTAGAAATAAGACTGTTACTAGAGTTTTCATTCTGATTTTTAAATTAACTTTGCTACCGTTGCTTGTCGCAATCGATTTTATCAATGTATGAATAAACACAAACGTTCGTAATATGTTAAAATTATTCAAATTAATTAAGAGCTTAGCATCTAATAAAAGTAAAGATATGAACTGGAATATTTTAAATTCAATCGATCAATTATTAGAAATTGATAAAAAATCGAAAAGTAAGACTCAAATTCTTTTCAAACATAGCACTAGATGTTCTGTAAGTTCTTTTGCAAAGAAAATTTTAGAGAGCGAACATAATGAAGCTATGAACGAACAGTTTGATGTTTACTATTTAGATTTGATTTCATTTAGAGATATTAGTAATGGAATTGCTGATCGTTATAATGTTGAGCATCAATCTCCTCAGTTATTGGTGATAAAAGATGGTGTTTCTGTATTTAATTCATCACATTCTGATGTTTCTTTTGAAAAGGCATTGGCTTCCTTATAAATATTTCTATTTTTAAGGTGTGAGAATCTTTATAGTAATATTCGTTTCCCTGTTGTTTTCTGAACTTTCTATAGGTCAGAAGGAAGATAAACATGATCATACTGTAGGTTATCACCAAATATTTTATACCGGGCTTCAGTTAAATAATCATGGCTTTGGAGCTAATTTCCGAAGAGGATTTCATAAAACAGTTAAAAAGAAAAAGCTTTTTGAATTAGATTTCGTTACCCTTAAACACCCTAGAGAGGTTAAGCAATCAACAAGTGAACTCACAGGGAATTTTGTTTTTGGTAAATTAAATTCTGCTTATAGCCTTAGATTAGGTTATGGCCAACATAATGTTCTTGCGTACAAACCCTTTGGTGAAGGTGTAGAGTTGAAATCCATTTATTCTTTCGGATTAACAACTACTTTTTTAAAGCCTGTATACTATTTAGTTGTGTTTTCTGGACAGCTACAACCTGCTGAAGAACGTTTCGATGCAGAAAAGCATGAACTTTATAATATTGTTGGATCGGGATCCTACTTTAAAGGTTTCAATGAGTTAACTTTACAGCCTGGTTTATATGCTAAGTTTGCACTTAATTTTGAATATGCTTCAGAAAGACAATCAATAAGATCCTTGGAAACAGGAATTGTAGTTGATGCTTACTATAAGAATTTAGAGATTTTGGCATTCGACAGGAATTATCCTGTTTATATAAGTTTTTATTTATCGCTCCAATATGGAAGGAAGTGGTACAGATAAAGAATTGAAAGATGAGTGATTCGGTAGATAAGACAAAAGTGAGATTTAAAAAGCCAAAATGGCTTCGAGTAAAACTTCCAATCGGAGAGGAATACAAGAAGGTACGTAAGCTTGTTGATGACAATAAATTAAATACAATTTGCCAGAGTGGGAATTGCCCGAATATGGGTGAGTGTTGGGGGGCTGGAACTGCAACTTTTATGATTTTGGGTAATACATGTACTCGTAGTTGTGGATTTTGTGCTGTTGCAACAGGAAAAGGAGATGACTTAGATGAGTTTGAACCTGTGAAAGTTGCCAAGTCTATTAAGACTATGGAAATAAAGCACGCAGTAATTACTTCTGTTGATCGTGATGATTTACCTGATGGAGGAGCTGCTCACTGGGTGAAAACTATTGAAGCTGTTAGAAGAATAAGTGTTGGAACTACGATGGAAACTCTTGTTGGAGATTTTGCAGGAGAGTGGAAAGACCTACAGTTAATAATTGATGCAGCTCCAGAAGTTGTTTCTCATAATATAGAAACTGTAAGAAGGCTTTCTAAAGAGGTTAGAGTTCAGGCAAAATATGATAGAAGTTTAGAAGTTCTACTGAGATTAAAACAAGGTGGGATGAAAACTAAATCTGGGTTTATGCTTGGTTTAGGTGAATCTGAAGAAGAGGTTTTTGAAACAATTGATGATTTAGCATCCGTAAATGTTGATATTGTAACAATTGGTCAGTACTTACAGCCAACTGCAAAACATTTGGCAATCGATCATTTTATTACACCAGAAAAGTTCGAAGAATATAGACAGTACGCTTTGACGAAAGGTTTTCGTCATGTGGAAAGTTCTCCATTGGTAAGATCTTCTTATCACGCCGAAAAACATATCCATTAATATTTTTTTGTTATGCTAAAAAAAGTTGGAGTCTTATTTTTATTTGTTGTTGTTTTAGGAGGGATATTTTTTCTTAATTCTAAATCGATTGAAAAATCAATAACACAAGAAGTAAAAGGAAGTAAACTTTATTGGCAAGAAAGAATAGGAGTTTTTGATTCAGCTGATGATTATCAAAAAACGGTTGAGAAAGCAAGGCAGGAAATTGCAAAAGTACCAGCTAAAAGAGCTTTAGGGATTGATTGGACTGAAGTAGGTCCAGATAATATAGGAGGAAGAACACGTGCTTTTTTAGTTGATGATACTGATCCCAACCTTTTGTTTGCAGGAGGAGTTTCTGGAGGGTTATGGTATAGTAGCGATGGTGGCCAATCTTGGAATCAAACTACACCAGGAGATCAGGAAGAATATTTAACAATTACTTCAATTACACAAGATGATCAAGGATACATTTACTATGGAACAGGTGAGGGGCTGTTTTATGGATCACCTGGTACTGGAGGTTTTGGTTTTATAGGAAAAGGAGTTTATAGGTCTCGAGCACCACACGGAACTGATTTTGAGCATTTACCAGGGTCTTGGTCTATTTTAAATAAAAGTAATTTTGTTAGTGTTAATGCACTAGCTGCTGATAATAAAGGAAATGTCTATGCTGCCTGTATGAACAGGTTATATAGATCTAACGATAAAGGTGCTACATGGAATATAGTTTCTAGTATGGCGTCTGTACCTATTTTTGGTGCAGGTTGGGATGTTGCAGTAACTCCTGATGGTTTTGTGATAGTAGCATTAGGAAGTAAGGTTTATACTTCTCCTTCCGGTAATTCAGGAAGTTTTTCTCTTGTTTCAAGTAGTGAATTACCTGCGTTTAGTGGAAGAATTACTTTGGCAATTGCTCCTTCGGATGAAAATACAATTTATATATCAAGTGCTAAATCTACATACTCTTCAACTGGGGATATTTTGGATGCTATTTATCAATCTAAAGATAAAGGAGTAACATGGACTAAAATTATAGGAGGTGGTAGTTCATTATTCGCACCTTTCACTGGTGGAGGACCTCAAGGTTCTTATGATCAATGTATAACTGTTTATCCAAATAATCCAAATAGAATCTTGTTGGGAGGAATTGAATTATATAGATGGGAAGAAGGTGGGAATTGGGAAAAATTAACTCGATGGAATGCCGAATGGAATGATCACGATTATGTTCATGCAGATAAACATACTATTCGTTTTGATTCTTCAGATCCTGAAATGTTCTATATAGGTACTGACGGAGGAGTTTTTAGAACAAAAGATGATGGGAAGATTTTTGAAAGATTAAACAGAGGTTATGCAGTTACTCAATTCTACGGTCTCGCCTTTGGTTCTGATGGAGTCGTTTTGGGGGGGACTCAAGATAATGCTAATATCTATATTGATGGAAAGGGTAATACTCAACAAAGTGGAGATATTCATAATTCAGGAGATGGTGGATGGTCAGCAATTTCTCAACTTTTTCCAGATGCGTTTTTCGTTGAAAGTCAATTTGGAAGAATAAGAAGAAATAATTCTAGGAGTTCAACTTATGATGAGTTTTTCGCACATCCAGATGCTGCAATTAATTCTGCAAGTATTGATTATGATCCAAGTTGGAATGAATTTGTAACGCCTTTCATTCTTTGGGAATCTAAACAGGATGTTTTGATCCCTGATTCTGTTAATTATACTGCGGATGTTAATTATTTATTAGGTGAGAATATTAGTGTAGCTTCCGGTGTTACAAATGTAAATTTCGATTTTACACTTAGTAGTGCCTTAAATCAAGCTCAGTCATTAAAAATAAAAAACCCAATTCAATCATTATTTGTATATCCTTCATATCAGGCAATATGGGTAACAAGAGAATCATTGAATTTTTCAAAAGTGCCTAGTTGGATAAAAGTAACAAATGAAGGTTTGAGTACTTCTAGTGGTGTTGGTGCTACAGCTGTTGCGATTTCAAAGGATGGTGATAACGTATTTTATGGGACACAGTTAGGTGAAGTATATAGGATTTCTAATTTATCTAAAGTTGTTGACGATGCTACTGCGATAACGGAAAGTGTGGTTACGAAAATTGCAAGTTTGAAAAAGAAGAATGGTGGAAATGCTTATGTGACTAGTATTTCGGTCGATCCAAATAATGCAGAAAATGTTATTGTTACTGTAGGGCATTATGATGAGAATGTAAATGTTTATGTTTCAAATTCGGCTGTTACAATTAACGATGCTTCTAGTTTCTCTTCAGTTCAAGGGGATTTACCAAACTTTCCTATTTATGGAAGTTTAATTGAAAATTACTCAGGAGCTTATATAGTGGGAACTGAGTATGGTGTTTATACAAGTACAGATGATGGAGTTAGTTGGTCTAGAGAAGTAGATGTTCCTTATTGTCCA
>CAWVWF010000105.1:0-11797 GCA_963933885.1 uncultured Flavobacteriales bacterium | reverse complement strand
GAGAGCCCTTCAAGAACAAATAGATTCTCAACAGGTGATTATTGAATCTCAGAAAGCGGAAATAGCTACAGAAAAAGTAGCAAACGAATCTCAACAAGAAGAAATAAAGGCTCAAAAACAAGAAATCGAAACCATAAAATCAGAAGCCTCAAGCGTAAAAATAATATCAACCGAAACAGCTAAAAAACTCGCAGCGTTAGAAGCAAAACTAAACGCTTTGTTATTACTAAATAACAAAGGTGTAGTTTTAACAGCTGACAATTAATATAACGATACAACCTCTCACGGTTATTGCTTTTTAATAAATCGGGACAGTCCTGCTCTGAAAAATCAATAGTAACTGAGCGTTAGTAATTGTTTGATAGGTTTTTAACGCGTCAAAAAAGGACTCTTTTTGAGCGGTTATATTTCGCTTTTTTAATTACACCAAAGATATATAATCGGATCTTTTATCTTCTGGATTACCATTTCATTCAAATCAAGAAGTACGGTTTGCGTTGAATTTTCATTCTTTTATTTATTGGGCATAAAAAAAAGGCTGTTACAATTATTGTAACAGCCTTTTCAATATTATAAATATTGATTACTTCTTTACGAAAGTAGCAGTACCTGTATTGTTTAATCCCGTATTACAGGGACGTTCACCAAGGTTCTGATACGACAGGACTTCTTTGTCACATTGTTTACGTTGGTGAACGTCCCCATTACTCCATTTCGTGTTTCTTTATTTCGAGAAGTGTAATTTAATACCTGATTTTTTTGTTGGCTTCGCTAGGTTATAATTGATATTCGATAAATTAAGTATAATGAGTTGGAGTTAAATACCGATTATAAATCGGAACTTTTATCTTCTAGATTACCATTTCATTCAAATCAAGAAGTACTGGAGTGTTACTAGTATTAAATTTTCATTCTTTTGATTTGTTGCACAATTACAGGGACGTTCACCAAGGTTCTGATACGACAGGACTTCTTTGTCACATTGTTTACGTTGGTGAACGTCCCCATTACTCCATTTCGTGTTTCTTTATTTCGAGAAGTGTAATTTAATACCTGATTTTTTTGTTGGCTTCGCTAGGTTATAATTGATATTCGATAAATTAAGTATAATGAGTTGGAGTTAAATACCGATTATAAATCGGAACTTTTATCTTCTAGATTACCATTTCATTCAAATCAAGAAGTACTGGAGTGTTACTAGTATTAAATTTTCATTCTTTTGATTTGTTGGGCATAAAAAAAGGCTGTGACAATAATTGTAACAGCCTTTTCAATATTATAAAGTATTGATTACTTCTTTACGAAAGTAGCAGTACCTGTATTGTTTAATCCAGTCATTTTAGCAACATAAATTCCTGAAGCTAAGTTTGAAATATCAATAGATCCAGAAGAATCATTTCCTCCTAATACTTTAGTAAGTAAAACTAGTGCGTTTAAGTTAATGATTTGGATAGTTTCAACATCTTCTAAACCTTCTAGTGTAATTCTGTTATTAGCTGGGTTAGGGAATATGGAAACATAGTTTAAATTTTTAATTAAACTAGTAGAGGTATTTGCTCCACATGCTGGATCAGCAGCAAAAGAAATGTCAGAAACAATAATTTCCTCACCATAAACATCAGTGATTCTAAAAGATTTTAATACTTCATTTGTTGTAACTCCTGAATATTACAGGCACGATTACCAAGGTTCTGATATGACAGGACTTCTTTGTCACATTGTTTACTTGGTGAACGTCCCCATTACTTTTTGGTGAACGTCCCCATTACTTTTTTGAAATATCAATAGATCCAGAAGAATCATTTCCTCCTAATACTTTAGTAAGTAAAACTAGTGCGTTTAAGTTAATGATTTGGATAGTTTCAACATCTTCTAAACCTTCTAGTGTAATTCTGTTATTAGCTGGGTTAGGGAATATGGAAACATAGTTTAAATTTTTAATTAAACTAGTAGAGGTATTTGCTCCACATGCTGGATCAGCAGCAAAAGAAATGTCAGAAACAATAATTTCTTCTCCATAAATATCAGTAATTCTAAAAGATTTTAATACTTCATTTGTTGTAACTTCTGAATATTACAGGCACGATTATCAAGGTTCTGATACGACAGGACTTCTTTGTCACATTGTTTACTTGGTGAACGTCCCCATTACTCCACTGAGTTAAGGCTTTTTTTATGAGGTTAATTGAAGCTCTTCAAAAAAAATGTCACCAATTGTAATTTTTTATCTATCACTACTGTACTTTTTGATTTAGCGGAGCGTAATCTAGAAGGTAAACTATCCGATTTATAATCGGTGTTTACTGAGAAAATTTCATCAATTTTTTTAATGAGAATTTTTTAAATACGAATCTTATTAGTCGTTGTTTTTCAGTTGGTTATAAGTGTTTTTTCGTGTTATTTACTATGGGTCTGACCCTAATGTTCCTAGAGTTTAGTTATAATAAGTATTTTAAATTATCGGTAGAAATTTAGGTGTTGTATTTCTGGAAATGGTTAACTTTAAATAAATCGGTTCTTAACAAGAACGGTTCGAAAATTATAAAATAAAAGTAATGGGGATAATTACGAAGGGGGGTGTAGTAGTGAGTATGATAGTTTTATCGAGTTGTGCAAGTATAGTTAGTACAAGTAAATACCCAATCTCCATTGATAGTTCACCTTCAAAATCGGAAATATCAATTACAAACAAGAAAGGGAAAGAAGTGTACTCAGGAAGTACACCAGCAATTGTTGAATTAAAATCAGGTTCTGGTTTTTTTCAAAAGGCAACTTATCAAGTTGAATTCACAAAAGAAGGTTTTGATACTGTGATTGCTCCTTTAAATTCTAAACTGGATAGTTGGTATTTTGGGAATATAATAGTTGGTTTTATTGGAATGTTGGCTGTAGACCCAATAACTGGAGCAATGTATAAATTGGAGAATGACTCCTTATTTGAAACGTTACCTCGATTGGCAACGAATATTAATATAAAAGAAAAAACTGTCGATCGAAATAATGAAGAGTCAATTGATTTAGTTGAATTTGAACAAGAGAAGCAAAATGGAAATTATCTAAAAAAACTTGAGTCAAATATTGAATTAGCAGTTAAACAAGAAGATTACAAAAAAGCACAAATATTAAAGGAAAATAAAGAGCTTTATTTTCTGATTGTATTAGAAGATTCATTAATACGTATAAGTGTAGATAAAAGTGAGTTTAAAAAAGCTGAAGAACATAAAGTTAAAAGAGATATTTATACCAAAGATCTGTTAGGGTTAAGTACTAGGAATTCCAAAATTAGTTCTCAAGATGAGGTGACCGATAGATCTAAACAAATTATTCCTAAGACTGAAGAATCTGTTAGAAATCGGATTTTTGTTAACACAGCTCTTTCATATGGAGCAATCTATTTTAATACTTCTAAAGAGCAACCTATTGAAGTAAAGTATACACCTCAAGTTGCTGCAAAAGTGGGTTTGGATTATAAGTTTCCTGCTATTAATAATGTTTTCCATTTAGAGGCTGGAGGAACGTTTTCTATTCTTAAATTTAAATTAAAAGAATCTGACTACAACTCTAGAATGGATCTTACAGCTTTGTATTTTGGAACACATTTATATGGGAATTATGAGATTCCTAACTCGAAATTAATGTTAACTTTTGGACCTTTCCTAGATATTGGAATTTTAGGTACTCAAGAGATAGAAGATGGGGCCAAGTATAATTGGTTTACTGGTAATGATGCTCAAACAGAAGCGCCTATGAAGAGGTTGAACCTGGGACTAACATTTAAGGCTAGTATTGAAGCAAGTTTTATTAAATCAATAGATGAATTGTATCTGTCTTATCGTTTAGGACTTTATAATATTGAAAACATAGAAGCGCCATCTGGAGTAAATCAATCAACAACGACTTGGCTGTTTTGTTTGGGACTTAGGAAGAAGTTATTTAAATAGAAATTTAAGAGGGCTAAATGATTCTTAATAGAGAATAAACAAAAACTCAATCTTCTGTTGTTATAACGAATCTGAAGATGCGATTCTAAAAGAAAAACATACGCATGTCCTTCGGAACATACGCGCGAGAAGAGTATTTAATAAATTAAGCTTAATAAGGTGAAGTTAAATACAATTGTAAACCGGAACTTTTACCTTCTAGATTTCCATTTCATTCAAATCAAGAAGTACGGTAGTAATATTTAAACTGATTTATTAAACACAAAAAAATCTGTTACAATTATTGCAACAGATTTCTTCATATTTTAAAGTGTGATTACTTCTTTATAAAAGTAGCAGTACCAGTATTGTTTAATCCAGTCATTTTAGCAACATAAATTCCTGAAGCTAAGTTTGAAATATCAATTGAACCAACAGAAGCACTTCCTCCTAATACTTCAGTAAGAAGAACTTGTCCGTTTAAGTTGATGATTTGGATAGTTTCAACGTCTTCTAAACCTTCTAATGTAATAGTGTTATTAGCTGGGTTAGGGAAAATCGAAACATATTTTAAAGAATTAACTGATTCTGTTGAATTAGTATTTCCACATGCTGGGAAGTTAGTAACTGCTCCAGAAGCGAAGTTTTTAGAGTTTGCTGGATCAGCAGCAAAAGAAATGTCAGAAACAATAATTTCCTCACCATAAATATCAGTGATTCTAAAAGATTTTAATACTTCATTTGTTGTAACTCCTGTAGAAACCCATCCATTATCAGTACCTCTTGTTAAAGCATACCAAGATCCAGCTTGCTTAACTTCAACGCTTGCAATTCTGTTTGTGTGGTTTGCGATGATAACTTTAACGTACCATTGGTTAGACCCTTGAACAATAACTTGTAATGGAGTTGTCCAAGGACAAGTAACTTCCTTCCAAGTAATATCTGCTCTACCAATTCCAATAGGACCTACAATTGCATTAAATGCTGGAGTAGATAAATCTATATCAGTATCACCACTGTTATGCTCATGACAATCAGGACATTCATCCGTAATTTGAACGATCTCAGTTGATAAAGGACCTGTCATTTCAACACACATCCCACAGTATTTTGCAGCACCAGAACCATGTAAGGTTACAGTTTCTAAAGCTCCGTAGAATGTCCCTTTAATATCAGCTACTGCATCAAAACTACAGTTAACAACTGTGCTTGCTCCAGACTCTAAAAGCGTATAATAAGTTGCTTGAGCTAGACCATCATCAACAGTTTCAATACAAGCTGTTCCGTTCCCAGTCCCAGTCCCAGTCCCAGTTCCTGTTCCAGTTCCAGTCCCAGTTCCAGTTCCAGTTCCAGTTCCAGTTCCTGTATCTGTACAAGGATCACTTTCTAAACTCCAAGCTGATCCCCAGTAGTCTCCAGTTCCAGGAGCATATGCCCAATCAGAACCATGAGCATTAGCCCAACCAGCTATAACAACTACGTAATCTTTACCATTTCTACTAACGATATCACCTGCAGTATATGTTCTATCTGCATTTTCGTCAAAAGCAGGGAAATCACATGCAAGAGCAGCATTAAAAAAACTAAATGAAATTATTAACAAAGTCGTAAAGGTTAGTTTCGAAATCTTCGGTAGGTAAGTTCTCATGGAGTGTTTTTTATTTAATATAGCGAGCTATTATTAAGTCTCCAATTTATTACTGTAGATATGTCTTATTTTATACGTCTTTATTGTTGTGTAATTCCTTTTTTTACAGTGTTTTAGTTTGGATTAAAGGTGTTTGCTTTTTTTGATCAAAATTGACTGTTTTTGACGGCTGTAAACAAGGGGATTGATGTAAGAATAAATTACTGAGTAAGCTTAAAAGGACCTTCTTTACTGAATTGCCTTAACAGATAAACAAATTGCTTCAAGCTCTTTTACAAATTGGCGCTTATCAAAATTAGGTGCGAAACAAAAGCCATCAACACAAATAACTCTGTTTCTTTCTTGATCAATTATTGATACGTTTACAAATGGACCTCCCATTATACCGTTTTTCATTTTCCACCAACCTTTCATTTCATAGCTGTAGCGTTTGTTTAATGTAATGGCTTTAGCAGAAATAGGTAAAAGACTTTCAACTTGCATAAATGCTTTTAAAGAATCTTTGGTTGAAGAACCTTCTATGAATAGTTCTGTTAGTGAATCCCTCTTGTTGGCCATGAAATTTGAATTGAAAACCTTTTCAGAATAATAGGGGAAGGAGTATACCATGAATCCTGTATGGTATACACAGTCTGAGATTTTTCCATATTCACAATTCTTGATTCCTTTTTTGTAGAAGTATATAAAGTCTGTTGTATCAACTTCAACCTTATATCCTGAAGGAACTTTTAAAGTAACAGCATGGTAATCCTTCAATCGTTGTCGTACTTTTTTACTTCCCTTTTTATTAACGGTTTTTTGAATTGTTACTCTTCGATGTTGATCAAATGTCCTAAAGATAATTTTGTTGTTCTTTTCTATTAATGCAATTGCGCTTTCAACTGATGGTGCTTTTACTTGAATATATTTCTGTCCGTTAGCATAAACATCATTTCTTTGAACGAGACTAGCTTTTTTAACGCGTTTAGAGATCGCTATCATGAAAATTGAGCGATGCTTTTTGAACATATTATTAAAGCCTTTAGAACTAATGTGTGTAAGTCCAAATTCTTTTTCAACTTTAATAAGTCCTTCTATTTCTTTAGACAATGTTGTACTTACAGCACCCTCTAAGCCGAGTTCCCAATCTGCCTTTTTAGATATTACAAGAATGTTAGATAATGAACCTATAGCATTTGGTAAAGTGCGTTGCTCTGAAACTCCAGAATCATTACAAGAAAATACAATTGAGATTATTAGTACACTTAGAAAATAGCGCATTGAATGTATTGGGTTTAAGTAGATTTTATTTTAATTTTCATACCTACCCGCAATACTTTCTTACTTGAAAATCTATTCAATTTCATAATGTCTTTTGCGGATATGCCTTTATATAACTTGGCTATGTCCCATAACGTGTCTCCGTTTCTAATCGTATAATATAAGTAACCATTATAATTGATTTCCTTTTTCTTGTTTTGTTTCTTTCGTTTAGGTGCTACCTTAGAATGCACTTTTAATTTCTGTCCAGGATAAATAAATTTCCTTCTATTCAAGTTGTTCCATCTTCTTAAATCCGAAGTTTTAACTCTGTAACGTTCTGCGATAATACCTAAACTTTCACCCTTTCTTACTTGGTGTATTGAAGAGGCAGTCCTAGCATATACATCAACATTCCTTTTTTCTTCCTTTTTTAACTTGTAATCGTAAATGCTTTGTTCATTATTGATAAAGTCACCAATTACATTGACTGGTAACGTTAAGGAAAACTTAATAGAATTTTTAGATTTAGGAATGAAGCCTTGTTTGTATTGAGGATTTAAGAAAACTATATCATCGTAATCCATACATAGTACTTCCGAAATCTGAGCAAATGTTACTTGTTGTGAAACTTGAACCGTATCAACATGTCTGATAGTAAACTTAGGTTTTATAGGGTATAAGTTGTGATCAGAAGCATGGTTCATTAAATAGTTAACCGCAATAAAAGATGGAACGTAATTTCTTGTTTCTCTTGGTAGGAATTCTTGAATTACCCAGAAGTTCTTACTTCCTCCAGATCTTCTAATGGCTTTGTTAACATTTCCTGGTCCAGCATTATAAGCCGCAAGCGCAAGATGCCAATCATCATATAACCCATGTAGATAAGTTAAATATTTAACTGCAGTTTTAGTTGATTTAATTGGATCTCTTCTTTCATCAACATAAGAGTTGATCTCCAAACCAAGATATTTTCCAGTACGATACATAAATTGCCAAAGTCCAACTGCACCAGCACTTGATCTTACAGTGTTGTTTAACGCAGACTCAACGATTGGCAAATACTTTAACTCCATTGGAAGGTCATTCTTTTCTAATTCTTCTTCAAAAATCGGAAAGTATAATTCTGATAATCCTAACACTCTAGATAATGTTAATCTACGGCGAGTGCTATATGAATTTATTAATCTTGCTGTATGTTGGTTGTAATCCAGATTGAAAGGAGATGCATTATCTAAAGCTTGTAAACGCTTTATGATAATAGAATCTGACCAAACTGGTATAGAATCTAAAGTGTAATTGTGAATATTTAAGATTGAAAGATCATCCGTAAAAGTAGATGCTCTAAAGATTGATTCAACATGTAAACTATCTAATGCAGCTATAAATGGGTCATCTAATTCAAATTGTACAACGTCTATAGAGTCTTGTTGAGCTTTAGATATATTGCTTTGCGCTTGTGCAATTGTTTGCACAAAAAATAACAATAGATATAATTTTACCCAATTCTTCATATTTTCTTAATCACAAAACTACAAAATATAGTTCACATCAATTTAAACCAGTTTACAAATGTGGTATTTTAATATGGTTTATTTGGTCGTAAATGTAAATCTTATTAACAAGATTTATGGTGATTGGGTTAATAAGGTAACGTAATTAAATCGATTTAGTTACCTAATAGATTTAGGGAATGGTGATTCAAGCAGACAAAAAAAAAGCCAGCTTAAGAGCTGGCTTTCAATTTCAATAAGATTGATCTTATAATCCTAGTAAAACTTCTTCTGGTGTTTTACCTCCAAACATTAAGCTTACTGGGTTTTCTAAGTATTCTTTTACAGTTTTTAAGAAACCAACAGAATCCTTACCATCAATTATTCTGTGATCATAAGATAACGCAACATACATAATTGGACGGATAACAACCTCTCCATTAATTGCTACTGGACGCTCAACGATGTTGTGCATTCCTAAAATAGCAGATTGTGGAGGGTTGATGATTGGTGTAGATAACATAGATCCAAATACACCACCGTTAGTGATTGTAAATGTTCCACCAGTCATTTCTGGAATTGTTAATTTTCCATCTCTAGCTTTTAAAGCTAATCTTCTGATTTCTGCTTCAATTTCCGCTAAGCTCATTGTTTCTGCATTTTTAACTACAGGAACCATTAAACCTTTTGGAGAAGATACTGCGATTGCGATATCAGCATAATCAAAACTTACGATGTGATTGTCATCGATCATTGAGTTTACATCAGGGAACTGACGTAAAGCTTCAGTAACAGCTTTCGTGAAGAAAGACATAAATCCAACTCCAACTCCATGATGTTCTTTGAAACGTTCTTTATATTTCTTACGGATATCCATGATAGGCTTCATGTCTACTTCGTTAAAAGTAGTCAACATAGCCGTTTCTTGTTTAACCTTAACTAAACGCTCAGCAATTTTACGACGAAGCGCTTTCATTTTCTTAGTAGACTCATCACGAGTTCCACCCCAACCTTGAGCAATATCTTCTGCATTGATTCCAGCAGCGATATAATCTATAACGTCAGATTGTAAAACTCTACCATCTTTACCAGAACCACTTACTTTAGATAAGTCAACACCAGCTTCTCTTGCTACTTTCGCAGCAGCAGGACCACCGTGACCAGTTGCATGACTCGTTTTTGCAGGAGCAGCAGCCTTTGGAGCTTCTACTTTTGCAGCAACCGGAGCAGCAGCTTTAGCTACAGCTTGAACTGGAGCAGTATAGTTAGGGTCAATCTTAGCAACGATTTCACCAACTTGAACAGTTTCACCTTCTTCAACCAATCTAGTAATAACACCAGCAGCTTCAGATGGTAAACCTAAAGTAGCTTTATCAGAGTCTACTTCACAAATATCTTCATCTAGTGCAACATAGTCACCGTCCTCTTTTAACCAAGTTGCAATTTCAACTTCAGTAATCGATTCACCTGGACTAGGCACTTTAATTTCTATAACTGGAGCACTTCCTCCGTTTGGAGTAGGTAATCCGTTTCCTTCAACAACAACATCTGCAACTGGAGCAGCAGCTTCAGTAACCGGTGCAGCTTCAGAAGTACTTGATGCAGGAGCAACAGCACTTGTATCAATTTTAGCAACTACGTCACCAACTTGAACAGTTTCACCTTCTTCAACTAAGATTTCAATTGTTCCAGCAGCTTCTGATGGTAAACCAAGAGTGGCTTTGTCAGAATCAACTTCACAAATATCTTCATCTAATTCAACGTAATCTCCGTTCGCTTTTAACCAAGTTGCAATTTCAACTTCAGTTATTGATTCTCCCGGACTAGGTACTTTAATTTCTACGATTGACATTTTATATAAATTTCAAATTGTTCAACAATACTATTAATTATGCTTCAGTTCCTGCTTTCACTATGTTAGCTTGAGCGAAAACTGCATCATATACTTTATTAATTCTTTTTTCATGACGCTTGAATGAACCAGCAGCAGGTGCTGAAGATTCCTTTCTTCCGATGTAGTTTAATTTAACATCAGGGAATTTTCTAGCCATGAAACTCCAAGCTCCCATATTTTCTGGCTCTTCTTGAACCCAGAAATAATCAGTTGCTTTGTTGTATTTCTTTAATACCTCTTTAATTTGCTTAACAGGTACTGGATTCATTTGCTCTAATCTTACTAAAGCAATGTTATCGTAAGTACCATATTTTTTCTGCTGATCAAGGATCTCGTAATACATCTTTCCCGACATAAACATTACCTTATCAACCTTAGCAGCTTTAGCTTCTGGATCATCCAATACTTCTTGGAAAGAACCTGTAGTTAAATCAGCAACAGAAGAAACACATGAAGGATATCTTAATAATTTCTTTGGAGTAAACACGATTAACGGCTTACGGAAATCTCTAGACATCTGTCTTCTCATTACATGGAAGAAGTTAGCAGGAGTTGTACAGTTTACGATTTGCATATTTAATCCAGCACAAAGCTGTAAGAAGCGCTCTAATCTTGCACTTGAGTGTTCAGCACCCATTCCTTCGTAACCATGAGGTAATAACATTACTAAACCTGATTGAGTTTTCCACTTATCCTCTCCTGGAGCGATAAACTGGTCAATCATGATTTGAGCACCGTTATTAAAATCACCAAACTGAGCTTCCCAAATCGTTAATGAATTCGGGTTAGTTAAAGAGTAACCATATTCGTAACCTAAAACTGCATACTCAGAAAGTAAAGAGTTGTAAATCCAAATTTTACCAGGTTGATCCGCGTCGATGTTATTTAAAGGAATATACTTCGTCTCATTGTCTTCTGTTTTTAGAACAGCATGACGGTGAGAGAAAGTTCCACGTTGAACATCTTGTCCTGTGAAACGTATTGTATTTCCGTCCATTATCATTGAACCATACGCTAGTAACTCTGCAGTTCCCCAATCCAACTTGTCGGATTCAGTATACATTGTTTCACGCTTTTTAAATTCCTTAGAAATTTTCTTAATGAATTTAAAATCTTTAGGTTCAGTATAAATTGCCTTAGCAATTTTATCTAATTTGTTTTTAGCAACACCTGTAGATGGAGATACTTCAAAATCTTTAGCTGTACCGTAACGGTAATCTTTCCAATATTCTTCAAGGAAAGAAGTAACAGTAGATTTAGTAATTTCTTTTGATTCAAGAATCCTAGCCTGTAATTCGTCTTGGAATTCCTGTTCCATTGATTTAGCCATTTGCTGCTCCAATACACCTTCTTGCATCAATTTATCTACATAAATCTTACGAGGGTCTGGATGATTAGCAATTGCTTTATATAATAATGGTTGTGTATATCTTGGTTCATCACCTTCATTATGACCGTGCTTACGGTAACATAATAAATCGATAAATACATCTTTACCGTATTTCTGACGGTATTCCATTGCTAAATTAATTGTGTGTGCTAAAGCTTCAGCATCATCACCATTAACATGGAATACAGGAGATAAAGTTACTTTTCCAATATC
>CAWVWF010000104.1:0-12198 GCA_963933885.1 uncultured Flavobacteriales bacterium | reverse complement strand
ACTGAATATATTGAGTTAACAAATTCAACGAAAGAACCAATTACAATTCAGGTATACACCTACGATGGAAAACTAGTAGATACATTTATCCTTAGAAATCGATATAAGTATAAGTTGAATAATAGTAACCCTTTAATTTTCAGATCTGAAAAATTCGCTGTTTTAAAATAGTATTCTCCCAAAACTATAAACAGTTTATTACCTATTTGATTTCCTTCAAGATATTCAGCTGCCAATAACGCTAATCCTATCAAAACACTTATTATAAGTTTACTTTATAGAGAATTTGGAATATTAATTTCAGAGCTTATATCGAAATGTATTCGAGGTACACTTTGATTCTGGGTTATAGATAGATTTTTTTAACACTATTAAGTGAGTAATAATACGGGTAAAATTATTGTTTTAAGTTAGTAAAAATGTATTTTTGGGGAAAAATATATTTTATGAAAAATTTAGGAAAGTTAGCATTAGTATTCTCAATGTTTTTATTGGTAGGATGTTCAAAGGACATGGAAAGTAGATTACCTGGAACTTGGGATTATAGTACTGTTGTTACATTCAGTGGAATGTCAACTACTTCTACTGGGTCAATGACTTTTAATGATAATGGTACTGGTTCTGCGACTCAAACTGGATCAACAGCAACAGCTTTCGAATGGACATCAAAAGACGATGAAAGTATTACACTTAATGGTGAAGTTCTTACTAATACAAAAAATAAGAGAAAAGAACAGGTATTTGAAAATGCTGCAGGTAGCTCAGTAATGACATTAAAGCAAGATTAATAGAAATAGAATTTAATTAAAAAGGTCGCTTCTATTCATTTAGGAGCGACCTTTTTTTGCCTGATATATACTTACTTTAATTTTTTATAAAAGTAATCAGACTTCAATGATTAACTTTATATAAAATGAGTAATTACTCCGAGCTTTGAAAAATATCATTCATAAAATTTTTGAAAATGGGACCACTGATTTATCCTATTCCGAACAGCGAGTCGTTAGACTAATTAATACTATTTGCTTAATAACATTTACAGTAACTGTTTTAGCAACTATAGCAACACTAGTTTTTGCAGAATTCAAGCTTAAAATCCTGCTTAATGGAATTTATAGTTCTGTATGTTTCTTTATACCATTATATCTTAATTATAAAAAAAAGCATATTTGGTCTAAATGGATGTTGGTATTTATTTTTAATCAAGTAATATTTACCATTTTTAATACAACACCATATTCACTAGGTTCATGGATTGTTTTCGTTTGTTTATTTCCCTTGTATTCAGCATTGTTTTCCAATATAAAAACATTAATTGGTGTTAGTTTAATATCAATTCTACTTGTTAGTGGTTATATCTATTTACAGCATTCACCTAGTCATCAACCTACTGTTACCTATACCGACGCTCAGATTTTAACGAAGCAAATTGTTTTCTTTATTACAACAAGTTTAGGGGTACTCTTTTTGAGTTCATTTATTAAGATGAATTTAATAGATCATAAAGCTCGATTAGAGGAGGCATTGAACGAAAAGGAAGTACTTCTTAAAGAAGTAAATCATAGGGTTAAAAATAACCTTCAGGTAATATCTAGTTTATTTAATTTTCAAGAACGAAAATTGGAAAAAAAGCAGATTTCAGCAAAGGAAATTATTAATGCGGCTCAAGGAAGGATCCAATCGATTGCCTCAGTACATGAGTTCCTTTATAGGAATAGTAATTTGAATTCAATAGTCTTGGAAGATTACTTTAAAAACCTTGTCAATCATATAAGTAGTATTTATTACCCATTAAGTGAAAAAGTGATTATTCATATAGAGGGAGATAAAAGTTCATTGGAATTAGATAAAATATTTCCAATTGGACTAATTGTTAATGAAGCTATAACTAACTCATTTAAGTATGCTTTTATAGATACAAGTGCGCCTGAAATACACATTAAATTTAAATTGGAAAATAACCAATTTAAACTAGAAATATTAGATAATGGTGTTGGCCTTTCGAAAAATGAAACACAATCAAAAGGAATTGGATTACAGTTAATTGAAGATATGGTTAGTCAACTAGGAGGGAAGCACTCTACAATAAATACGGTTGGTTTTGGTCATAAAATTTCGTTTGATTCTAGAGCAAAAAAATAAAAGTAATTGTACTTTCGAAAAGTATATGAAATTCCTTTGAGGATTTTTATTGTTTCATTTATCACATGATTTTTCTTAAATTTATTACATTTCAAGAAGCTAATAAACTATTTTATTGAAAAGGGAACTGAAGGCTTAGGGCTTTCGGAACAACGAACAGTTCTACTTTTAAATGTTTTTTGCGGAATAAGGTTTACTGTTAAATATAGTGCAGATCATAATTTTGAATTAGAGATAATGGTAAATGAGAAATTGTAATCCGATGGTAAAACAAATGGAATTGGATTAGAATTAATAGAAGATGGGTTTAAGAGGTGTAGGAGATATGGTGAGAGTACTTATTTTAGAAGATGATATAATAATTTCTAGGGATTTAGTAGAAATCGTTGAGGAGATAGTTGAAGAGGTTCATTTGGCGTCATCTTATGAAGAGGCAATGGCATTACTCAATCAATTTTCATTTGATTTATGTTTAAGTGATATCAATTTAAACGAAGAAAAAACAGGAATTTGTTTTGCCAAAGAGATCGTTAAACGAAGTCCCAATGTTGAACTCATATATATTACAGCACATTATGATGAAGCTACAATTGCTAAAACAGAAGGAACAAACCCTTTAAATTTTATTGTAAAACCATATACAGAGCAGCAAATTAAAACGACTGTAAATCTTGCAATCAATAAGATAAAATCACAACAAAATCGTTTTCAAGAATTAGCAAAATTAACAAAGCAGGAGCAGAAAATTTTGTTGCTTATCACGAAAAACAAAAGCAACAAAGAGATCGCTGACGATTTATTTGTTTCCGAGAAAACGGTTAGAAATCACCGTTACAATATGCTTAAAAAACTAGAAATTCTTCAAGAAAAGAATGCACTATTGTTTTTCGGATTAAAAGTATTTCCACCTGAAAATTAAGCACAGTATTAATTAGTCTCTTTAATTAAGAAGATAACATCAAAAAAATCGTGTTCTAATCATTTTTACATGCCATTGTTTACTGGTGTGTGAACTAATGCGTATTAAAAAAAAGGTGGTTAAAACTATTTCATTATCTACTCAGTATTAAGAAAAATTTCAATACATCTTATCGGATTTGAATCACATTTCAACGAAATGAGGCATATGCCTCATTTTCTAAATTGTCGTATTTAAGTATTTTTGCAAAAACTAAAACGACTTAGATGATTAACATTTCCAATTTCAAAAAAGTTCAGAAATCAATTTCTCATTTAAGTTCAGACTCATTTTCTATGAAAAAATTATACTCGTTATTTATTCTTTTTGTTTTTGCTTCATGTTCTATAGTGAATGCTCAAATAGATCCTTTTGAAAGTAAGTGGCACGATAAAATTGCTCCTAATGTAGCTGTTGAAGTTATTCAACAAAATACTATTAATAAGATAGAATATGATAGGTGTGAAGGTGTTTTAAAGGTTGCAATGGAAGCAACAAAAAATGGAAGTTCAGGTCAGAGAGCTTTGAAGATGGCAATGATTTATGTGAAAGTTGAGCAAGACTGGGTGAAACTAGTAAATATTTTCGCCTTAGATTTCTTTGGAGAAATCAACCTTTCGGCTGATCCAGGAGCTATATCGGATAGGAAAATAACAGCAGGAACTTATAACCAATCGGTACATAGTCAAACTGATTTAACAATTCCAGATATAAAAAGTCTGTGGAATCCACCGTTTTATACAAGCTTAAACGATGTCTCGAATAATAAATTCTTATTTAAGCCGGATTCTATTTGTCCTACTTCAGCAAAGAGAGTTGGGTATTTTAATGGTGCTTGGAATAGACAATTTACGGCTATGTACGAACCATTTAACGTTTTCGATCAATATGATCCGATAACTACCGAAAAAAAATCTATAAAAGGAGGTCCGGATTTTACACCATGGCATAACGCACCAGGACTAGATCACGTACATGTAAGTAAGATCCCAACAGAAATGGCCGATATTGGGTTTTATCCAGCATTAACAAGTGTATCTAAGGAATGGGGACTTCAATTTGGATTGACAAATATTCCACCTGAGGCAATGAATAGAGGAACTATTCAAATTAGAATTTGGAAATGGACTGGAGCAAGGAACCAACACACTGCTGCTCAAAATAATTTCCAAGTTATGGAATTAGCTACTTCCGTAAGTGCAGTTGATGCACCTTTTGGTTTATCCGCTTCAGAAGATGAGTGTGATCAAGTTACATTAAACTGGCAGAATGCAGCTCAAACATGGAGTGCATCCCTAAATTGTACTAATACTATGAATTACAAGAATGTAATTTTTAGAGATGGAGTTAAAATCGGTGCAGTTGATGGAATTAAAACTAGTTTCATAGATTCAAGTTCAGATTTGGAACCTCGTGGAAATTATAAATATACAGTACAAACAATTTTGTGGAATAAAAATAATAAAACATATAGATCTAGTTCAGTTTCAAACTTAGTGACTGGAAACATGAAATTACCACCAGCACAGCCAAACCCTTTTGCTGCTACAATTGATAATTGTGATACAGTAATTAATTTGTCATGGTCACAGCCTATCGGTACGAGTGCAAACGGTTATACCTTAACTAGAAGCTCTCTGAGTTCATTTCCTGATACAATTTCATTAGATGATTTTGATAGATCGTATAAAAACGTTGCTATTAATAGAGGTGAAGAGTATAAATACCAGTTGGTGGCACAGAATTCTTGTTCATATCCATCTGACACAGCAATAGCTTATGGTTTATCACCAAGTGATCCAGTAGCAGTGTCTAATTTGGCATTAGTTGAAGATGTAGCCAACTCTACTTACACACTTTCTTGGAATGACAATAGTGATAATGAAGATAAGTTTGAAATAAAAAGACAAGCTGGAGACGGTGGTGTTGTTTCTTTTAATGTAAATAAAAACAGCACTTCATATGTAGATGATGGTCCAGCAGCATGTATAAAATACACATACAGTATATACACTGTTAATGCTTGTGCTTTAAGTGGAATTAAATCGGATTCTTCAGTGAACGATATCTTACCACCACCAGATTTAAGTCTAATATTTGATAGTACTGCAAACTTTGTAACTGGTTCAAAAGGGTATTTTAAAGATCGAGTAGAATTAAATTGGTCCAATAGGAACAGTTCAGTTATTTCAAAAATTAAGATTTATAGAAAAGTATTAGGATCAACTGCTGATTCAGTTCTAATTGTAGCGGTTGAACCAGAAAATGGTTTCTATGCAGATTATACTGCAGGGGCGGGGGTGTTTTATAACTATTCACTTGTAGGTGAAGTAATTTGTGGTGATACCGTTTTTTTAACAAACCAAACTCAAGATATTGGATTTAGAAATCCAACAGGTATTATAAATGGTCATATTGAATATAAAGGAGGAATTGCAGTTAAAGATGTGAAAGTCGTTGCAGAACCAGTTTCAGAATCTGATGGAAATGCAATTGAATTAGATGGAACAAATTCCGTTAACATTCCTGATAACTCAAATAATATTGGAACTGGAGATACTTTAGCTGTTGAAGCATGGGTATACTCTAAGGACAGTATTTCTGGTAAACGCCATATAGCATCAAAAGCGAATAGTTATAGGTTGACTTATAATAATGATGATAAACAAATAGAATTTTCAATTAATATTAATTCAACACCTAGAACGGTTAAATATCTTTTTGAAGATTCAATCGCAGGTAATATTTTACTCAATTCCTACAACCATGTTTGTGGAAGTTATGATGGGAAACACGTTAAATTATTTGTTAATGGAATTGCAGTAGATAGTATAGCTGTAGTCGGTCAGATTGATCACACAACAAATGATTTAAAAATTGGAGAAAATTTTATAGGATTAATAGATGAGATTAGGGTTTGGAATAGTACAAGAACTAATTTGGAAGTAAGCAGAGATCATTCAAGAATGAAAACTGGTGACGAAGGTGGAATCGTTGTATTATTACATGCAGATGAAGGTTTCACTAAACATGTTTTTGATATCTCTAAAACAGGGAATACATTTAATGCAAATCATGGAGAGTTTAGTCCGGCATCAAGCCAAGGATGGAATAGTTTAATTCCATCACCAAGTGAGTTAGGGTATACAAGTTATACAAACAAAGGTGGTGATTATACTATTTTAGGAGTTCGATTTACAGGAACAGGAAACAATTATAAAATAACACCTAACAAGGGAAAACATAGTTTTTCACCAGGAAATAGAGTTTTGTTTTTAGGGGATGGTGCCGCAGTTCAAAATGGGGTAGATTTTATAGATGAATCTTCTTTTAAAGTTACTGGATATGTAAGATATGCTAATAAGATATTCCAAGGAGACAAAGATGGTTCTTCATCTATTGATTATAACGATTACACATGTAAAACTGAAAATGCTATTGTTTATATAGATAACGAGGTAGTTATTTTGAATAATGATATTATTAGAACCAATACTGATGGGTATTTTGAAATTAGCGTTCCTATAGGTAATCATATCATATCAGTTGGAGCTACTAATCACGTTTATTCTAGAGGGAGATTTCCAGATACGCTTTCTTGGGATTTTCAAGAAGATATTGAAACACCGCTTACATTTATTGATTCTACATTTATTAAAGTTGCAGGAAGAGTAGTTGGAGGAACTGTTGAACAGTCAAAACCAAGGATTGCAGGAAGATCTCTTAACAATGTAGGACAAGCTGAAATTCAGTTTGAATCAACTAATCAATGTTATATAGATAAGGTTCTTTCTGATGCTGCAACGGGAGATTATAAAGTTAACTTACCACCTTTAACATATGATAGGCCAATCTATAAGACAACTCCTTCTCCAATTGCAGGATCACATATTAAATTTGTAAATGATAATGTGAAAGGGACAGGTTTTACGAGCACTTCAGAAATTGACTTATCAATTGGAATCCCAGTACAAACGGAATACGATACTGTTTATGTTCCTGGTAATCCACCAACAATAAGTAATATCGATTCATTGAGTTACCATAAATGGATTGAATACGTAATTCGAAATGAGCCGAAAATTTATTTAAAGAATGGTGCTAATTCAGGTGATTTTGAAGGGGAATCAACCTATAATTACGTAAGTAAAAGTGGTACTGAAACTTTACCATTATCAGGATTGACTAAAAAAGTTTTACTTCAAAAGAAGAAGTATGAAATGACGCTTTTAGCAGTTGAAGAATACACAAACCCTGATGTTACTAATAATATTGTAGTTTCTCAAGTACCTGTAACAATTGGTCAATGGGAAATTCGAAATAAATTAGGGGATACGGATGGAATAATAGAAACAATAGACGTTGAAAATGCAACTACGGATTATAGCTTTTATGGAGGAACTCCAGAATCTACTTCTCCATTTACTAAAGAATTTAACGTAAAGATTGCATATGGTTCAAATGGAACTAAAACAGCAACGAAAAGTTTTGATGCATATTTGTTTGGAAGTAAATCGTTACCAGGAATGTCTTTTGTTACCTCTGGACCGGCTATCGTTAACCTTGTTTTAAGAGATCCACCAGGAAGTAATAGTTATACTTATTTAAATAAAGGATCAAGTGTTTCTACCTCATCATCTTTCACAGCAGGAAAATCAGAAAGTGAAGCTTTATCTTATACTATTGCAACTGGAGCTTCCTTCTCTGTAGGAGTAGGATTTTCAGTTGATACAGATATTAGCATTGATGCTGCAACTGGAACGACTACAGAAAGTTCTACTAATTCAAGTAATGAAATTACAGAAACTACAACACTAGGTCAGAGTTGGCAAACGAGTGATTCGCCAGAAACTCCAGGAGCAATGAGTGATGTTTATATCGGAAGATCAATGAATATGAACTTTGGAGTTGCAAATCAAATTGAACTTATAGATGAAGCAACATGTATTGATTTCCCAGGAAGTGTAGAATGTAATGGAACTGTAGTATTAACAGAAAATGGAGTATCGTATAAAATTGGAAGAAGAAAATCTCTTCAAATGGCTCCAGGAGGTTATGGGACAGAGTTTGCATACGAACAAAATCATATTGTAAACTACTTAATACCTAGATTGAAGTTATTGCGTTCGGAAGTGTTTTCCACGCCTACTCACAAGTATAATTCTTGTTATACGATGAATCCTTCAATTAAATCTTTGGGTGATGAGCATGAGTTATTCGGAGTGAATAACGACGATCCTAAAATAGATTTACATCCTTCATTAGGATTGAATAGAAGCTCAACAGATAATCGTTTTACAGATGTTGCCGATTACGGATCTTTAGACAGTTTATCTAAACGTATTTACTATTTCAACAAAGGTTTCATTACGGCAAGTGGAGATGTTTGTAGGACCGATACAGTTAGATGGTTTAATCAACAAATTAGGCTTTGGGAAAACGCGATTGCTAGGAATGAATGGCAAAAAGCACATTCTACAAAAGTTAATAATCGATCTTTTAGTTCAGGGATTTCATCTGAATGGAGTGAAACTGTATCAGTTGAAAAAACGGAGACTATTGAGTTTGAAACAGTATTTAGTGAAGAGGATGAAATAAATATAGGTATTGAATTAAATGGTATTGGTTTAGGACGTGATAATGGTTTTGGAGTTACGATGACTACAGGTAAATCTACAACAACTGGATCAACGAAAGAAACAACATGGGGATACGTCCTTTTTGATGAAGATCAAGGAGATTTCTTTAGTGTAGATATTAAAAAGTATCTAGGTATGGGAAGTCCAATATTTTCTTTACAAGCGGGGGAATCAGAATGTCCATGGGAAGAAGATGGGTATTCATTATACTACAAGGAAAATAATGAACCTGTTAAATTATCAGGAGGAACAATTTCAAGACAACAACCAAGAATAGAGGTTGATAATCAAGAAACAGCAGATAGAGAAAATATACCATCAGGTGATGCTGCGGTCTTTACTCTTCAATTATTTAATGATGGGCCTTTTGATGATAAGATTTTTGATGTAGTTGTACTTCAAAATACCAATCCAGATGGAGCAATTATAACTATAGGAGGTTCAGATAATGAAATGCCAGTATTTATAGGTTCTAACAGTATGGTAAATCAATCTCTTACTGTAAAGAGAGGGCCAGGGATTGTATATGAATATGATAGTATTGCTGTAATTATTAAGTCTCAATGTCAATATGCATATGGAACTAGTAATGTTAGAGATATAGCAGATACAATATACGTGTCAGCTAAATTTATTCCAACTTGTGAAACTATTGAGGTGTTTTCACCTGATGAAAATTGGGTTTTAAACAGCAGTTTTAACGACACAATGTTGGTTGGAGTTCATGAGTATGATATAAATAACGAAGAGCTTAAAAGTATTTCTATTGAGTATAGAGCATCTAATTCTTCTACTTGGAAGGAAATTGAGAAATGGTGGAAATCAGATCAGTTAAAAGTATCTCCTAATCCTGATTCTTCAGAAATTCCAACAACTTCAATTGTATCATTAATTCCTTGGAGTGTTAAACAAATTAATGATGGAAATTTTGAAATAAGAGCTAGAGCTGAATGTTTAAATGCTGAAACGTATTCAGATATTAGAACAGGAATAGTTGATCGTTTCTTACCTCATCCATTTGGAACACCTTCACCTAGTGACGGGATCTTATCACCAGATGATGATATCTCAATTAAATTTAATGAGCCGATAGATTTAGGTTCAATAGATAATGGGAATTTTGATGTTAGAGCTGTATTAAACGGATCTGAAATCAGACATGATGCAAGTTTATATTTTGATGGATCTGATGATAATATGAAGATTGCAAAAGGAATTAATCTTCACGGATCTTCAACAATTGAAATGTGGATTAAAAGGAATAATGTTGGAGCAGAAGAAGTATTCTTTTCACAAGGAATAAACGCTGGTCAAACTTTTGAAATTGGGTTTAATGCAGGAAACTACTTAACTGTAAAAATCGCTGATGAAGCTTATACTTCATCAATTGTGACTGCGGTAGTTAAAGATACTGACTGGCATCATATAGCCTTATCATACAATAAGGAAACTAACAATGTTGAATTCTTTATTGATGGAGATTTAGAAGCAAGTTCTGGATTATTTGCAGACTATACTGAAGGTGGAGACATCTATATAGGTAAAAGTGCTAATTCTAATATAAAATTTGATGGATATATCCATGAAGTAAGAATATGGAATAAAACATTAAGTGAATCTGATATCGCAAATCGAAAGGGTACAACATTATCAGGACAAGAACATGGTTTAGTTGGTGTTTGGCCAATGGATGAAGCTTTAGGAAAAGTTGCTAATGAAAAAGCAAGAAGCCGTCATGGTATTATATCTGGAGCTACTTGGAGTGTTTTACCTTCAGGACAAGTGATTGAGTTTGATGGAGCGCAAAGTAACTTAGTTTACGACGCATCTAGCTTCTCTTTTTCTAAGGAAATGGACTTTACATTAGAATTTTGGTATAACGCACCACTTCAATCAGGTGAAGCTTGTTTATTTAGTAATGGTAAAGGAGAAGATAAAATTTCCTGGACTGTTTATACAGATGCAACTGGGAAGTTATTTGTTAAGAATAATAATATAATTACTGAAGCAATTAGTGTAAACACTTTTGACGGTGAATGGCATCACTTTGCTATGATCATCAAAAGAAATTCAACAACTTCATATTATTTAGATGGAAATTTAGCGAATGCAATTCCAAGTTCGATGGTTGAGGAGTTTGGAGGATCAAAAGCATTTATAGGATCTAGAGGGTATTACCTTGGGTCAAACATTATAGAAGACCAATATTTCATTGGTAAAATAGATGAAGTAAGGTTATGGAATCTTTCAAGAAAGCAAGAGCAAGTAAAGAGAGATATGGTTAATAGATTAAATGGAGATGAGTTTGGTTTACTAATGTATTTACCTTTTGAAAAGTACAAGTTAGTTTCAGGAATACCAAAATTAACGGCGTCCTTAGAAAACATAGCAAATGATTCGGTTGTAGTAGTAGGTTTATCACAAGGTAATACTGGTTATAATAGTATTCAAGTACCAAATATAAAGTTGCCAAGACCTGTTACAACTATTCCTATTAAATTCTCGGTTAACAACGATGAGATAATAATAACACCGTTTATCGCTGCGTGGAAAATTGAAAATGTAACGCTGGATATCACAACTAAAAACATCAAAGATTTACAAGGAAATGCAATGGAATCTCCAAAAACGTGGATTGCTTACATTGACAAGAATCAGGTTGTTTGGGAAAACTTCGAACATATTATAGAAATTCCATTAGAAGGAAATTATGATTTCTCTGAGAAAATCTTAAATATTGGTGGTCAGTTAAAAGAGTACACAATTTCTAATGTACCAAACTGGTTAGATGTAGATTTCACAAAAGCAACGATCTCTCCTAATACTTATAACACGGCTAACTTTAGTGTTGTAAAAGGAGTTAATGTGGGGACTTACGAGCAGGATATATTCTTAACAACGGATTTTGGTTATGATGAAAAATTACATGTTTCATTAAAAGTTAAAGCTGAAAGCCCAGAGTGGTTAGTTAACCCAGGACACTTCCAGTATTCTATGAGTATTATTGGAAAGATCAAAGTAGATAGTATTATTTCTACAGATCCAGATGATAAATTGGTAGCATTGGTTAACGGTCAAGTTAGAGGTGTATCCAACTTAGAGTATTACCCTGCTTACGATGCATATTTAACCTTCATAGATGTATATAGTAACGATGTTACTGGTACTGAAAAGGTAGAGTTTTATGTATGGGATGCTAGTAATGGTAAAACACATATTGAAGTAACACCAGATCTAATTTTTGAAGATAACAGTTTGGTTGGTACACCAAGTGTTCCTCAAATTTTTAACGCTGTAAATGTTATTGCACATCCAATTGAAATCTTACCAGGATGGAACTGGGTATCGTTTAACTTAAACAGTCCAGTTCAAAATGAAGTGAACGATTTAATGAACGGTGTTACAGCTTCAGATGGAGATATCTTTAAAGGACAAGCAACATACGATCAATACACTTCA
>CAWVWF010000103.1:0-12447 GCA_963933885.1 uncultured Flavobacteriales bacterium | reverse complement strand
AGTTTGGAAGAGAAGTAGGATTAGCATAACAATCTCCTCCACCATTATATCTTAATACAGCAAACTTATATGTAGCTGTTTGATTGATCATGAATGAACAACAAACTATAATTATAAAAGCTAATACTTTAAACTTCATCAGTCAAAATTTAAGTTAACAGTTGTACAAGCTACAATACCTGCAGTTTCAGTCCTTAATCTAGATTTCCCTAACGATACTGGTTTAAAACCAGCTTCAATAGCTTGTTCAATTTCCTTAGTTGAAAAATCACCCTCTGGTCCAATTAGGATTAAAGTATCCTGATCAAAAGAATAATCTTTAAGTTCCTTTTTATTTTGCTCTTCACAATGTGCTATTAGTTTTTGTGAAGCCTTCGATTTAAGGATTTCCTTAAATGGAGTAAGTGTATTTAGTTTAGGGAAGTGGAAGTTCTTACTTTGTTTACAAGCAGAAACAACTATCTTTTCTAACCTCTCTTGTTTTACAATCTTTCTTTCAGAATGGAAAGCGAGTAGTGGTGTTACTTCTTGAATACCAATTTCTGTTGCCTTTTCTAAGAAAAACTCAAAACGATCGATGTTTTTAGTTGGTGCAATTACAATATGTAGTGGCGGTGCTATTTGAGTTTGTTTAACTGTGTTTGTAATTGAGAATGTACAATGCTTTTGATGTGCATCTATTATTAAACATTCATACAAACTACCTTGCCCGTCTGTTATATTAATACTGTCTCCGTTTTTTTTTCTTAAAACTCTAACACAATGTTTACTCTCAATTTCTGAAAGGGTAAGGTTTGTTATTTCGTCTTTCGAAGCGGTAAAAACTTGCATATTACTAAAGTACTATTTTTTGACCTTTTAGGTTTGATTTCAATTAGTTTAAAAATAATTTCATTTATTTGTTGTAACAAATAAAGTTTTAACGTATGTTTGCAGAGAATTAAATATTTAACAAACAAAATTACTTAAGATGAAAAAATTATTAATGACTATAATGACAGGTACGATTTTAACTGCATGTGGAAGTGACGCTGTAAAAGCAACTGATGTTCCTGCTGGAGATTCTACTGCTATTGCAACAACACCTGTAGTTGCAGAAGTTATGGCAACAAGTTACAATGTAAGTACAACTGAAAGTGTTTTAAACTGGAAAGGTTCAGCTGTTGGGAAAAGTCACAATGGAACTGTTGCTGTAAAAAGTGGTGCTGTTCAAGTAGAAGGAACAAATGTAGTAGGAGGTACTGTTGTATTTGATATGACAACTATCGTAAGTTTAGATTTAGAAGGAGAATACAAAGGAAAGTTAGAAGGTCACTTAAAGGCTGCAGATTTCTTTAATGTAGATTCTTTTGCAACTGCAACAATTGTAGTTAAAAGTGTAAACGCTGGAAATGTAACTGCTGATTTAACAATCAAGAATGTTACTAAATCTATTACTTTCCCTGCGGAAGTTGCTGTTACAGAAACTGAAATTAAAGTAAATGCTACTTTAACGATTAATAGAACTGATTTTGGAGTTGTATATGGTTCAGGAAATTTCTTTGACCTTGCAAAAGATAAAGCAATTAGCGACGATATCGAATTTACGGTTGTTGTTAGAGCTACAAAGTAATTTGTAATTGAGTGAGCCTCTTACCAAGGTGATCTTAGTTTTACCAAGATTTAGTTAATCAACGAGAACAGCCCACATGAGTGGGCTGTTTTTTTTTTGCTTAATTCTGATCTGTATTGTATGATACTACTGTGTTTCGGATACCCACAAGGGGCATCCCTACGGTAGAGTTAGTTAGTTAGTTAGTTAGTTAGTTAGTTAGTTAGTTAGTTAGTTTTGTAGGGGTGCCCCTTGTGGGTACCCGAAACACAGCTCATCAATTTTAAGCGATAAGTTTTACTTCTTTACTTCCCCAAAATAACTAGCAGTTTCACTATCTGAATAATTCCAAGATAACCAAGATCGCTTTGCTTCCTTTAGTTTAAAATCTACAATCCTTTGATCTAATTTCTCTAATAAAGTTTGCGACTTGGTCCAAGAAAAAGAATAATTTGAATTTTTGTACTTGTTGTTATTAAGCGCCAATCTATCTCTGTTCTGATCTAAAATAGGCAGTACCTTATCTGACATGCTTAATTCAAAAATGTAATCTATATTCTTAGTTTCAGCATGTTCAAAATTATGAGATGCAATTATTCCATCCCAATTAAAAAGAGCAGAAATAACAAGGATTGCATAAATTGAAATCCCATTAATTCTAAATAGATAAGAAACTGTTTTTGTGTTTTTCACCTTCTTAATCAACGTGATTAAACCGATAATTGTAGCGATTACAAATATCACAACTCCAATTCTTTTGTAAGCTAGTCCGTGGTGCAATATATAATGATATACACGAACAACTACATATAAACTTAAAATCATGTTCTGAACAATCCAGATATATGTAATCGTTTTTAAGAATTTATTCTTTTTGTAAAAGTTGATGTTACCTCGGAAGATATAAAGAACTATTGCCGCTGAAAGGAAAATACTAAAAATCAACATTGATGTTCCTCTGTGAAGATTGGATGCGAAATTATCAGTGATTGAAGTACTGTCTTGAATAACAAATACATTGAAATCCAACATGTTTAAAAACAATAACAATACGTTAAGCATTAGGATCGTAATGATAGCTCCATTCAATTCTGCCTTTAAAGCTAACATGGGGAAAATTCGAGCTGCAGTTGTTTTCTTTCTAACCAAGTCTATTTTATGGTTTTTCTCACGCTCATCAAACAATCCAATAGATTTGAAATAGTAAATTCCAACTCCTATTAATAAGCCTAATCCAATAAATAGGAACCTTGTGAAAGGGTAGTACTTAAATATGTCAGAGAAGTAATCGCCCAAGTTATCTATTAACTCGTTTAATTTATTTGCGAAAACTGGATTTGCAACTGAATAGATAATCGTAAATAAAACAAGGATTGCAAACGGAATAACTGAAAGTTTAATCCATTTTAAAGTATTCCCCGTAGGCGCGTTTTTCGGTCCAGTATAAAAACTGTTCTTTCTAAATGGAGAAGTTATAATACCTAAAAAACCAGAAGGGATTAAATAGTAAATTGTTTTGATTTCTTTTTCTACTAATGATGCTATATATAAAAATATAGAACCAAAAAGCATGAATTTACTAAACAGCGAATTATGCCAAAGTATTGCTATTGATGATAAAACGATTCCTGCTATAGCAATTTTAGTAGGGAGCTTTTTTTGTTCATCTGGATGGAAGAGGTATAGTATTGTTCCAAAAACACCCGTAAACAATACGATGTTAAGTCCGAATTTTTCTTTCCAAAAGAAAAAGTTAAAAGCAATAGTAAATAAAATTACTACCCAGCCTTTCAAAGATTTTTGCATGATAATTTGATTTGTTTGCCCAACAACCGCTACTAAGATACGAATGTAAAATAATTGTAATACTCATGTGCATTCTTTTTTGTGTTAAGGATTGTTAAGACTACATTTGCTGAGTACGCCCTGGTGGTGAAATTGGTAGACACGCAGGCTTGAGGGGCTTGTGCTTTACAGCGTGCTGGTTCGAGTCCAGTTCAGGGTACTAAGGTTCTAGTTAACGCTAGGGCTTTTTGTTGCAAACTCAGTAAGAAGGCTTCCACTTTTTTGCTGGATCCCCAATCATTTATGGTTGGGGATTTTTTTTTGCTATAATTTATGAAAGAACCCAGAAATCTGTGTTATTACGTTTTTTTTCTAATTAGAATGATTATTTGGATTTAGTCTAGAGAGCCTTAACTAACTCTTGCTGATAAATTCGAAATTACTTTTTAATCAACTTTTGCGGTCTATTACCATTCGTTTCAAATATATATGTACCAGAAGGCTGTTCTGATAGATCTATTTCTGTTGATGTACCTTCTTTAATTATTTGTCCGGTTGAGTTAAATACTCTCCAATCTACTTTTTTGTTAATTCTAAACATATCGTTCGATGGATTTGGATAGATAAGTATTTCTGGGAGTAATTTCTTTTCGATCCCTATATTAATTTCATTTGGACCAAAAGCATCAATCACTGCAGTCATAAGATAAACGTAAGCTGCCTGAGCTTTTATCTGACCTTCAAAATATTCGTATACTGGCTTTGCTTGTTGACTAGGATCAAAACGTTTTAACGAGGGTGAGTTTGCAGGTAGTAGGGGACTTGTACCTGAAAAGCCTCCATTTGGTCCTCCAGGAATACATCCGGGAGGAGGCATGTTTTCCATGTTACTATCCCCGTGATAGAAGAGATCCAAATATCTTTCGCCTCCGAAATCACTTCCACCTACTGTTGTTATATATACTAAATCTAACGGGTTACAACCATGCATGTAACTGCTGGCTGATGATATAAGTTTATGCCTCCAAGGCATGTTGTCCTGATTGATAGAAGAAGCATTATATGCTAATGCAGTCTCTCTACAAAGGAAAATGTTTGCCCCCCAGTATACACTCCATAAAGGGTAGTTATGACCATCCGTTAAATCTGCTCCGTTTTCTTTAAACTGCCAAACTCCAGGTTTACCCCAAAGATTTAGGTATTTGTATTTAATAGTATCGGATACTGCAGTATTGGCTAGGGGGTCTATAGCATAGTTTAAAAGAGCTCCTCGTAAATCATTTTTCTTTGGTATTGCAGCAATATTATTTTGAATATAGGTTAAGTACTTGCTGTTTCCTGTTAGTAAATGAAGATGGCAGGCCGCTTCATATATGGCAACATTTACATCTCCGTATAATATATCTTTTTGGAAGAAGTAAGAATCCATTTGATTTACAGGATATCCTTCGAAATTTGAATTAAGGTCATTTTGATTGTTTTGAGTCCAAGTCCATGCATCTTCCGCAGCTGCTAAATAAATATTAGCATCACTCGTCATTCCAGCTTTATTAAAAGTATATGCAGCGTAGGCAAACATGCTCATTCCTGAACATGTTGATTGACCCGCAACTCCTAAAAAGAATCGAGCTGATTTATCCTGACTAGCTGGTTTTCCCATATGCTTGCTCCAGTAATTGTCATCATCTGTCGTCATTCCAACAATATGTAATAATCCGCCATCTAATGCAATATTATTTTCGCCACTAACTTGCATTTTTAATAACCAATCCAATTCCCATTTTACTTCATCTAATATATCTGGGGTATTATTTCCGCTTTCAGGAATTCCTACTTCAAATGAATTCCAAAAAGTTGGGTTCAATAGATATGCAGACAATAAATCATTAACAGCAGGGTAGGCGAAACCAACATATTTCCCATAGTCACCTGCATCATGCCAACCTCCACTTAAATCTCTATTTGAAAGTACCCCATGATAATCATAACAATCGTTATCCTGATTAGCATTTCCGTGACAAGCAATATCGGTCCATTCGTCTGATACTTTTGAATGGCCACATCGTTGATAGTACAGTTGTTTTAATGCGGCTCTTAAAAGATTTCCGTATTTGTTGTCCTCTCCGATAACAAAATTATGAGATCGAACGTCCTCATCCTTATCATATATGTAGTATGTTCCTGGCGTTTTAAATGAAGTAAAGTCGATATGCCAAATTTTATCCCCTGAAAAACCATCAGTATTTCCGTTATTTACAACAGTTTTAGATAAATTGGATACTTCTTGATCAGTAAAAGCATCGAGAAGTTTGATATTGTTTGATGGATTGTAAGACTTAGATGAATTAATACCTAATTGAGGGTTTGCTAATACTGCGATCTTAATCTGATCTTCATAATACCCAAACTGATCAACTCTAATAAGTGCTATTTCTGTGGATGAAGTTTGCGCAGATAAGTGTTTTGGCGTAATTAAACTAAGAAAACAAGTAAGGCAAAAGATTGTAAATAATTTTGAGTTCATGATTTTGTATTAATTGATATAGTAGATTTGAATAAGTCTAACCTTTTGAGTTTGATGAAAAGTAATAAGTTTAAAATCACACTGATTTTAATCGAATATTTCATGCTATGTAAAGTTATAATTTTTCAGTAGTAACATAAGTGTTGGTCTTTATCTATTTATTAAATCAGTCCTGTCGATAGTTAATTGCCTACCGATTGAAATGTTATTTTGGAACGTTTGGGTTCTAAGTTTAAAATCACCATTTGGTATTTCAAATGGTTGTGTATAATTAGTTGTAAAAACAACTGGATAGGTATTATTGGTAGAGAAGTATATACTTGTATTTGGTAAGTTGTTCGTTAGTTTACACATCAACTTTTCACCTTCTTTATATACTTCAATAATAGGATCTAATACTGCTTTACAAACATTGGTTTTCTGATCATCAAATCTAATAAAGTGTGCTTGAGTTTTTCTAGAGAAGTTATTCCAGTCTTTTTTTGATTTTGGACTCCATAAAGTTTCAGATATAGATAGCGCTCTCGGGTAGGTCATATAGTATGCGAATTGCAGAGTAGGGATTTCTTCAGTCCATACATTTGCTTGTCCACCAAGAATTAGTTTTTCATCAACACCTTCTGGAATAGGTTCAAATTCATATGTTTTTTCTAAACTTAAACTTGCATATATTTTATTTTCTACTGAAATATCACCTTGCATATAATCTAAGTATGCGAATGTAGTGGGGGACATCACAACTTCATGACCTTCTTTTGCAGCATGAATACCACCTTTCATTCCTTGCCAACTCATTACTGTTGCTCCTTTAGCCAAACCACCTTCGATAATTTCATCCCATCCAATCATCTTTTTACCTTTACTATTAATGATTTTCTGAACTCTTTTCACGAAGTAGGATTGTAGTTCATGCGCATCTTTTATTTTATTTTTCTTCATGAAAGCTTGTACTTCTGAGCTTTCTTCCCAATATCCTTTGTAGCATTCATCACCGCCCATGTGTATATATTTACTAGGGAATAATTGAGCAACTTCACCGTATACCTTATCAATGAACTCATAAACTTTTTCATCAGCAGGGTTTAATGTGTTTTCAATATTCATCTTAAATGTACCATCAGCAAACCACTCAGCAAACTTGTCTCCAGGAGATACATATTTCGGTTCTCTTTTAGTAGATAATTCAGGATATGCTGCCAACGCTGCCATACTATGCCCTGGTAAGTCAATTTCAGGTATGATTGTTACATTTCTTGCTGATGCATATTTTACAACATCCTTAATTTGCTCTTGTGTGTAAAAACCGCCATAAGTAGTTTCTTCGCCTGGAAGAGGAGCCGTTCTTGAAGCTCCAAATTTACCATTTCTTTCAACTCTCCAAGCGCCAATTTCTGTAAGTTTTGGAAGAGATTTAATTTCAATTCGCCATCCATTATCATCTGTTAAATGCCAGTGGAAAGTATTGAATTTGAAAGCAGCCATCTGATCGATGTAAGCCTTTACTTCTTCTACAGTAAAGAAATGTCGACTTACATCTAACATTAATCCTCTCCATCTGAAACGTGGTTGATCTATTATAGAACATCCTTGTATTTTGATAGTTTCTTTTTGCTTGATAGAAGGTAGTAGTTGTTTTAAAGTTTGTAATCCATAGTATATACCAGCGAAAGACTTTCCTTCAAGAATGATGTTTTTACTTGAAACATTAAGGGTATAACCTTCTTTGGAAGCAATAGATTTATTCTTTCTGATTATGATTGAGTTCGTTTTATTGTTGGTGTTTACAATTATTCCAAGTTTCGTTAAATGACCTTCGAAATCTTTAAGAGAATTTAAAACTTGATCGTCTTTAAATTGATTGTCGATATTTAGACTGCTTGAGATGATGAAGTTTTCAGTTGTCTCGGTGTAAGAAGTAGGTTCAGGAATAATATTGTGTTGTGCATTTGAGATGTATGTTACACATATAAGTAATAAAGCTATTGTTGTTTTTATAGGGTTCTTCATCATGTTTGCAATATAGAGCTATCTTTTGTAAGAAGTGTCTGAATATGCTGGACAAGAGTTGGACAGGGTTGAAGTTTATAGTCCAGTTTTAATATGGTCTAGTTATATATGTTGTAGTGCTGTACTTTTTGATTTTCAATCTAAAAGATAAACTATCCGATTTATAATCGGTGTTTTGGTGATGTAAGTTAAATACCGATTAGAAATCGGATAGTTTACCTTCTAGATTACCGCTTCACTCAAATCAAGAAGTACGAGAGCGTAAGATAATGTTGGTTTTATTTACCAAAACCTTCATTGACACCTAAACTAAAAAGAGCAAAGTCAAATTTCACAGGATCATTTGGATCAATTAACCTTAATTCAGAAGTGATTTCATCTACAGCTTTCCAATCGTTTTGTTTTCTTTTTAGCAAACCTAAAGATCTACTTACATTACCAGTGTGAACATCGAGTGGAAGGTGAAGTTTTGAAGTTGGAACTAAGTCATTCCAAATTCCAAGATCAACTGTGTTTTGATCTTTTCGAACCATCCATCTAAAGTACATGCACATTCTCTTTGCTGCTGAACCTTTCAATGGATCGGGTAAATGTTTTTTAGACCTTTCGGCGAATGCTGTTTCGAAAAAATCTGCTTTAAAAGCTGATAACACTTCAGCTTGGTCATTTAAAGTGTCAAACTGTTTTCCGAAGTATTTACCTAGTGAATCGTGTTGTTTATAAATGTTCTGTAAACTCTTTATGAAAGTTGTAGCATCGATCGAATTGAAAGTTCTGTGTTTAAATCCTTCTAGAACTTTAAGGTCAACTGTACTATGATTCATTATAAAATCATGAGGAGAATTATCCATTCTCTCTAAAATTGAATATGCGTTTTTGATAATAGATTTTCGATTTCCCCAAGCTAGTATAGATGCGAATAGTCCTGCGATTTCGATGTCCTCTATTTTTGAATATTCATGTGGGATCTTAACAGGATCGTCTTCTATGAAATTAGAATTGTTGTATTGTATATATTTCTCTTCTAGAAACTCTGCAATGTCTTTCTTATTCATTGATAACAATTTTACCATCTTTAATTTCAATGGTTCTATCAGAAAGTTCAGCCAAGGCTCTGTTGTGCGTTACGATTACAAATGTTTGCTGAAGCTCTGTTTTAAGCTTAATAAATAACTGGTGCAATTCATTAGCGTTTTCAGAATCTAAATTACCTGAAGGTTCATCTGCTAATATAATAGCGGGGTCGTTAATTAAAGCTCTAGCAACGGCAACCCTTTGTTGTTCACCACCACTCATTTCACTTGGCTTGTGTTCCGCTCTGTCTGCTACATTTAATAATGTAAGTAGATTTTTAGCTTTTTCTAAAAGTTCCTTTCTGTTACCACCTTGAATTAATCCAGGTATGATAACGTTTTCAATTGCAGAGAATTCAGGAAGTAGGTGGTGGAATTGAAAAACAAATCCAATATCCTTGTTTCTGAAATTAGACAATTGTTTGTCTTTCATTACCTGAATAGCTTCACCATTAATAGTAAGCTTTCCGGAAGTAGGAGAGTCCAACGTTCCAATGATTTGAAGTAGCGTAGTTTTTCCCGCGCCAGAAGAACCGATGATTGAAACCAGTTCACCCTTTTTGATATGTAAATCAACCCCTTTTAAAATCTCATTGTCATCGTAGGATTTTCTAATATTTTCAGCTATAATCATTCTTCAAAGCATTTAAAATAAAGATATAGCAAAATTGTGTAAAAATTACTCCTTTATTCTATCTGAAACTTAAAAAGAAAAGTGTAAATTTGAGCCACTTTGAATTAAGAAAATCAAAATATATGAATCTTCACGAATATCAAGGGAAATCAATCCTTAAGAGTTACGGAGTAGGAATACAAGAAGGAGTTGTTGTTGACACTCTAGATGGTGCTACTGCTGCAGCAAAAAAATTAACAGCGGATACAGGTACTGAATGGTATGTTGTAAAAGCTCAAATCCACGCTGGTGGTAGAGGGAAAGGAACTGTTGAAGAAACGGGATCTCATGGAGTAGTTTTAGCGAAAGGAATTGATAAAATTCCAGAAGTAGTTAAAGGTATTTTAGGTGGTCACTTAGAAACTGCACAAACTAACGGTAAGGCAAAGAAAGTAAATAAGGTTTTAATTGCACAGGATGTTTATTATCCAGGAGCAAGTGAGATTTCTGAAATTTACATGTCTGTTTTATTAGATAGAGATTCAGGACAAAACGTAATTGTATATTCTACTGAAGGTGGGATGGACATTGAAACTGTTTCTGAAAATACTCCAGAATTAATTCATTCTGAATATGTTGATCCTGCTTTAGGATTACAAGGTTTTCAAACTAGAAAGATTGCTTTTAAATTAGGACTTTCTGGTGCTGCAATGAAGGCAATGACTAAGTTCATTACATCATTATACAACGCATATGTTGGATGTGATGCTTCAATGTTTGAAATCAACCCAGTTTTAAAAACTTCTGATGACAAGATTATCGCTGTTGATGCTAAAGTTACTTTAGATGAAAACGCTTTATACCGTCATAAGGATTATGCTGAAATGAGAGATGAGTCTGAAGAAGACCCAACTGAAGTTGAAGCAAAATCACATGAGTTAAACTTTGTAAAACTTGATGGTAACGTTGGGTGTATGGTTAACGGTGCTGGATTAGCAATGGCTACTATGGATATCATTAAATTATCAGGTGGTGAGCCAGCTAACTTTTTAGATGTAGGAGGTACTGCTAACGCTGAGCGTGTTGAAAAAGCTTTTAGAATTATATTGAAAGATGAGAATGTTAAAGTTCTTTTAGTAAATATTTTTGGAGGTATCGTAAGATGTGATAGAGTAGCACAAGGAATTGTGGATGCTTACAAAAACATCGGAGAAATTAAAGTTCCAATTATCGTAAGACTACAAGGAACAAATGCAACTGAAGCGAAAAAACTAATCGAGGATTCTGGATTAAGTGTTCATTCAGTAGTTATGTTACAAGAAGCTGCAGACAAAGTTACTGAAGTATTAGCTAACTAATAACTGCTTATGTATTATTTAAAAGCCAACTCGTAAGGGTTGGCTTTTTTTTTGATATCTTGTTTGATAACAAAAGATCTCTATTACTCGTTAATTAATAGAGGATTATCATTTATGCAGAAACGATTATTAATATTACTGTTTGTAGGAATGGGATGTTTTATGAACATCACATCTGCACAGTCCTATAATCGTTTTGTAATAATAAATGGAGATTCTGTTCCTATCGTAGATTTACCTCCAGTTATAGTTGGAAATGATTCATATTCTAAACCACCTAAATTCAAATCAAAAAAAGAATCAAGAAAGTATAGAAGATTGAAGCGATATGTGAAAAAAGTATATCCTTATGCTTTATTGGCTTCACAGAAAATAAATGAATGCAATAAAGAAATTATTGCGAATCCTGAAGTTAAAAAATCTGCTATGAAAAAAGTAGAAAAGGCATTAAAGGATAAGTATGGACCGGAACTAAAAAAACTCACGATGAGTCAAGGTAAAATATTGTTACTATTGATTGATCGTCAGACTGGAAATACTGCGTTTGCATTAGTTAAAGAATTGAGAGGAGGTTTTTCTGCTTCAATGTATCAAGGAGTAGCAAGACTTTTTGGTTCATCCTTGAAAGTTAATTATCAGCCGAAAGGGAAGGATTGGATGATTGAAGATATTGTTAAGAAAATTGAAAGAGGTATTATATAATGGAGAAAATTAAACTAACGGAATGTCCAAGAGATGCAATGCAAGGAATTCATGATTTTATTCCTACAGCATTAAAAGCAGAATACATTAATTCTATTTTAAAAGTTGGTTTTGATGTCGTTGACTTTGGAAGTTTTGTTTCTCCAAAAGCAATTCCTCAACTAAAAGATACAAAGGAAGTATTGGGGTTGTTAGATTTGAGTTCAGATTCCAAACTTTTAAGTATCGTAGCTAATTCTAGAGGAGCAAGAGATGCTTCAATGTTTAAAGAAATTTCAATAATAGGTTTTCCTTTTAGTGTTTCAGAGACTTTTCAAATCAGAAATACGAACTCAACTAGAATTGAAGCCATTGAAAGTGTAAAGGAAATAAAAGATATTACGAATAAGGCTGATCAAAAATTAAGAGTATATCTTTCCATGGGGTTTGGTAATCCATATGGTGATGAGTTTAATCCAGAAATAGTTTTAGATTGGGCAAATAAGTTAAACGATATTGGAGTTGAAGAGTTAGCTCTGTCTGATACCATCGGAGTTTCTAATCCATCAAATATATCGGCTATTTACGGTGCACTAAATAAAGAGCTTCCTGAAATGGAGTTGTCAGTTCATTTACATTCTGCTCCTCACAATTGGCAAGAAAAAATTGTTTCGGCATACGATGCTGGTTGCAGAAGTTTTGATAGTGCAATTAAAGGGTACGGAGGCTGTCCAATGGCTGAAGATGATTTGGTAGGTAATTTAGCAACTGAAAATTTAATTAAACAATTTTCAGATAAGCTTTCTAATAAATTT
>CAWVWF010000102.1:0-12684 GCA_963933885.1 uncultured Flavobacteriales bacterium | reverse complement strand
CTTATTTTTGATTAGAACTTTAAAGTAACTCCTGCTAAGAAGTTTGTTCCAGCTTATGGATATAACCATTACTCCTGTACATTTCATCAAATACATTGTTGATTAATGCATTGAACTAAATTTCTTTTAACTTACTTAAGTTTAAGCTGTAAGAAATACCAAGATCTGATAATATGCTCGTTTTTTAATTATCGATGGCACTCTTCTCAGCGGAAGTTCTCTTTTGAAGTATTAAAGGAAAATGAAGATTTTACTATTTACAAGCTTAAGTAAAGTTATTAAGTTGAACTTCTCTTTTTATTTTCTTGGGAAAACGCATCTGGAGATGCGAATGTAGGTACACACTCATGTCCTTCGGAACATGAGCGCGAGCAGGCACAAAAAAAGCCGAAGTGCTTTTTAATACCTCGGCTCATTTACAATCTTATTTATGATTAGAACTTTAAAGTAACTCCTGCTAAGAAGTTTGTTCCAACTTATGGATATAACCATTACTCCTGTACATTTCATCAAATACATTGTTGATTAATGCATTGAACTAAATTTCTTTTAACTTACTTAAGTTTAAGCTGTAAGAAATACCAAGATCTGATAATATGCTCGTTTTTTAATTATCGATGGCACTCTTCTCAGCGGAAGTTCTCTTTTGAAGTATTAAAGGAAAATGAGGCCTTTACTATTTATAAGCTTTAGTAAAGCTATTAAGTTGAGCTTCCTTTTTATTTTCGTGGGAAAATGCATCTGGAGATGCGCATGTAGGTATACACTCATGTCCTTCGGAACATGAGCGCGAGAAGGCATAAAAAAAGCCGAAGTGCTTTTACAACACCTCGGCTCATTAACAATCTTATTTTTGATTAGAACTTTAAAGTAACTCCTGCTAAGAAGTTTGTTCCAGCTTGTGGGTATAACCAGTTTTCTGTAGTTCTTTCTCCAGCATAAAGGAATCCCCATGTATAACCATTACTGCTATACATTTCATCAAATACATTGTTGATTAATGCATTGAACTGAATTTCTTTTAATTTGCTTAATTTTAAGCTGTAAGAAATACCAAGATCTGTAGTTGTATAAGCTTTTAACTTTCTACTATCACTTCCAGTATTGTCTAAATACTGATCTCCAACATACTTCGTTCTCAAAGTCATTGCTAAACCTTTAACTGGTTTGAATGTAAGTATACTTGCTGCAATTACTGAAGGAGAAAAAGAGATATCAGTATCCTCATAAACATTCTCAATATTTGTATAAGTAGCGTAATCAGTAATACTCTCTGTGAATTCTGAAATTTTGTTTTGAGAGAAAGTAGTGTTAAAAGTTAAATCCAATTTTTTATGGAGTTTAAAACCAGCGACAAGTTCGATCCCCGCTCTATAACTACTCGGTGTATTAACTCTAATAGGTGAACCTACATCGTTTAATGCTCCTGTTAACACCAATTGATTAGTGTAATCCATGAAATAGAAGTTTCCTTGCACGAAAAACTTTTGGAATTTAGCTTCAACCCCAGCTTCGTAATCATACATAGTTTCATGAGATGGTTGCTCATTTGTAGGATTATCAATAAAGTCTGATCTTACAGGCTCTCTATTCCCTACACTTAATGAAGCATATGCTCTAAACTTATCATTTATTTGAAAGTTAGCTCCTACTTTAGGATTGAAGAAAACGAATGCTGTATCAACATTTAAGTTACGTAAATCACTATCTACTCCTTCAACATCATAATTAATATTTCTAACTTGAAGATCAACAAACATTGCTAGCTTTTTAGTTAAAGCATAATCAGCCTTTGCATAGATATTCGCATCAGTCTTTGTACCTGTATTGTCGTAATACTTATCTCTAATATTAGAATTACTTGAATACTCCGCCCAAATGATTTCACCGAAATGATCTCCTATGTATTGGTTTAAACCTCCACCAACAATAACATTCAATTTTTTAGTTTGGTACTTAACGTTAAACACACCTCCATAGAAATGGTTCTCCAACCAACGTCTTCTAATAAAATCAGATTCAGTGATTGTATCATTACCAACAAAAACAGAATCTAAACCATAATCAGCAAATCCATCTTGATTTCTAAACTGCTCATAATAACCTCTACCATAAGTATAATGTGCTGCGGCAGTTAAACTTAATGAACTGTTGAACTGATGAGATAAATGTAATTGATAATGATCTTGATTGTAATTATCTACTTCATTATCGTAAGTATAGTAGTTATAAGTTCTACCAGAGTTAACTAGATTAGCAGCATCATCAGCTCCAAACCAGTTGTTTGCAATTGATGCTTGAACTCCAGCGTCGTCACCATTAATTTTTGCTTCAGGTGTACCATACCAAGATTGGTAAGTCTTTTCTTTTCCTGCAAAAGTAATTGCTTTCACAACAGTTTTCTTTCCATAATAACCTCCAGAAAGATAATAACTAGATAAGTCTGAACTAGCTCTATCGATATACCCATCAGAAGTAATTGATGATAAACGACCATCGATTGCCCAATGCTTATTTAATAAACCTGTTCCTAATTTTAAAGTATTCTTATTTGTATTAAAAGAACCAAATGAAGATGAAACTTCACCATAAGCTTCTTTAGAAACCAAATCAGTTTTCATATTAACAGATGCTCCAAAAGCAGCAGTTCCGTTTGTTGAAGAACCAACTCCTCTTTGAATTTGAATGCTTTCAGTTGATGAAGCAAAATCAGGCATATTCACCCAGTAAACTCCATGAGATTCAGCATCGTTCATTGGAATACCATTAACTGTTACGTTAATTCTAGAAGCATCCGAACCTCTAATTCTAAACCCTGTGTACCCTACTCCTGCTCCAGCATCTGATGTTGAAACAACAGAAGGAGTTAACTGCAATAAGAAAGCGATGTCTTGTCCTAAATTGCTTGATTCGATTTCTTTTTTATCGATATCAACGTGAACGAATGGAGAGTTTTCAGAAACTCTAGATCCTTCAATTGTAATCTCATCCAAAGAGACTACTGTTTTCTTTAATTGAAAATCAAGCTGAACATCTGCTCCTGAAATAGTAATATTTTCTTGAGTTGTTTCAAAACCTATCTGATCAGCAACAACTGTGTAGGTTCCGTTAGTTAATCCTGTTAAAGAAAACTTCCCATCAACGTCTGATAGCACTCCTTTATAAGTATTTAAAACTGTAATTCTTGCTCCGACGACAGAGCCTTTTAATGAATCAGATACTGATCCTGAAATTGTGTACTGAGAAAAAGCTGCAAATGGCAACAAGATACTTAGTACTAGTAAACGCAAGTTAGTTTTCATAGCATATTAATTTTAGCTACGATAGCAGAGGAGTAATACAATCGTGTATTAAACTTTTAAATTCCTTCCCTACGCCAGCATTACCTGGATCAGGTGCATTTTTCAAACTATTTGAAAAATTGGGTATAATCTCAGCCTATTATTTATAGGCACCCCTCTAAGAGTGGTGCAAATGTACACACAAAATTAATTACGACAAGGGAAAAACTATTGGATATTATTTAAATACGACAGAGCCTCCTGTAAACGCTGAGATTCATCTCCTTTTAAAATAGCAAATGGCTTGTTTGAATTAAGAATTAACTCATGAAATCTTGCAAACAACCTTTCTCTGTCTTTTTGATCAGGATATTCTCTTAAAGGATCTTCTTCCCAAGGTAGATCTATTGAGCACAGAAAATAAAAGTCGCAGTCATCTTTTTCGATCTGCTCTTCTATCCAATCTACTTGCAGCTTATACTTTTCTTCTATCCATACTTTGAAAACTAGAATATTGGTATCGATAAAATGGAAAGGTGTAACTGGATTAAAATTACTTTCTGACTCAATTTGTCCTTTAGCCATTAATAAAACGTCATCATAAGTATATTCACTTCCGTTCTCTTCAAGATACAACCTTGCGTATTCAGGTAAATGTGCGCATTTAAAATGCTCAGACAGTTGAGTACAAAGCGTTGATTTCCCTGTTGACTCTGGCCCTATGATTACAATTTTTTTCAAACTGATTCTTTTTGACCTTGTTCCATTTTAACCCACTCCCAGTATGCATATGCAGCTAAAAAAGTATACACAACCATTAAACCTGCATAAATATCAAGCCCTCTATCAATATATAAAACTGTAGTGACAGCGTCTATAACTATCCAATATATCCAGTTAGATAACCACCTTTTGATTGTTATCCAAGTTGCCATAAAACTGAAAACAGTGGTAAAAGAATCAACTAATGGTCTTGCAGCGTCAGTGAATACATTTGAAACTAAAAGATAAAACAAGCCTGAAAAGAGAATCCCTATTCCTATAAAAGAAAGGTGTGTTGTAACTGATTTTCTTACAATCTTTAAATCACCTTCAGCGTTTTTCCAATTCACCCAACCTATAATTCCTGTTGCAACATAATAAACATATAGGATTGCTTCAGAATATAATTTTGAATATTCTACAAATAAATAGATACTGGCAAGAGAACCTATGATTCCCATTAACCAACACCAGATGTTTTTTCTTGCTGCTAAAATCACATAAGCCAATCCGAAGACTACCGCGATAATTTCTAGAATTAGAGCTGCGTTATTAGATACCCAAATCACCCATCAAGACTTTAACTACAAAAATTGCTTTTCCATATTTCTCGTAAGAAATCTTGATCTCTTTTTGTAAGATTGGCATCACCTCATCATATACACCAGTAACATGTGTACTCGTTACATTGGTTTTTACAGTGATGTTTTTATATGTATTTAAACGCTCAATAAAGTCTAGAACTTTTGGTTCGTAATCTTCACTAAGTGGGTATTTGCTTATTTCTAATGTTGCTTTCATTTTTATTATTTGATTGCAAATATAAATGCAAATCAAATAACATTCGTCAATAATGTTTTTGAGTTTTTTATTTATTGTGATTTATGGCTTGTGTTGTACTGGACGCTTACTCCTTCGACTCCGCTCAGGATGACAAAAAAAATCATAGATGTTCTTTGTGGGAGAGCTGTTATCCTGAGTATTTGAGATTAATGGGAGGAAATATTTTTTTCGGATATTTAAGGACGTATAAAAGGTAAACCATATGTATTTCTACAGACAATTGTAATTTTTCAATTGATAGTTTTCTATTCTTTCATAAACTTTTACTTTCTTTATAAATCGTGAAAAAAATTCTGTGTTTCTTAATTTGTTTGCCCTCAATCTTGTTTTCTCAGATTGACTCTACTTACATTCAAAAATTCCCAAATACACTTACTGTAAAACCATTTGTAGATTACAAAGTCAATCAGTTTTTTATTGATGATGACATCACTGGAGGAGAAGCAAAATATGGAACCTCACAAGTTCCTAGAATTGGAATTGGGGCTTCTTACAAATGGATGAGTTTTTTAGTTGCTGTATCTCCTTTACTTAAATTAGATAAGGATAGAAAAGGCGCAACGCAACAAATGGATATTCAATGGAATGTATATTTAAAAGCATTAAGTATAGATTTACGATATCAACAATACCAAGGATATTACCTTGAGAACAGTACCGATATCCTTAATTGGGATATGGATAAATACAATTATTACAAACGTGAGGATCTAATAACAACCTCCATTGGCGCTAATGTTCGTTATAATTTCAACCATAAAACGTTTTCTCAAAAAGCATTATTTTCTCAAACAGAAAAACAATTAAAAAGCGCTGGAACTTTTACTGTTGGCGTAAGATGGAATGTGTTAACAATAAAAGCTGACTCTGCACTTGTCCCCTCAAATCTAGAAAAAGAGATTATTGATTTTGACTTAGACAACAGCACTTTTTATGATCAAGGAATTGGTTTAGGATATAGTTATTCTTTCGTCCATAAAAACTGGTTTGCAAACTTATCTGCAATGCCTTTTCTACTATTTCAAATATTCACATATGATTCTCCCAACAATACGAAATACACCTTAATGAGTCCACAAATAATACTTCAACTTAGAGGAGCAATTGGTTATAATAGTCATCAAAACTATTGTGGAATTACTTTCGTTAACGATCAAATGCGATCAAGATGGAAAGATGCTCATGATATTGGGTACAATTTCGCAAATATTAAACTATTTTACGCTCGAAGGTTTAAAATAGAAAAACGTAAAAAATCCAAAAGATGAAATCAGTAAGAGAATCCGAAACAACTTTAACAGAATTAATGATTCCTTCTTATGCCAATTTTGGTGGTAAAGTTCATGGAGGTATCATCCTTTCTTTGATGGATAAAGTAGCTTACGTTTGTGCCACTAAACACGCTGAGAAATATTGTGTTACGGCTTCAGTTTCTGGAGTTGATTTTCTTGCACCTGTTGAAGTTGGTGATTTAGTTTCTCTTCAAGCAAGTGTTAATTACGTTGGTAAATCTTCTTTGATAGTTGGTATTAGAGTTATTGCTGAAAACTTCAAAACGAAATCTATAAAACATACCAATTCATCTTACTTTACTTTTGTTGCAATTACTGATGAAGGAAAGCCTGATAAAGTTCCTGGATTATATTTAGAAAACGAGAATGACATTAGACGATTTGCTCTTGGTAAACTAAGAAAGCAGTTAAAAAAGCAAGATGGTCAAGAGTTTGTCAATTTAAAAAACAATATTGACACATCTACTATTCATCAAGAATGGGATAATGAAAACTGTTCTGTATTTAAACAAAAATAGCGACCAGCTTATTGCCAGTCGCTATTAGAATGTTTTAATCAACAGGGACAAATACAAATTTCCCTTCTTCGAAAACATCAAGTTTAATTTTACTACCAGGCTTAACTGTACCTTTTAAAATCTCTTTTGATAATTCATTAAGAACCTTCTTTTGAATTACCCTTTTCAATGGGCGAGCTCCAAATTGCGGATCGTATCCTAATCTAGCTAATTCTTTAATTGCGAAATCAGTAGCTTCGATTGTTACATCTTGTTTACTTAAACGTTCTTGAATATCTTCAAATAACACCTTCACTATATCTGTGATTTCTTTAAGATTTAGAGGCGTAAACATGATCGTTTCATCAATACGGTTTAAGAATTCTGGTCTTAAAGTATTTTTAAGCAATTCAAAAACCTCAACTTTTGTACGTTCAGCAATTACATCAAGGTCTTCTAGTTTTGCATTTTCGTAATTACCTTGAATAATTTGAGAACCTATATTGGAAGTTAAGATTAGAATCGTGTTCTTAAAATTAACAACTCTTCCCTTGTTATCTGTTAATCTTCCATCATCCAATACCTGTAGTAAGGTATTAAATACATCCGGATGAGCTTTCTCTATTTCATCAAACAAAACAACAGAGAACGGTTTCCTTCTTACTGCTTCTGTTAATTGACCACCTTCATCATATCCGATGTATCCCGGAGGTGCTCCAACCAATCTCGAAACTGAATGTTTCTCTTGATATTCACTCATATCGATTCTAATTAAAGAATCTCTATCATTGAATAAATACTCACTCAAAGCTTTCGCTAATTCTGTTTTCCCTACTCCAGTAGTTCCCAAGAAAATGAAAGAACCAATCGGTCTGTTTTCATCTTGTAATCCAGCTCTATTTCTTCTTACAGCATCAGCTACAGCAGAAATAGCTTCCTCTTGTCCAACAACAGTTTTATGCAATTCTTCTTCAAGCTTCAATAGTTTTTCAACCTCAGCTTCAATTAATTTAGAAATTGGAATTCCAGTCCACTTACTAATTACATCTGCAATCTCTTCACTATCAACTTCCTCCTTAACAATTTTCTCTTTATGTTGAATCTGGATTAGTTTCTCTTTCAAAGTATCAGCTAAAGCGTTCGCTTCTTTAATTTTACCATATCTAAGCTCTGCAACTTTACCATAATCTCCAGCACGTTCAGCCTGTTCAGCTTCCAGCTTATACTGTTCGACATCTTTTTTAGCTTGTTGAATTCCATCAACAACTTCTTTTTCAGCTTCCCATTTAGCATTTAAATCATTTCGCTCTTCGCTTAGGTTAGCCAGTTCTTTTATGATAAAATCAAGCTTGCTACTTTGTCCTTCTCGCTTAATTGCTTCTCTTTCAATTTCGAGTTGCATAATTCTACGATCTAAAGCTTCTAATTCTTCAGGTTTAGAATTGATTTCCATCCTAATTTTAGCAGCTGCTTCATCAATCAAGTCAATTGCTTTATCAGGCAAGAAACGATCACTGATGTATCTTTGAGAAAGCTCTACTGCAGCTATAATTGCTTCATCCTTAATCTGAACTTTATGATGGATCTCGTATTTCTCTTTGATTCCCCTTAAAATTGAAATTGCATCTTCAGTTGATGGTTCATCTACCAAAACCTTCTGAAATCGTCTTTCTAAAGCTTTATCTTTTTCAAAGTACTTCTGATATTCATCTAATGTTGTTGCACCAACAGCTCTTAATTCTCCTCTTGCCAATGCAGGCTTTAAAATATTAGCAGCGTCCATAGCTCCTTCTCCTCCACCTGCTCCAACAAGTGTATGAATTTCATCTATAAAAAGGACTACTTCTCCATCACTAGAACTTACTTCTTCCACAACAGATTTTAATCTTTCTTCAAACTCTCCTTTGTACTTTGCCCCTGCAATTAAAGCAGCCATATCTAGAGAGTAAAATACTTTATCTTTTAAGTTTTCAGGAACATCACCATTAATGATTCTATGTGCAATTCCTTCAGCAATTGCTGTTTTCCCAACTCCTGGCTCACCAATTAAAATTGGATTGTTTTTCGTTCTTCTAGATAGGATTTGAAGTACTCTTCTTATCTCATCATCTCTTCCTATAACTGGGTCTAATTTCCCTGCTTTGGCTTGAGCGTTAAGGTTAATCGCAAATTTATCAAGTGAGTTATAAGTGTCTTCTTGAGATTGTGAAGTCACCTTCTTCCCTTTTCGTAAAGCTTCAATTGCAGTCTTTAAAGACTTCTCATTGAATCCACTATCCTTTAATAGGTGAGATGCTGAATCCGATGTTTGAATCAACCCCATTAGAAGGTGTTCGATCGAAACATATTCATCTCCCATTTTTTCTGAACAAGTAGTTGCTTTATTAAGCGCTTCAGTAGAAAATCTTGAAAGGTTTGATGTTCCTCCACTTGCTTTAGGATAGTTATCTACAATTGCATTTAAAGCTTTGGTAATAACATCTATATTAATTCCTAGTTTGTTAAAAATGAATGGAAGTACATTTTCATCTTCTTCCAGCATTCCTTTTAAGATGTGCCCAACTTCAACATTTTGAGTACCATTTCCAGATGCAATTTGTTGTGCACGCTGAATTGATTCCTGGGATTTTATAGTATAGTTTTTGAAATTCATTTGGTGTTTTATTTAGATTGTCTTAGTCAATTCACATACCAATTAAGTTTATTAATCGAACTAGGTTAAAATGACGGGAAGCTCTGTAAACAAAAGACTATTTGGCACTAAAACAAAAAACAGACTGGCAATTTAGCAGACTAATAATCCATCATTTTTCATAACCTTTAGCAACCATCATTTTTTGAGTTACAGTGGCAATATGTTTTGAATGAAGATTTTTAATGAATGGAATTTTACAAAAATTAAAAATAGCCCAATGAACAATCTTATTGCTTAAAAAAGGGACATATCTATAAAGTGCATCCCACTCTTTTTCATATTTATTTAATACAGAATCTTGGTATTCCGAGAGGGTCTCTTTGCTGAAATCGCGTGCTTCTAGTGCTTTTAAAATTGTTGGCATCGCTAAAAAAGAAGCTATCATTCCAACACCAATACCTTTTCCCGTTAGAGGTTCAGGCATTGAGGCTGAATCACCAATTAAAATAAAACCATCTCCGTAGTACTTCAATCTATTAGAATTTAAAGGAATTCCACAACCTTGATTTTTCCCTAACCTTTCAGCATCTTTAAAACGTTCAGAGATATAATCATTATCCCGTATAAAGCAATCAAACTCTCTATTTAGGTTTATTTTTTTATTTGAAATCTCTTGAGATAATCCCCCAATACCAACATTACATTCATTGTTAGGTAAGTGAAAGATCCAAAAGTATCCATTAAAAGTATTTAAGGGATAAATTTCAAGAGGACAGTAATCTCTTTTCGGTACAACATTCCTATAATAAGTCCTTATTGCTCCAGCATAATGAAGCTTTTTTTTCTTAATCCCCTCACTTGTTAAATACTTTTTAACGACACTTCGTTCTCCATCACAACCAATTAAAAAATCAAAAAACTCTTCGCCATCTGAAGTTGTTAAAACAAAACCTTTATCTAATCTTTTAATATTTTCAATCCCAATTCCTTCTTTGATCGTTGAACAAGTTGACAGTTTTGTTTTTTGGAACAACCAATTATCAAAATGAATTCTTTTAGCTACAAAAATTGGTGAGATACCACCTTCGACACGGTAATCAAAATCCACTTCTCTTCTATTAATATCTCCTAGAAATGCGCCCCCTGATTTTTTTACAAAATCCAGATTAACAAATTCATCTGCCAAATCAGGATCAATCTCGTTTAGAGTTCTATAAACCTCCATTGTTAAACCATCACCGCAAGTTTTATCTCTTGGGAAAGTTGCCTTTTCAAATAGTGTATGCTCTATACTATGTTTACTTAAAAACAAAGACGCGGTAGCTCCGGCAGGTCCCCCTCCTACAATAGCTATTTTAGTCTTGTTTTTTAACATAGTACTAAGGTAAGAAGTTAACATATAAACGTGAAGAGAATATATAAATCAATTCCAATAAATTCTTGGTGATTACGTATTTTTAAAATATGATAAAGTCTGATGTTAGTTTAAAAGCTCACAACACATTTGGAATTAGTGCTTCTGCAAAGTTTTTTTCTGAAGCATCTAATGAAGATCAGGTTAGAGCGATCATTCAAACGAATGAATTCTCTGCTAATGAGAACCTAATCTTAGGTGGTGGATCCAATTTACTTTTTACTAAAAATTTCGATGGTATTGTTTTGAAAAACAACATCTCAGGAATTGAAGTAATTAGAGAAACTGAAGATGCTGTTTACGTTAAAGCTGGAGGAGGTGTTGTATGGCATGACTTCGTTTTATACTGTATCAACAAAGGTTGGAGTGGTTTAGAAAACCTTTCTTTAATCCCTGGAAGTGTAGGTGCTAGTCCGATGCAAAACATTGGAGCTTATGGGGTGGAAATTAAAAACATTTTTGAAGAACTTGAGGCTATCAATTTGAAGACAGGTGAAATTAGTTATTTCACCAATTCTGATTGTGCTTTTGGTTACAGAGAAAGTGTATTCAAAAAAGCATTAAAAGGACAATATCTGATTTCGAGAGTGACTTATAAACTATCGAAGAAAACTAATTTCAATACTTCTTACGGTGCAATAAACCAACAATTGGAAGCAATGAACATAACGGATTTAACAGCTAAATCTATTAGTGATGCTGTTGTTGCAATCAGACAATCTAAATTACCAGATCCTAAAGAAATCGGGAACTCAGGAAGTTTTTTCAAGAATCCAATTATTTCGAATGAGGAATTTAAGACTTTAAAATCTAATTTCCCAGAAGCTGTTGGATACCCTTCTGGAGATCAAAACACAAAACTTGCTGCAGGTTGGATGATTGACCAAGCTGGATGGAAAGGAAAAACGATTAACAATTACGGAGTTCATAAAAACCAAGCCCTCGTTTTAGTAAACTATGGAGGAGCAACTGGAAAAGAAATTTATAACCTTTCAGAAGAGATCATGCAATCCATTAAAGAGAAGTTTAATGTTGACCTTGAACGTGAAGTAAACATTTATTAACATGGAAGAATCTACTTTAATAGAATTAAAAAACATCAAAGTTTTTCATAGAAAAACCTTGGTTATAGACGGAGCCGATTTAAAAGTTAATAAAGGTGAGTTCGTGTACTTAATAGGAGCAACAGGAAGTGGGAAAAGTTCCATTTTAAAGGCTTTGTATAAAGAAGTTGATATTGCTGAGGGATCAGGAACTATTATAGATTTTGACTTGGTTAAAATTAAAAACAGACATATTCCTAAGTTGAGAAAACAATTAGGTATTGTGTTTCAGGATTTTCAATTATTACCAGATAGAAGTGTACTTGAGAACTTGATTTTTGTAATGAAAGCTACAGGGTGGAAAGACAGTAAAGCAATGGCTGACCATGCTAAATTAATTTTAGAGCAGGTTAATTTAAGCGGAATTGAAAACAAACATCCTCATCAATTATCTGGTGGTCAACAACAAAAGGTAGTTATAGCAAGAGCTATGATTAACTCTCCAAAGGTTATTTTAGCTGATGAACCAACAGGGAATTTAGATCCACAATCGTCTAAAGAGATCATGAATTTACTAACTGCAATTTCTAAAGGAGGAACTGCAATCGTTATGGCAACGCATGATATGGAAATTGTAAAACAATACCCTGGAAGAATTTTAAAATGTGAGAATGGACTTCTAACAAAGTTAGAAGAAGCTTAAATCTCTAGGCCTCTTTCTTCATATGTAAATCCACTTGTGGGAAAGGAATAACTATATTGGCAGCATCCAGACCTTCTTTACCAGCTTCATAAACATCGAAGTACACTTCCCAGTAATTTTCTGGTTTTGTATAAGGGCGAACTGCCAAATTAACTGAACTATCTCCTAATTCAATTACACCAACAAAAGGAGCTGGATCTTTTAAAATTAATGG
>CAWVWF010000101.1:0-12957 GCA_963933885.1 uncultured Flavobacteriales bacterium | reverse complement strand
AAATTAATTTAAAAAAAACTTGGGATTTTCCTGTCTGCTTTTGGGTCCAAGAAACCAGGACATTTCCATTAGAAAGTTCTAAAATTACAGGATATGAAGCATCAACAGAATCAGGTGTGATGTAAGTTGGAACTCCTTCCCCATCTTTACTTTTAATCAAGAGGCCTATTCGATTACAATAAGATGAATTTGTCTTAAAACTTTCATCCCAAACAATAGCAATTTCATCATTCGGTAAAGAAACAGCTTGTGGATGACGCGCATGAGGATTCATTAAATCCCTGCTTTTATAACTTCCATCGTTATGAGCTTTTGATGTGTGAAAAACACCTTCTCCTTCACCTCTTGTAAACCAGAAAAAATCTAATCCTTTACTCGTTTCTGTAATTACTGGTCCGCTGTGTGGACAACCGTTTATAACCCAGTTATCATCACTAATAACTGTTGGTGATGAGAATGAATTACCTAAATCGGTAGACACCAAATGAACAATATCTCTAATGCTATCATTGATGATGCCTCGGAAAGCAACATTGATGTTTTTCTGTTCGTCTACATAGATATCTGTTCTACAACACTGACAAGTTTTTTCTCCTATTTGAATCTCAGAATCAAAACCATTTTCAGCATTAGTTTTGGCGAAATATAAAGAAGAACCATTCTTATAATTATTCCTTCCGTCCAACCAAATTGCTCCGACTTCACCATTTGGTAATTGAACAATATCAAAGAAACTTCTTCCAATTCCCTTAGAAGAATCTGCATGAAGATATGCTGGCGTAGACCATCGATTCCCGTCTTTTAAAAGTTGTGTATAAAGTAAAACTCCAGCGTATTGATTCTCTGGAGTAGGTATCCTTTTTTGAAAAACAACCACAGCAGTTCCATTACTTTTAAATGCAACTTTAGGCATAGATTCATGATGAGACGAGAGTCCTTTAGTAGTTGCTATTTTCAAAGGAGGACTAAAAGTTTCACCAGTATCAAATGAGGCTGAGCAATACAAATAATTGTCTTTCCCTTCTTTTTCAACCCAAGTCAAAACCGGATAACCATTATAATCTTCTGTTAAAAAAGAAGCATCCGAATGGTTTGATTTATTTGAAATTAAAGTAGACTTTATTTCAAATATTTCGTTCGAATAATTTTCATCACAACCTACTAAAAGTAATGCTATCATGAATAAGTAAAATTGATGCTTCATCTTATGTTTTTTAAAGAAATTATTTATTCGTTCCTTGTTTTAATTCTTTGTTCTTTCCTACAAATTGATAACTAATCCCAACATTAAAAGTTCTTGGATTCCCTACACGATAACTCTTTCCCCAAGCAGATTTCTCAGCAACAGTTGCATAATTTTCATCTGTTAAATTTAGAACATTTAACCAAACATTAAACGACTTAATTTCATAACCAACCCTAAGATTTAAAAGGTCAAATCCTGGATATTCCTCCGTGTTATTAGCATCTAAAAAGTACTTCCCTAAATGCTGCCACTCTAAACCTATCCTTGCTCCTTTTATAAATTTAGGCTTATAAACGATTTCAGCATTACCAATAAAAGATGGCGCGGCACTCATTTTATTTCCGTTATAAGACTTCCCTTTCTCTACAAAATCAACAAAACTATGATTTGAATTCGCTCCACTTACTCTGATGTTTAAAGACCTGATTGGTGCATACTTTACAGTATATTCAATACCTTGATGCAAGGTTGCTCCTGCATTTTCCTTTTGAGTTGAACCATCATCTTGCTTAACGCTGATGATTTCATTTATCCCCTCTAGTTGATATAAACTTACTTCAACATATCCTTTCCTTTTATGAAAAGAAATCCAACCTCCAACTTCATAATTTGTAAATGTTGAAGGCTTAAGTGTAGGCACAGAAACACCTCTATACAATTCAGAAACTTCAGGTGGCGCAAATCCAACTGAGTAGTTGGTGAAAAGTCCTTTTGAATTTTTAAAATCGTAAGTCGCTCCAATTTTCGGTGTCACATAATCAAATCCATTTTGCTCATCTGGTGCTCCTGAGAATGCAGTTGAATCCAAGGAATTGTCATAATCGTAATCGATACGATCATACCTTAGTGCACCTACTATTTTTAAATTTTTCAAAGGAGAGAATTCAACTTGAGTGTAGAAGGCTGTATTTAATAATCCAACTTTATAATCAGCCAACAACGAATCTGTTCCTGTGTACCCAGTATACAATCCATCTGTATTCTTAGCTACTTGAATATAGTTGGATTTAAAGTCATTCGGACTAAAATCTACACTTGCTCCTGAGATCCATTTTAGCTTTAGGAAATCCCAACTTTGTCTGTGTTGAGTAATTATTCCATAACTCTTAAAACTATTTGCATTTTCTTCTCCATGTGCTAATAAAGGATCTCCGCTTCCCGACCATGGTTTATAATCATCCTTAATTCTATAATGAGGATTTTGACCGATCGTATTGTCTCTGAAAAATGCTGTTAATGTACTCTTAGATTTTTTATTCCAATATTGATTAACTGTAGATCTTGCTCTTAAAGCTTTTACACTTCGGTAAGTAAAGGTGTGTAAACTTGAGAAATCCTGACTGTAAAAATTGGCACTATCCAATCCACCAGTCATATCAGTTTTATAATCAATATAGCTAATCGTACTTGTCCAAGAAGTATTTTTAGCAATCTGGTAATCCTCTCTTAATGTTAAAGCAAGTTTACTGAAATCACTATGATCACGAGGACCATCAGTACGACCTGCTCCGTAACCACTCAAAACCAAACCTACCTTCTTCCAAGTATTAGAAACCATGAAATCAGCTCGTTTATAGCCTAAGTTATTTCCTTGAATCTGAGCTTTTACTGTTGGTAAAATAGAAGGCTTATGTGTGATGAAATTAACTGCTCCACCAATCGCTTCACTTCCATATAATGAAGAAGCTGGACCTCTTATTATTTCCATGTTGCTCACACTTCCCATGTTAATTTCAATCAATGCATTGTGATTGAAAACACCTGAAATTCTTATTGGAATTCCGTCCTCTAAGTATAAGAACATTCCACCATAAGAAAGTGGTTGTCTCATACTCATACTATGTTGCTCATTCCCTAAATCAACCATGTAAACACCGGTCACTTTATTTAGTAGTTGCTCTATAGAAGTGGCTTTTGTTTCCTTAATTGTTGTTGTGGTAATTGTGGAAATCGCTATTGGAACTCCCGCTCTATTCTCGGCTTCTCTACTTGCTGAAATAACAACTTGATTAAGTTCAGTTGACGATTGTTTAAGTTCAATTAAACTGCTTGAACTTGGCTTAATAACCATGTCATAAAACCCAAGATAAGATATCGATAAACTATCTACTTGATTTGTTGTTTCAAACTCAAACTTTCCGTTCATGTTTGTTGTGGTTCCATCCGTTGTTCCCAACGCCACGATATATGCTCCAACTAATGGTTCTTTGGTTTCTTCATTAATAACACTACCCTTTATTACATTTTGGGCATTAGCATTATTCGAAAACATAAGTACCACTATCAAAGCTGTAAGTATGCTTACAGTTTTCATAGAAATAATATTTATTTAGTAAAATGTGTGCGTAATAATCCCGACCAGTATTGGTGGAATTGCACATTGATTTAATTAACTAAACAAACGTTTCGGAGGAGGTGTTGGAGGTTTACAGAAAGGGTAATTTCGATAGTTATAAACCGTTATCAAAATTTCAGACTGGTTCTTAATTTTAAAATTCGAGTCATTTAAAGCAGAAGAATAATACAAGTAAACATGCTCCTGTTCATTTGATTTAACCTTTCCTTCTTTCTCTGAATAATCAACTTCTATTGCCTTCTTTAACTCTTTTTTAAGATGACACTTCCCATTACACTTCAGTATAGGTTTTTCTATATTTTCACAAAGAACCTTGGCGATATATTCTTTATTAATTGCATAATCTACATAAGGGAAATATGGCCTTATAGCAGATAGGAAAAGTACCAATAAAAGGGTTAACGCAATTAACTGTTTCATGATTAACGTAAAGTTAATAATATAATATTAATCTTGTGTTATCTGTATTACTTCTAAAGTTGAAATATTTACGGGTTTTAATATGAAAGAAATTATATACGTTCTTTTTCTACCATTACTTTTCGCCAATATCATTCATATGTTTTTGGTAAAAGTAAATTTGTTGAAATGGATGAAAATCCCGATCCACAAAGAATTATTCGGTGAAAACAAAACGTATAGAGGTTTTGTAATCGTAATCTCATTAACTGGATTACTATCCTACATAGGAACTTACTTTACCGACAACTATGATCAATTCTTAGGATTTAAATATGGTTGTCTTTTAGGTTTTGCATATGTATTCTTTGAGCTTCCTAATTCCTATTTCAAGAGACGAATGGGTATTGCACCAGGAACTAGTCCAACTAAAAACAAACTACTCTTTAATCTGCTTGATAAAACAGATTCAACATTTGGAGTTTGTTTCTCTTACACTTTAATGACTGATCTAAGTTGGATTAATGGTGGGTGGGTCTTTTTAATAAGTGTATCAACACATGTTTTAATTTCAATTCTACTCGTAAAATTAAAAGTGAAAAAGAGTTTTTAATGAACTGTTAAAAATTGTACATTAGTTCACATGGCTTACGAAGAAAAGGTATTAACGTTAAACGGAAAGGTGATTTTCAATAAAGTTATTTTTCCTGCATTCAAACGTGGACTAAAACCTTTCTACGAAAACGAAGCCTGTTTTATGTTTGTAAACAGAGGTGAATTTTCCATTCGTTCTGCCGAAACCAAATTTGATTTAACTGCTGGTGATGGAATGCTAGCGAAATGTGTAGACTTTTTTGTGGAGAGTTCAGCTGCTCAAAGAGAAAGAGCTGACGACATGGAGTTGATTGGCGTTTACATTTACCCAGAAATAATAGAAGAATTATTCAAGTTTGATTTAAGTCTCTCAACACATGTTGTAGATTATAATGTTAAACAGATTCCAGTACAAGGTTTACTTAAACTATTCAGGGAAGGTATATCTATCCTAATAGATAATCCAAAGTTAGCTGATGATGCAATCATCAAAAACAAGCTGAAAGAGTTTATACTTTTAATTATCAAAAGTGAAGGGATCACCAATGATTTAGACTTCCTATCTGGTATGTTTAGATCAAACGATACTAGCTTCAAATCAGCCATACTAAACAATATATTCTCTAATTTATCACTAGAAGAGTTCTCTCAGCTATGTGGATTAAGTCTTTCTTCTTTCCAAAGGAAGTTTCAAAAGGAATTTCAAATCAGTCCTAAAAAATATATCTCTGAGAAGAGATTGGAAAAAGCGTCTGGCTTACTTAAGGAATCGCAAGACCGTATTTCTGATATCGCATATGATTGTGGCTTCGAAACCATCTCAACATTCAATAGGTCTTTCAAGGCTTTATATCATTTATCTCCCTCAAACTACAGAGTGAAATTTTCTGCGTAGTATTTGACTTTTTCTGCAAACTCCTTCCTCTCCCTTCTGCATAACTTTGATTTATCAAAAACAAACAGAAGATGAAAAACAAGAAAAAATTAATCGGTTTAGTACTTTTTGGAATTGTAGCAACAATCACATTTAGTTCTTACAAAGTAGATCTATTACCAAAATCTCTAAAGAACGATGCGAATGGATTGGAGATGGAAAAGAAAGGAAAATTAATCTTAAAACAAGCTTGGAATGAACACGGTATTGACGCTATGCAATCTCATAAAGTATATTCTTATACAGGTGTGGATTCATGGGTTGGAATGATGGGGAAAATGGGAAAGCTTTGGCCAGATGCTGTAATCAAAGTAAAACTTAAATCTGTTATTGGAACTTTCGATTCTAAAATTGAATTTCTAGATGGAAAAGAAGCAGGTAATAAAGCTGGATTACAAGCTTGGAAATATTACGAAGAGGAGAAAGATAGTCTGCCAAACTTTGATGTAGAATTAAACAGAAGACATAAATTTGGCTTAGCTGCTTTCCAATATTTCAATGAAATGGTAGGTCGTTTAAGCAATGCACCAATCATTAGATATGCAGGAGAAGAAACTTTCAATGAAACTGAATATGACTTGGTTTTTGCAACTTGGGAAACTTTAGAAGCAACTAAGAAAAATGATCAGTATGTTTTATACATCAATAAAAAAACACATCGTTTAGACTATGTAATCTATACGATAAGAGATAACTACTTGAAAATGCCAGGAGCAAGTTTTTTCTACGGTTCAATGTCTTTTAAAAACTATACAAGAATAGACGGTGCTTTGGTTCCTTTTCAACAATCTGCATTCATGAACAAAATGAAAGAAGATAACGAAGGGTATTTACACCAAATCAACATCGATAAATTTGAGTTTGATACATTCGATGCTAAAGAACTTTATCCTAACAAAGTATTAGGCTCTTTGGGAGACAGTAAAAATTAGTTTGTTTTTTACATAGATAAAAGCCCCATGTTTTGAAAAAATTCATGGGGCTTTTTGATGTGCAAAATACTGTTAAAAAAATTGTGATTCCTGTTGAAAACTTACCTCCTTTATTGATCGTTTTCAAGGTTTATTAAGCTAATTTTAAAAGCTTAATCAGAGAAAACTTTTTCCATTGAAACAGATAAAAACTGCTCGTTTATTTTTTAAAGAAGGCAAATCAGATAAGGTTTACGAAGTTGATTTATGCGAATTAGATGCAGAACAATTCGTTGTGAATTTTGCCTACGGAAGAAGAGGTAATACCTTGAGAGAGGGTACCAAAACTGTATTCCCTGTTGTATATGATGAAGCTTTAAAAATATTTGATGCACTTGTTTTGAGCAAAACAAAGAAAGGATATTTAGAAGAAGGTACAGTGGTTGAAGAAATATCTGATCCAATACCTGAAACTGGAAGTACGGATGAAAGATCTAATGCTGTTCTTGCATATTTAAAGAAAGGAGACAATAACCCTAAAGGAAAATGGTCCTTATCAAGAGCCATTTGGAGAGCAGGGGAATTAAACATAAAACAAGCTGAAGATTTATTAATTGGGTTCTTAAACCAAAAAGATCCGATGGAAGTTTACGCTGCCGTTTGGTCGCTTGGAAGAATTCAATCTGAAAAATCTGTTGATCCATTAATTTCTAAACTAAGTAGCTGGACTGTTAAAGACAAAGCGTTTAGATTAGGGTTAGGTCATGTGTTAAAACATGGTAGTGAATCACAAAAGCAAATGACTTTAGGTATTGTACTAAGAACTTGGCCAAGTGAATTGGTAAGTGCAGTTTCTGAAAACAACGACATTGCGCTTCGTGATTTGGTACAACAATACTCAAACACAGCTAGCGGTGATTGGTCGTATATCATGAGTGAATTATATCTGGTTTCGATATACAAAACTTGGATTCGCCCTATCATATTAAATTATGTAAAATCTATCGAATTCAAACCTGGATATTTCAAGGGGATTCGATACATCTATAAATCAGCTGAATTGTTGTTGGATTCAGAAATGATCACAACATTATCCAAACGTATTTATTACAGCAGTGCATACTACAGAGCAAGCTATTACGGTGTTTGGCTAGATGGAGAAACAGTTAAAGAAGATGCTGAATCTAAGAAGCACAATTCTAGATTGGCGTTCTCAAATAAAACAAAAGCATACTTCGAAAGAAGAGCAACAAAATATATTAAAAGATTAGTAGGCTATTCTACTCAAAGCTATGTTGAGCAAGCAAAGGCGTACTTAATGTCGGCTAATGAAGCGAAGGATAATGTAAGCTTGAGGAAAGAAATGGATTACGAATACGACTATAATACATGGTCGTATGTGGATAAAGGAGTGAAGTTTTTTCCTGCATATTCTCAGTATGGTGTATTGATGTATATCATCTATGGTAATTCATCTAAATACAATTTCACTGGTAGTGGAAGTTGGTATTTAAAAGATGCTAATCCTAAGGCTGAATTTTCAGATCACGGAAGAGAGGAAGCTTTCCCTTACATATGGAATGAAGCTCCAAAAGAAATTATTGAAATTTTAATTGGTTCTAAAAGTGAAATGGTTTCCAACTTTGCAGTTCGTGTTTACAACGCAAACCCAAGTTTTAAGGAAGCAGTTTCTACAGCGCAATTAATCGAAATATTAAAGCACGATCATAAAGACACTTCAGCAATTGGAGTTGCTATCGCCAAAGCATTAATAGAAGCAGGTAAAGTGACTGAGGAATTGGTGTTTGCCTTGTTAAGTTCTAAGAATAGCGAAGGGGAACAAATAGGTTTAACCGCTTTTGATCAAGTGAAGATTGCTTTTGAAAAAGACAATCAATATTTCATAAAAGCATTACAATCAGGAAACACATTCCTATTAAATACTTTCATCACTAAAATCAAGGAAGTTAAATTATCTACTGCTCAGTTTGCAAAAATGAGTCTAGTAGATTTCAATAGCTTTTTAACGAATCCAGATGCATACAGTTTAGAGTTTTTAAACCTAGTTGTTAGCGGATTGGAAGTTCAAAACATAGGTGAACTTTTCGCTGAATTGAAGATCAGCGAAATCGAATTGTTTGTTAAATCTGAAATCGACAGTCAAGTAATGCTTGGTTTAAAGTTTATTCAGATCAACGCAATGCCATCGCATGAATTAGCTGGTTCGTTCATCTTAGATATGGTGGCTTCACCAAAACTAGTTGTTCAAACTGCTGCTATTGGTTTATTGATTGACTTCCCTGAATCGTTCTTCGCAGATAAAAAAGATCTAATCATATCCCTAAGTTTCTCAGAAATTGAAGGGGTTAGAAATGCTACTTCTCCTGTTTTATTAAAACTGGTAAACAGCGATCCTACTTTTAAAGCGCAACTCTTTAAAAAATTGATCCTTGCTATTACGGTTAAAGAAACTGGCGAAGGAATTCACGAAGCGATAAAGAATTGGCTGAACGAAAACATGTCTACCGAATTACTTACAATCGATAAGGGTTCTGTATTCGAATTACTCTTCTCGCCTTATGAAATGGCGCAACATTTAGGATCAAAATTATTTAATGATAATCATCAAGTCGCATTGCTTTCTAATGAAGAGATCGTGATGTTAGCAAGTGTTGATACATTATCCATCAGAAAAGAGGTACATCAATTCTTAGAAGATTCTAAGCTGAAAGTTAATGCTGAATTGGAGGCATTTTTAGGTGTTCTAGAATCCAATTGGGATACGACTAGAAGTTGGGCGTTCAACTATTTCATGGACAATATTAATGTTGAAAATTGGGGTATCGAATTACTAATGGTCGTTTGTGATTCTCCTCTACATGATGTTCAAGCATTTGGAAGAAAGTTAATTACGAAAGTATTTAAGTCTGATTTCGGATTACAATTACTACTTCAATTAAGTGAACATCCAACGGATGAAATGAAGCTATTTACGACAAACTATCTAGGGAGTTTTGCTGCTGGTAATTTTGAAATCGTTCAAAAGCTAAAGCCTTTCTTCTTAACGGTTCTATTGAGTGTAAACAAAAATGGCGTTGCTAAAAAACGTGTATTGGCCTTCTTAAAACAAGAAGCCGATCAGTCGCTTGAAGTTGCTCAGTTTACTTTGGAAATCGTTAAAGATTTAATGGCTTCAAATACAAAATCAGATTTATCTGCATACATGAGTTTATTGTTAGAGATAAAAGACAATCATCCTACGGTTGAATTACCGTTCGAAATTATACCAACTAAAATTTACACTCATGCAGTTTAATTATAAATATTCTGGCACGAGTAAAGTAAGTAACTCTGCTACTGAAACTGGTGTGAATTTCGCACCGGATTTACATAGAGATCCTACATTTTTCGTAGGTGAATTACACGACAAGATTCCGTTCAGAGAAGCGATATCCGCTTTGCACGATGTTGTTGTTTCTAACTTAAACTTTCAAGCTGGAGATAAAACCGATTATAAAGCCTGGCTTAAAAGTCAGGAAGAAATTTGGTTGGCCGAAGCCATGGAAGGGAAAGGTGATTTAGAGCAAAAGATAAAAACAATACAATCAGAACTTTCTGGATTAAGAGGTGAAAGATCTCAAATCATGCAGCCATACATGACGGCACAAAGAAAGTATTTTGATTATTTATATAAGAAAGATCCTGATGCTTGGTGGGTTTTAGATCCTGTAATTACAGTTCACCCTGATCAAGTATTTTTCGAATGTTTTAGTCAGGATGAATCTGCTTATGGAAAACTAGCTTGTAGCTATAATGTTTTCAATAATATTGATGAGTTCAAATGTGGAACTACAAACATCGATTACTCTCAGGCATTATACACTGAGTTTCAAAAAATAAGAACTTACAAAAGCACCACATTTAAAATTGACCCGAAAGGGTTTGATGTTTCTACGGGTGGTGATGAATACCGTGAAGAGAAAATCGACTTGCCTGATAGTTGGGTTCGTGGGTTTTTGCAAGTAAGTACGGCAATGACTTTAAAGAATGTAAGTTTCGACCTGTCCCCTATCGATATGGCGAATTTCTTACTGATCTTAAAAAGGAATAAAGAAGATAAAGGACCGAGATCCATCCGTTTCCAATTGGAACCAGGAAAGCCAATTGTTGCTGTTTTCGAACCTTGGGATTTCAAGGTTGTTTGTAGCACCATTTACAAAGGGAATACTTCTGAAGAAATTAGAATTTGGGGTAGACGAAGATTGATGATGTTGGAAAGATTACTCCCAATCACCAAAAGCATTAAAGTACAATTACTAGGTAGTGGAATGCCATCGTTTTTTGTGGCAAACTTAGGGGAAATGTCTTTCACTTTAGGACTCTCTGGATGGACAGCCAACGATTGGTCGCAAGCAAGTCAGTTAGACCTGATGGCACCACGTGATGAAGTTGATGCAATGACCCTTCAAAAAGTGTATATCACTTTAAAGGAAACATGGTTTTCTGATGTACCAACATTGGTTACCAAACTAGGATTGTCACAACAAATTATAGAACGCTCATTATCCATTTTCACACAAGCTGGAAAAGTAATTTACGATATAGAAAACGCAGTTTACAGAATCCGAGAACTGAAGAGTGATGGGATTGATATTGAAACACTTCGTTACTCTGGTGATACAGAAAGAAACGGTGTTCAACTCGCTTTAAAAGGAGACTTTGAAGCATATACTGAAGAGAATTATGCCGATCATATTGCCATTGGAGCAAGGTTCAAAGGAGCCGGAAAAGCCTTTGTTAAAATTGATTGGGATGATAAAGTGATAGACGGAAATTGTGGATGTTCATACTTCTTTCAAAATGGTTTGAAAAAAGGTCCATGTGAACACATAATAGCACTAAGAATGCTTAGAAAAAAGAAACAAAATTATTAACTTTAAAATATAGTAGGTCCAGCGCAAAAAGCTTGCATTTTGATTGGTGTATCGCCAATCTTGTATACAGACCACACACGCGTCACCAAGACGAACTTAACATCGTGAAATACACTACCTGTGCTATTTCCGGTGTGAAACCTTCGGTTTGAAATAGCACAGGTAGTGTATTTCACTGGAGTTGTTCGCCTTAGTACTTAGAAAGTTCGAAGAGAATTGGCGCTGGACTACTTTTTTACCAATGAGTACTACTGAAAACAACAGACAAGCGATTCGAGATAAGATCTCTGAAACAGGTTCTAAAGATGCTTATATCATTTCAGAAATGGTGCGTCTTGGATTTTGGGATGCGGATAAACCCGACTTTCACAAAGTAAAAGAATACCTCACCAAAGAGGGAAAGCTATCTAAAGAATTAACAAAGTTGTTGGCAGAAAAAAGGGTACTAGACGACCCTGAAGAACTGCTTAAAAGTATTCATAAAGAAAGAATGATCCAATCTAGGATCAATCAAAAAGAAACCAAAGAAAGAAAGGCACAAGCAAAACTAGATCGCGAAGCGAAAAAGGTAGAGTTTAAAGCCAAAGAAATCACCTATTTAGGAGAAGGATATTCTTCACTACTTGCACAGAAACAATCTAATAAAGATCGTCTTCAAGAAAATGGATTACCTGTAATTAACGAAGCACTTCAATTATCCATTGCAATGGACGTTAGTGTTGGCGAATTAAGGTTCTTATCCTATGTAAGAAAAAACTCTAAAATCACACATTACCACAGATTTCAACTACCAAAAAAGTCTGGTGGATTTCGATTAATTTCGGCACCATCACCAAGGTTGAAAACTGCACAAACGTGGATCTTAGAAAACATATTAAATGCTGTTACACTTCACGATAAAGCACATGGTTGTGTGATCGCGAAAAGCATTAAAACCAATGCAGAAATGCATGTCGGAAAAGCTGTAGTTATCAATCAAGATATGCAGAATTTCTTCCCAAGTATTAGCTACCAAAGAGTATTGGGAGCTTTTAAATCCTTGGGGTATTCCGGACAAGTTTCTACGATTTTAGCATTGATTTGTACAGAACCAGAAGTGGTTGATGTAAAGCTAGCTGATGAAACTTATTACGCTCAAAAAGGAGAACGTTTTTTACCACAAGGTTCACCATGTTCACCTGCTATCGCCAACATCATTTGCAGAAAATTGGATAAGCGATTAAACGGAATTGCAACTAAATACAATTTCACCTATTCTAGGTATGTGGATGATATGACTTTCTCTGCTGGTAAAGATGAATTAAAACATATTCAAGCCGTTTTAAAATATTCTAAAAAGGTTATCAAAGAAGAAAACTTCAAGCTTCACCCTAAGAAACTCCGCATCATGAAAAGAGGTGGGAAACAAGAGGTAACAGGTGTTGTTGTTAATGATAAAACGAATATTGATAGGCGTGAATTAAGAAGGTTTAGAGCGTTGTTATATCAAATTGAACAAACTGGTTTAGCTGGTAAAACTTGGCGTGGAAAAGCCAACTTATTACCAAGTATTCATGGATATGCTAACTTCATTAACCAAATCA
>CAWVWF010000100.1:0-13056 GCA_963933885.1 uncultured Flavobacteriales bacterium | reverse complement strand
GGGTGCAACTCATATAAAAAGGTAAATAAACCTGTAAGTACACCATACATTATAACACTCCAGATCATCCCCTCGAAGAAATATCCACTGGGTTTAAATAAGAATTTCCACCAAATTTTGTTATTGTAATTAAGCATGTTATGTAGTTTGTTTACAAATATAGCAATGCAATTTAAGATAAAATATTTAGGCAGATAAAAACAACAGCACTATATATAAACAAAAAAAGGCTATCCGTTTGGATAGCCTTTTTAAAATATTGTTTTAAAAGAGTACTAAGCTAAAGAAGCAATTCTCTTTGCAAGTCCACTTTTTAAGTTAGATGCTTTGTTGTTATGAATGATATTCATTTTAGCAACTTTGTCGATTAAAGCAGTTACTTTAGGTAAAGCAGCGATAGCAGACTTTTTGTCTTCGTTTTCACGAATTTCTTTCAAAGCATTTCTCATTGATTTGTGAAAATACTTATTGTGAACCCTTTTAGTTTCCGTTTGTCTAATTCTTTTCTTTGCTGAAGCGTGATTTGCCATAATATTATAAATTAAAAGGGAACAAGTCCCAATAATCATTTTTTAAGTAGCCCGTAGGAGAATCGAACTCCTGTTTCCAGGATGAAAACCTGGCGTCCTAACCCCTAGACGAACGGGCCAATATGTCTTCCTCTTTATTTAGAGGAGTGCAAATATACAACGATTTTCTTCAATGACAAAACTTTCTCAAAAAAAATATTAAAAAACGTCTTCATCAGTGTTAAATTGGAATCCCAATCGCTTACCTGTTTTCATTTTCATGATCGTACTCGCAGTCTCAATTTGATCAACACTAACATGCGCCACCTCATTGTATGGTGGGGTAAACAGTTCAAAACTCAAGCAATGCTTAACGATGGTTTCAACCACAGATAGCATTGCTGCTTCATCAAACTTTTCATTTTGAAAATCGTTAAATAAAAACCCCATTTCTTTTTTTCCTTCAACAAAGAAGTGTAAATCTTGGTTGATAAAGATCCTTCCAACCAGATAACCGTAATCGTTTACCCTATTATACTTAAAAGAATCAGACAAGAAATTATATACGTTGATCATCCCGCAATAAGACTTCCCTTTATTATCCTTTACATAAGAGGTACGATGTACTTTATGGGTTTTCTCAAAATCGAAAACGTTAGAATGCATCATAAACACCAAAACATCACCAGCGATTGTTAATCGGATTTCGTATTTACCTTTTTCAAGTGAAGTAACTGTAAGTGGTGTATCTAAAACTTTAACATCTTCCGCTAATGTTTCAGAAAACTCTTGAATTACTTTTTTTAAATCGGCAAAAACATCTTTGGTTTTTTCAAAGACATCCTTTTTAACAACAGCTTTCTCTTTTAGAATTTCTAAAATATCGGCTCTTTTGGTTTTATCATCCATATTTAATAGGCTTTAGCGAATAGAACTCTCTGTTTTGAAGGTTTACCAGTTAATATACATACACCAGCAACTTCATCAGAGTCTATAGGGATACACCTAATTGTAGCAGAAGTTTCATCTTTTATTCTCAACTCAGTTTCTTTAGTCCCGTCCCAATGAGCTGATACAAAACCACCTTTACCTTGTATTACTTTTTTAAACGCATCATAAGAATCAACTTCAGTTGTATGCTCTGTACGATAGTTTAATGCTTTTGTAAATAGATTGTTTTGAATTTCTTCAAGTAAGTTCGTTACATGTTCCACTACTCCATCAAAAGCAATTACTTCTTTTGTTTTTTCATCTCTACGTGCAACTTCTATATTTCCTGATTCAAGATCACGGTTTCCTAAAGCCAATCTTATTGGAACTCCTTGGAATTCGTATTGAGCAAACTTCCAACCTGGACGCTGCGAATCTCTATCATCAAATTTAACTCTTACACCTTGTGCTCTTAGAGCTTTAATAACTGGCTCTAATTTAGAGGCTATTGCTTCTAATTGTTCTTCTCCTTTATATATAGGAATGATTGCAACTTGAATTGGAGCTAATTTAGGAGGTAATACTAAACCTTCATCATCCGAATGCGTCATGATTAGTCCTCCAATTAATCTTGTTGAAACTCCCCAAGAAGAACCCCAAACGTATTTTAACACACCATCCTTATCAGCAAACTTAACATCGAAAGATTCTGCAAATTTCTGACCTAAGAAATGAGATGTTCCAGCTTGTAGTGCTTTTCCATCTTGCATTAATGCTTCGATACAAAAAGTATCAACCGCGCCAGGGAATCTTTCGTTTTCAGTTTTAACACCTTTTATTACAGGCATTGCCATGTAGTTTTCACAAAAGTCTGCATAAACATCCAACATGGTTCTTGTTTCGTTTACAGCTTCTATTTCTGTAGCATGAGCAGTGTGACCTTCTTGCCATAAAAACTCAGAAGTCCTTAAGAACATTCTAGTTCTCATTTCCCAACGCATAACGTTTGCCCATTGGTTAACAAGAACTGGTAAATCTCTATGAGATTGAATCCACCCTCTATATGTATTCCAGATTATAGTTTCTGAAGTTGGACGAATGATTAATTCTTCTTCCAATTTTGAAGATGGATCTACAACAACACCATCTCCTTCTTCATTCGTTTTTAATCTTGTATGTGTTACAACAGCACACTCTTTAGCAAAACCTTCAATATGTTTTGCTTCTTTACTTAAGTATGATTTTGGAATTAACATTGGAAAATAAGCATTCATATGCCCAGTTTCTTTAAACTTTCTATCCAACTCTTGTTGTACACCTTCCCAAATTGAGTATCCGTATGGTTTGATAATCATACATCCTCTAACATCGGAATTTTGTGCTAAATCAGCTTTTATTACGAGTTCGTTATACCATTTGGAAAAGTCGTTCGCTCTTGTTGTAAAATTTTTAGCCATGATTGGAATAATTTTTGCTGTTTTCAGTGATAATTCTCCTAACAAAAATACGAATAAACAACGAAAATAAAATGATACGAACACTAAAACAATTTTTCATCTTAGCTACAATCATATCATTACCAGTATATGCGGTAAATGATCAGCAAGAAACTAAAAAGGAAAAACCCAAGAAAGAAAAAAAGAGTGAGAAAAGTAAGAAGAAAAAATCCAGGACTAGAACTTACAAACCACCCAAGGAAGATAAATAACAAAAAAAAGGCGCTATCAAATGATAGCGCCTTTTTTTATATATAGTTTTGTTGAAATTATAACTTATCAGCTACTTCTTCAGCTAATTCAGGATCTACCAAAATTCTACCACAGTGCTCACAAACTAAAACTTTCTTTCTAATTCTAATATCAAGTTGTCTTTGTGGTGGTATTTTATTAAAACAACCTCCACAAGATTCTCTTTCTACAGAAACAACAGCTAAACCGTTTCTTACAGATCCTCTAACTCTTTTATAAGCAACAATCAATCTTTCTTCGATAGTAGCTTCTGCTTTAACAGAAAGCTTACCTAAAGTTTCTTCTTCTTTTTCAGTTTCAGAAACGATATTATCAAGCTCATTTTGCTTTAAAGTATGATCCTCTTTTCTAATCGCGATTTTATCAACGCTTTCAGTTAAAGAATCTTTTTTATGCTGAACCTTAGCTTTTGTTTCTTTGACTCTTTTGTTAGCCAATTCAATTTCTAGCTCTTGGAATTCAATTTCTTTTGTCAATGAGTCAAACTCTCTGTTATTTCTAACATTGTTTTGTTGCTCTTTGTACTTAACAATAGATGCTTCAGACTCAACGATTAAGTTTTTCTTATCAGATACACCTTTTTCAAGTTCTGCAACCTCTTCGTTAACCTTGTCTATTCTAGTTTGTAAACCAGCGATCTCATCTGCTAAGTCTTGAACTTCTAAAGGAAGTTCTCCTCTTACGATTTTAATCTTATCAATCTTTGTATCGATTAATTGTAATTTGTAAAGCGATTTAAGCTTATCCTCTACTGAAATTTCTTTAGCTTTTGCCATTATAATTATAGATAATTAATAGGATTAGTATTTACGTCCGAAAAATGGAGCGTAAAGGTACTAATTTTTTTATTTAGATATTCATAAATTAACTGTTGAGTGCAAATTTCTGCTTCATAATGTCCGATATCAGCAATTACAATCTTGTTTTCCGCATCAAAATACTGGTGATATTTAAAATCACTCGTTACAAAAACATCAGCTCCTTCTCTTATTGCATCTTCTAACAAGAAACTCCCTGACCCTCCACAAACCGCCACTCTCACGACATCTTTATTTAAAATATTTGTATAACGTAAGCTACCGGCTTTAAATTCCTTCTTAATAAAACTTAGAAATTCTAGCTCATTTATCGGAGTTTTTAAATCACCAATCATTCCTGAACCAACTTTATTATTTTCTTTTCTTTTTTTAAGAATCGATCTATTTATAAGGTTAAGTTTATCACTTATCTTGGAATTTACGCCATTTATTACCGCATCCAAGTTGGTATGAAATGCATAAATCGCAATATCATTTTTGATCGCTTTTATAATTGTGCGCTCAACATAATTTTTCCCATTAAGCTGTTTGATTCCTCCAAAAAGAATTGGATGATGGGCAATGATTAAATTTGCTCCTTTTTTAATGGCTTCATCCACCACCTCTTCTGTAGAATCTAAAGTTAAAAGAGCTCCAGTGATTTCTATATTTGGATCACCAACGATTAGTCCAGAATTATCATAACTTTCCTGATATTCCAAAGGTGCCCATTTTTCCAAAATTGATGTAAGCTCTTTTAATTTCATGTTACGAAAATAAAGTTTTCATTGAAATCAATTTTCTCTTGAATGCTCTGTTTATTAACAATTAACTAACAACGCTAAATTAACCCCCAAAATATTTTATTTTTACCCTATGTTTATTGTCCGAGTCCTTCTTCTACCAATTTCATTTTTATATGGTGTTATCACCAAATTAAGAAATGTACTATTTAATTCAGGAGTTTTCAGATCTAAAGAATTTAAAACATATTCTATTTCTGTTGGAAACATTACTGTTGGTGGTACTGGTAAATCACCTCATATTGAATATTTAATTCGATTACTACAGGGGTCTAAAAAAATCGCAACGCTTTCTAGAGGATATAAAAGAGCATCTAAAGGTTTTGTATTAGCTAATAGTAAATCAACTTTTAGAGATATTGGAGATGAACCAATGCAGTTCCATTCTAAATTTGACAAAATTGATGTTGCTGTTGATGGAGACAGAAGACGAGGGATTGCAAAACTTGAAAAAGATATTGCTCCTGAACTTATTTTATTAGATGACTGTTTCCAACATAGATGGATAAAGCCTACTTTGAGTATTGTTTTACTAGACTACTCTTCTGTTGGTGACAAACAATTTATGCTTCCTTCTGGTGAATTGAGAGAATGGAAGTCGGGAATTAAAAGAGCCGATGTTATTGTTGTAAGTAAGTCACCTCACATATACTCTCCTATAGAGCATAGAAGAATTACTCAATTGATTGGACCGAAACATCATCAAAAAATATTTTTTAGCTACATCGCCTACCAAGAAGTTATACCTTTTAATAATACTGCTAAGGCTTTATTTGCAAAGGAAGATTTTGATTTGAAAAATCTTAAAGTAAATGTTTTCGCTGGTATCGCCAAGATAGAGCCTTTGTTAGATCATCTTCAGTTAATATCTAAAGATGTAATACAATCAGAATTTGATGATCATCATTCATTTGAACCTTCAGATATCCTTAGAGTTATTAATCAGTTTAAAGAAATTATCTCAAGTGATAAGATCCTAATAACAACTGAGAAAGACGCAATGAGATTGAAAGACGAAAGACTTTTCCCTTTACTGGAAGAATTTCCTGTTTTTTACTTACCTATTGAAATCAAATTTCATAAAACTAATGAAGACGAGCTTTCATTTGATCAAACTATTATAGATAATGTTCAATAAAATTAAAGAAGCAGCTGATTATTTAGCAGCTAAAACAAATAATTTCAAACCTAAGTCGGGTGTTATTCTAGGAACTGGTTTAGGAGACTTAGTTGGAGAGGTTGATGTAGAATTTGAGATCGACTACGAAGACATTCCTCATTTCCCATTATCGACTCTTGAGACTCATAAGGGGAAGTTAATCTTTGGGAAGCTTGAGCAAACTCCTGTTGTAGTAATGCAAGGAAGATTTCATTATTACGAAGGATATGATTTAAATCAAGTTGCTCTTCCCGTAAGAGTAATGAAACTTTTAGGAATTGAAAACTTATTTGTTTCTAATGCAGCTGGTGGTTTAGATCCTAGCTTTAAGAAAGGTGATTTGATGATTATTACTGATCACATCAATCAATTCCCTGGAAATCCTTTAGTTGGAAAAAACTTAGATGAGCTTGGAGGAAGATTCCCAGACATGAGTCAGCCTTATGAAAGAAGCTTCATCGAGGCAGCGAATGAAATTGCAAAAGAGAATAATTTAAATGTTCAGAATGGAGTTTACGTTGGTTTACCAGGTCCAATGTTAGAAACACCAGCTGAATATAAATACTTAAGTATTATTGGAGCGAATGCCGTTGGAATGAGTACCGTTCCTGAAATTATAGCGGCAAAACATATGGAACTTCCTTGTTTTGCTTGTTCAATTATTACAGATATTTGTTATGGTGAAATAAAACCTGTTAACATTCAGGATATAATTTCGGTTGCTATGAACGCACAGCCTCAATTGACTTTATTGTTTAAAAAACTTATTAATAAAATACAGTAATCAGATGAAGAAATCACTTTTTATACTTTCCATATTTTCAACGCTACTTTTTGCTTGCGGAGAAGAAGAATTTAAAGATGGTAATGTTACCGTTAATGTGTCACTAAGGGGAATTACAAGTGGAAGCATGGTAATTGAAAGATTACCCGTTGGGCCAAAAACAATACAACTAGATACTGTATCAGTATCAGAAGAAGGAAAAGTAACTTTTAAAATAAATGAAAATTCTGCTGGTTTTTATGGTGTTTATTTACTTGAATCTAAAGGTGAAGTAAAATTTATTGCAGAAGCCGGTAATACAATAAATATTGAAGCTGATGCAAAAGCATTATCTGCAAGTGCAAAAATTACAGGTTCTGAAGAAAATCAGAGGTTAGATTCTTTAACTGCTTTTTTAATCGCATCTAAGTTTTATAATGATTCATTAATACATGTTTATGAATTAGCACAAGCTAAACAGATGCATTTTCAAATACATGAATCAACAAAACAATTACTTAGTAATGCTGATAGAAAAAGAACCAATTTTGTACTCAAATATATCAAAGAAAACCCTGGTCAGTTAACAAACTTAATCGCTCTTAATTCTTTAAATAGAGACAACCATAGAGATGTATACAAAACTGTTGAAGAAAACGTTTCGACGAAGTATCCAAACTCGGAATATGTACAAAGTTTAAAATCTGAAAACGCTAAGTTTTTCCCTCCTAGTATTGGTGAAAAAGCTCCTGATTTCGCATTACCAAATGAGAGAGAAGAAACTAAATCACTTGCTGATTACAAAGGTAAATACGTACTTTTGGATTTCTGGGCAACATGGTGTAAGCCTTGCATTCAAGAAATCCCCTACTTAGCTAAGGCTAAAGAGCATTTCGGTAGTGATAATTTAGAGATAATTAGCATCTGTGTTGATAAGAATACGGACGTTCAAAGATCAATATGGAAAAAAACAATTCTTAAACACAATGCTGATTGGACGCAATTATATGAAGCTAGTGATGTTACTTTAAGAAACTATAAAATAAAAGGTTTCCCAACTTTAATATTAGTGAGCCCAGAAGGTATAATAGTAGAGAGAGGAAATAGTTTAAGAGGACCAAATAACATTAATTCTATCTCAAAATTCATTAAGAATGAAGAGTAAGTCATTATCATTATTCTCGCTTTTTAGCTTACTATTTTCACTTAGTTCATTTGCATATTGGCAACAAGAAGTTAAGTATAATATTGACGTTAAATTAAACGACAAAAAACATTCATTAAGCGCTTTTGAAAGTTTAGTTTACATCAATAATTCTCCTGATACACTTTCACATATTTACATGCATTTATGGCCAAATGCATATCAAGATGATACGCAATTAGCGAAGCAACTTTTAGAGGATAACGAAACACTATTATACTTTAACGAAAAAGAATATACTGGTAAAATTGATAGTTTAGATTTTAAAGTTAACGGTAAAACTGTTCTTTGGGGAACATTAGAAAACTTTTCTGACATTGCTAAGCTTGAGCTAATACAAGGTTTACTTCCTGGAGATTCTATTAAAATAACAACTCCATTTAGAGTTAAAATTCCAGTTGGAGAAGTTTCAAGACTTGGACATATCGAAGAGGATCTTCAAATGGATGGTGAATTATTCCATGAGAAGTCCTATCAAATATCCCAATGGTATCCTAAACCAGCAGTATTCGATAGCATAGGTTGGCATAGATTACCATATTTAAATACTGGTGAATTTTATTCGGAATTTGGAAGCTTTGATGTAAATATTACAACACCTCAAGACTATACGATTGCAGCTACAGGAAATCAAGTTAAAACAATAAAAAAAGGTAATTTCCAAACGGTTTCTTTCTCTCAAAATAGAGTTCATGATTTCGCTTGGTTTGTTGATAATGACTGGATAACAGAAAGAAGCAAGGTAACACTCCCCCATTCAGGTAGAGTTGTAGAAACAATTTCTAGATACAAAAGAGTAAATAGAGATTTATGGAGAAACTCATCAAAATATATTGATAGTGCAGTATACTATTATAGTTTATGGGTTGGTGATTATCCATATAAAGTGTGCTCAGCAGTAGATGGAGGTATCACAGCAGGAGGTGGAATGGAATATCCTACAATTACAGTTGTTGGAGATACAGAAGGAAAGGTTGAACTGGAAGAAGTTATTTTACATGAAGTTGGTCATAACTGGTTTTATGGAATCCTTGGAACTAATGAAAGATTACACCCATGGATGGATGAAGGAATTAATAGCTACTATGAAAGACGTTATTTTGAAGAAGTTAACAAAACCGCTTCTCTATCAGACTTAATAGGTGATTTCGTCAATGTAATTGTTAAAGATTCGATACCTCCAAATAAGGAGATTCATGCAATGTCGTATGAATATGTTGCGTCAAGAAATAAAGATTTACCTATCAATTCTCCTGCTGCAGAATACTCTAGTGAGAATTACGGGAGTATTGTATATGCTAAAACTGCGGTTGCATTTAACTATTTGGAAAAATACTTAAGTAAGCCGGTCTTTGATGCATGTATGAAGGAATATTTTAGTACTTGGCAATTTAAACATCCTGAGCCTAAAGATTTAGAAAAGATATTTACCTCTGCTACTGAAAAAGATTTAAAATGGTTTTTTGATGATCTTCTTACAACTACTTATCAGGTTGATTATAAAATAAACAGTGCTAACCTGAACGAAGCTACAAGAAAGTTTGAGTTGGTAGTTAGTAACAAAGGAGAAATTGCTTCACCAGTTGTTATTTCAGCTATAAGATCGGGGAAAGTAGTAAGAACTGTTTGGTACGATGGTTTTGAAGGAAAAGCTTTATTAGATTTCCCTAATGAGGAATATGATGAAATTGTTATAGATTATTATCATGACATTCCTGAAATTAATAGAAGTAACAATAGATTAAGAATGTTCAATATCCTAGGTAAGATTGAACCTTTAGAAGCTAGTTTCTTCTTTAATTTTGATAAGAACAACAAAACTCAAGTTTTCGCAACACCGCTCTTAGGTTATAATAATCACGATAATCTTCAAATTGGTTTTGGTTTCTTCAACTCTCACATTAAAGAAAAGCCATTCCGATTTATGGTTATGCCTCAATACTCTTTTGGTACACAAAGATTGGTTGGTTCTTCAAAATTAACATACTCTTTATACCCTTCTACTGATTTTCAAAAAATAAATTTCAATGTATTCTACAAAAAACAAGGATTAGACTTTGGAATCGCTGATGGTGAATTTGAAAAAAAGGAGTTTGAGGTAAACTTTATCATTGCTAATAAGAATGATAGATCTCAAGTAAAATCAAATCTATCGGTTAAAGTATCTGAAGTAAATTTAGATATTGATAGAAGAGGATCTCAATCTAAGCGATATCTAACTTTTAACTATAATAATGAAAACAAAAGAGTTATTAGTCCTTACAAATTATCCTTACTTGCACAGGCTTTTGAGCAAAACTGGAAGGTTCAAGGAGAATTTAAATATCACCTCACAGTAAATAAGAAAAATCAAAAAATTGATGTCAGATTGTTTGGAGGGTACTTTTTAGAAAACAACAATGTTTATACAGAAAAATTTAGACTAACGGCAAATAGTGGTGATCAAAACCATTCATCTGACTTTGAAACACTACTTTTTAATACGCATGATTACTTATTTGATCAAGTAATGCTTGATAGATTCGGTTCCATTCATAATGTAAAAGGCCTTGGAAGTCAGCAGATATATCTTAATGACGGTGCTTTTAAGACAGGTATAAACTATGGACAAAGTAATACTTGGTTATTAGCAACAAATTTAACTATACCTACACCTACTAAATACATTTCTTTTTTCATAGATATTGGTACGAATGAAGATATTATTGATGATTATAACGATGAAGATCTACTGTTCCCAGTATTATACGACTTTGGGATACAATTAAATATTGTTAAAGACTATTTTGAAATTTATTTCCCACTTAAATATTCAATAAAATTAGAAGAAAACTATGAATTACATGGTGCTGACAAATACTTAAATAAGATTAAATTCATGTTTAATATTAATGAACTATACAATCTATATCAATAGTGGAGAAAGGAAAAAAAATATATTTTGCTTCAGACTTTCACTTAGGTGTTCCTTCATTTGAAAAAAGTAGAGAACGAGAGCTTCTTATTGTTAACTGGTTAGATGAGGTAAAAGTTGATGCTGAAGAGATATTTTTAGTTGGAGATATTTTCGATTTTTGGTTTGAATATAAATTTGTAGCGCCAAAAGGGTATATAAGATTTCTGGGGAAAATAGCAGAACTAACTGACTCAGGTATTAAAGTTCATTTTTTCACTGGAAATCATGACATGTGGATGTTTGATTACCTACCTAAAGAAATTGGTATTAAACTTCACCGAGAAAATATAGAAAGGGAATTTGATGGTCATAAATTCCTTATCGGACATGGTGATGGTTTGGGACCTGGAGATAGTACTTACAAGTTTTTAAAACTATTCTTTAACAGTAAAATTTGTCAATGGTTATTCGCCAGAATTCATCCTAACTTAGGGATGGGAATAGCGAATTTATGGAGTAGAAAATCACGTGTTTCTAACATAAAAAACGGTGAGGAATTTTTAGGAGACAAAAAGGAATGGCTTTATATCTATTCCAAAGAAGTATTAGAAAAGAAAAAATTTGATTATTTTATTTTTGGTCATAGACATTTAGTACTTGATCTAAAAATTGAAGATACAAGTTCAAGATATATAAACCTTGGGGAATGGGTAACCGGTAACCCACATTTTGCTTCGTTTGATGGACAAAGCCTATCTTTACAAGCAATAACAAAAAATTAGACTAGTGGAAATCGAACAAAAAACAGATTTAGTATTTGGAATACATCCAATATTAGAAGGATTGCAATCAGACAAGACTTTCGATAAAATACTTATTTTAAATACTTTAAGAACTCCTCAAGCGAAAGAGATTATTAATTTCGCCAAGGAAAAAGGTATATCACTAAATAAGGTTCCTCAGCAAAAACTTGACAGGGTAACTCGTAAAAACCACCAAGGTGTAATTGGTTTTATAGCTCCTATTGAATTTCAAAATATAGAAGACATACTACCAAATTTATATTCTGAAGGGAAAGTACCTTTTTTATTGATCTTAGATAGAGTATCTGATGTTAGAAATTTTGGAGCAATTGTAAGATCTGCAGAATGCGCAGGTGTTCACGCAATCATAATACCTAAGAAAGGTGCAGCACAAATTAATGGTGAGACGATAAAAACTTCAACAGGAGCTCTTTTCAATTTACCAATCTGCAAAGTACCTGGTATTGAATCAGTACTTCCTTTTTTAAAGGACTCAGGAATACACTTAGTAGCTTGTACTGAGAAAACACAAAAGGATTATACGAAAGTTGATTACACAGTGCCTGTAGGGATAATAATGGGTAATGAAGAGTCAGGAATTGCTGCATCAAACATCAATACTTGTGACTCAATAGTTAAACTACCATTAATGGGTAAAACCGGAAGTTTAAACGTTTCTGTAGCTTCAGGAATTATAATGTATGAAGCTGTAAGACAACGATTACTTTAAGAAAGCAATTAATTAGCACCCATACTTTCCTAGAGTAGATATAAATGTTATCTTTGCAAGTACCAGTCTGCTAACTTTTTAAGTTTTAAGAAAAAACAGATTGAACTAAAACACAAAAAACTAAAGAATTAATGGCTAGATCACAGGAAACATTTGGTAAAAAGGAGAGAGAAAAAAAACGTCTTAAGAAGAAAGAAGAAAAAAGACTGAACAGAGAAGCCAGAAAAGCCAATCCTACAGGGGATTACGATAGCATGATTGCTTACGTTGATGAAAATGGTCAGTTAACTGATACTCCACCAGATCCGACTAAAAAGAAAAAAGTAATTAAGTTAGAGAGTATTAACTTAGGAGCTACACCAAGAACTAACGAGGAAATTGATCCAATTAGAAAAGGGAAAGTTACTTTCTTTAACGATTCTAAAGGATATGGTTTTATTAAAGATCTTGATGATCAAGAATCTTATTTCGTACACATTAATGCAATGTTAGAAGAAATTGGAGAAGGTGATAAAGTTCAATTCGAACTTGAGCCAGGTCAAAAAGGATTAAATGCAGTAAGAGTTAAGAAAGTAGTCTAGTCTACAATCTATATAAAATATTAAAACCTTAATCATTCATTTGATTAAGGTTTTTTTTGTGCTAATAATTCAATAAAGACGGGTCACATTAAAAAGTATGGGGAGAGTTGTATTTTTACATAAAACCTAAAGA
>CAWVWF010000099.1:0-13077 GCA_963933885.1 uncultured Flavobacteriales bacterium | reverse complement strand
AAAGATGTGAAGATACCAGCAACTAACGTTTGAGCGAAACTCTCAATAACACTTGTTCCAAAATACCATAAGATAATACCTGTTATTAATGTAGTAACATTGGCATCCAAAATAGCTGTATAAGCATGTTTGTAACCATCATTAATTGCATTCTTTAAGGTTTTACCTAATTTTAATTCCTCTCTAATTCTTTCGTAGATCAATACGTTGGCATCAACCGACATACCTATCGTTAATACGATTCCAGCAATACCAGGTAATGTTAATGATATTGTAGGGAATGCTGCAAGCACTCCAACAATTAAGAACATATTGGCTAACAATGCTACATTCGCAACAACTCCAGCTGTACTATAATAGAAAATCATATAAGCCAACACTAATAAAAGTGCTAAAGCAAAAGACCATGTTGCTGCGCTAATTGCCGCTTTACCTAAAGTAGGCCCAACAACAGTTTGTTGTACAATATTAGCTGGAGCTGGAAATTTACCAGCATTCAATACATTGGCTAAATCTCTAGCCCATTGTGCAGAATTTTCTCCACCACCAGAACTGATCTGAGTACTACCTCCTTCAATCTTACCATTGTTCGCTCCAGGAGCAGAATGAACTACGTTATCAAGTACAATCGCAATACCTTTTCCTTGTTGATTATAAGACTTCTCTGTGATGTCAGCCCATTTAAGTGCTGCGCTAGATCTAAAATCTAAAGAAACGATATCTCTACCTTGTTGAATATCACTTTTTGCTCTAGTAATAAACTCTCCACTCATAAAGGCTTTACCACCTCTTTCAGCTTTCAATAAATACAAAGAGAAAACTCCTGCTTCTCCTTTACCTTTTGATTCAGTAGACCATGCTGGAACTAGCTTATCTCTTAAAACTCTCTTAGACTTTGCAACTTTAAGATATGCCATAACTTGAGCAGTATCACTTTCATTTACATGTCCAACGATACAACCATTTCCAAACTGACTAGCATTCGCAATATAATCATCATATATAAACAAAGCTGTAAAAGGATATTCCTTTTTGAATTTTGCTTGATTAACAGCAACTGTATCTTCAGGTGAAATAATTGATGTATCCTGACCACCTTTAGCAGCTAACATCAATTTAATTTCCTCGTTGATTGCTCTAACTGGGAAATCTCTTAAGTACCAAGTATCCCAAATTTCTAGATTTGCAGATCCTTGTAATAATCCACGAACTCTTTTAATGTCGCTTACACCAGGTAATTCAACAATAATTCTTCCTGAGTTACCAACCATTTTGATATCTGGCTGAGCTACTCCGAACTGTTTAACACGAGTCCTAAGTACTTCTCTAGCTTGTCCGATAGCACCATCTGCTGCCTCTTTCAATTTTGCCATCACCTCATCATCGGTAGATTGTACAGTTAAACCTTGTTTACCAGCAAACCACTTTGCCATTGGCACACCATTCATTTCTGAATCGTAAGCTTGCTTGAATAAATCCAAGTAAGCGCCTGGTTGTTTTTTCTTTAATTCTAAAGCTACTTTTTCAACAGCTTTGAATTGTGGTGTTGTTGCGTCTGATGCAGCAAGCGATCTTACCAATTCGTTAACAGCGATTTCAAGTGTAACAGAAATACCTCCTCTTAAATCAAGTCCAAGGTTAATTTCTCTTTTCTTTACTTCTAAGTAACTTAATCCCATCCAAAGCTCATCGCTTGCATGTTCTTTAATCCACTTAGTCGCGTCTTCTTTTGATCTACCTTCTTCAGTTGCTTCAGCTTCATAGCCTTTAGCAAAATAGGTAAACGACAGCTCATACAAACAAACAATTCCTATTAACACTATAAGAATTTGTAATACTTTTTTGTTTTGCATTGTTTTTATTTTAATTCAATTCAATTTAATGACCGCCAAATATAATCCATCATATGAATATGACAAAGAGTTATTAGGTATTATTGAAAGAATATTAGTAGCTTTATTTACATGATTCGGATAGCACTGATAATCACCATTTTAAGTTTTACCAAAACATCATTTGGACAATATACTTTCTCTAGATCTTATGATATTAATGTTCAAGAAGGATCAACCCAACTAAATAGAGCTTGGGAAGGTGGATTAAATTATCCTATTTTCTCTAACATTGATTTTGATAATGACGGAAAAGTAGATTTAGTTGCTTTCGATAAAAGTGGAAAACGTCTACTTCTATTTAATAATAACAATCTTACATTTCAACCTTTTAATTCCAATCTACTTTTCGAAAGATGGGTGTTGTTTAGAGACTTCAACTGTGATGGACTTGCTGATATTTTCACTGGTACTTCTGGAGGAATAAGAGTTTATAGAAATACAGGAAATATGAATTTCGTTTTGGAAAAGAATATTCTTGAATCTGACTATAGTAGTTTCACATCTAACTTATATGTTTCTAATCTAGATATTCCAGGAATTGTAGATATTGATGGCGATGGTGATCTGGATGTTCTTTCTTTTGAGATTAATGGAACAACTATCGAATATCATGAAAATCTTTCAATGGATAATTTTTCAAACTGTGATCAATTACAATTTAAACTAAGTTCTAATTGCTGGGGAGAATTCACTGAAAACTCAAATACGAATAGTATAGATTTAAATCAACAATGCGGTGCCGTTAGCAAAAAAGAGAATTCAACCAAACGAAGACATACAGGTTCTACGATTACAACCTTGGACCAGAATAAGGATGGTGACATCGAGATAATTGTTGGAGACATCGCTTTCAATAACCTTATATATCTAAACAATGGAGGCTCAAACACACACGCTAGAATCAACACAACCAGTATCGATTTCCCAAACTACAGCAACAGTGTTGACATAAACACTTTCCCATATGCAAGTTATGCTGATGTTGATTTCGATGGGAAAAACGACTTAATAAGTGTAAGTAATAATGATGGTGATAATAAAAAAGTAGTATTACATAAGAATATTGGTGTTTTACAAGACACGTTTTCTTTTGAAACAAATGAATTTCTAATTGATGAGATGCTAGATTTTGGTGCAGGAGCTTATCCAATTTTGATTGATGAAAACCAGGATGGTTTATTGGACTTATTAGTTGGTAATACTGGAGAAAAATCTGGTGGAAATCAAATTGGAAAACTGGCTTTACTCCGAAACATTGGTTCAGTAGGAAATCCAGCTTTCGATTTAATAACGGATGATTATCTAGGTTTAAGTAATAACGGTTTAACCTACATCTTCCCTACAATCGGAGATATAGATGGTGACGGCGATGATGACTTATTTATCGGATTAGAAAGTGGGAAAATCGCTTACTATAATAACACAGCAGGAACTGGAGCTCCATGTAATTTTGTCCTAGCAGATGGCTTTTATAATAGCATAGATGTTGGGAATTTCGCAGCACCTCAACTCTTCGATGTAAATAATGACTTAATACTAGATCTTATCGTTGGTGAACAAGATGGTACACTTACCTTCTACCCTAACCAAGGAACTGCAAACAATGCAGACTTTAGTGTTGAGGAGGAAGATTTTGGAGGGATTATAACTCAAGATTTTAGCGTTGGTGCTTTTTATGGTTTTTCAACGCCACACTTCTTCAAGGATGCTGATACAACAAGAATTTTAGTTGGTAGCGAAGATGGTAGTGTTTACTATTATAAGAATATGGATAGTTTACAAATGGGTTATATAGAATTAACCAATAAAGATTTTTCTAGAACTAAAGATGGTGGTAGAAGTTCTATTATTACTCATGATTTAAATAACGACACTTACCTAGATCTATTCATCGGGAATTTGTCTGGAGGAATGGCGTATCATAAAGGTGAGTTTCCAACTTCAATTACACCTATCAGATACGACTCAAATATCAAGTATCGAATTCAAAGTAATCAATTAGAGATAATCAACTTTAACTTTGATAGTTTCTCGATTTATTCTATTGCAGGTAAATTGATCAAGCAAGGCGGAAATACTCAAAACGAAATCTCAGTTAATAATATCACAAGTGGTATTTACTTGGGTGTTCTTGTTAAAGGAAAACAACGTTTTAGCTTTAAATTCATCAAGTAAATATCAACTACATTTTCACGGATTTTTAGACTACCCTTAAAAAGGTATTTAGATTAGTCTAAAAATGTTTTATCTTTGTGCAAAAGCACAAGCAAATGCAGTCTAGTACAGAGGAAGATTATCTTAAAGCTATTTTCAAGTTAAGCACCAACATTAAAAATGGTGTTTCTACCAACTCAATCGCTGAAGAACTAAACACCAAAGCCTCTTCTGTTACCGACATGGTTAAAAAGCTTTCAGAAAAAGGACTAGTAAACTATATCAAGTACCAAGGTTCTTCCCTATCCAAAGAAGGTGAAATGATTGCTTTAAAAATCATTAGAAAGCACAGACTATGGGAAGTGTTTTTAGTTGAAAAACTAAAGTTTGGTTGGGATGAGATACATGATATCGCTGAACAACTGGAGCATATCCGTTCTCCGAAATTGGTTGATCGATTAGACGAACATTTAGGCTTCCCTAAAACAGACCCTCATGGAGATCCAATCCCCAATAAGAAAGGTGAATTTCCAGTACAAAAAATGGTAACGCTGGATAAGCTTAGTGTAAACGACAAAGGAATTCTTATAGGTGTATCGGAAGACTCTAAAGACTTCCTTAATTATCTAGATGGAATTCAGTTACAATTAGGTTCATCAATCGAAGTACTTGATTTCTTCGCATTTGACAAGTCTTTAAAAATAAAAGTCAACAACGATTTAGAAGTAACAATTTCTCACAAAGTCTCTTCTAATCTTAATGTTTCAAAAGCAAAATAATGAAAAAATTAATTAATTACATAGCAATCATAACAATCGCAATCACTATAATTTCTTGTAATGGAAACGATGTAAAAAAGTCAAATCAAAAAGTTGTTATCTGTACAACAGAAACAATTTCTGATGCAATAAGAAACATTCTTCCAAGTACATTTAAAGTTGAAGCTTTAATGGGACCTGGAGTTGATCCACATACTTATAAAAGTAAAAGTTCAGATTTAAAGGGTTTACTTTCTGCAGATGCCATTGTATATAATGGTATCCATTTCGAAGCGAACTTGGTTGATGCGATTCACAACATGAGTAATAAACAATTTGTTATTGGATTAGGAAACATCGTTCCTAAAGACAGATTAAGAAGTACTACTGATTTCGGAACAGCTTACGACCCACACTTCTGGCATGATATAAATCTTTTCGCCACTTCTATTGAATTGGCAAGTAAGTTATTTGCAAAGCAATTTCCAGAAAATGCGCATTATATAGATTCAGCAACTGTAACTTATTTAGCTCAACTTACTGAAACTGAAAAATTCGTTGTTGATCAACTTAAATCAATTCCTGATTCTTCGAGAGTAATAATAACTGCGCACGATGCATTCGGTTATTATGGTAGAGCTTTTAACATTGAAGTAAGAGGTGTTCAAGGAATAAATACAGCTTCTGATATTTCGATCCGAGGAATTACAGATCTAACAGACTTTATCGTTGCTCGTAAAATCAAAGCCATTTTTGTTGAAAATTCTGTTTCTGAGAAAAACATCCAATCGGTTTCCGAAGGTTGTGAAGCAAAAGGACATAAATTATTACAAGGAGGAACTTTGTTCAGTGATGGACTTGGAGATAAAAAAAGTGGTGCTAATACTTATATCAAAATGATTAAGGCTAACACAACTACAATCGTTGAGGCTTTAAAACCATAATCAGAACAAGATGATCGAACAAGTTGAAAATCCAATTCTAGAAGTACACGATTTAACTGTTGCATATAGCAACAAGCCTGTTCTATGGAATGCTGATTTCAGTATCCCAAAAGGTAAAATGGTTGGTATTGTTGGTCCAAATGGTGCTGGGAAATCTACGCTATTAAAAGCAATCATGGGCTTAGTTCCTGTTGCTAGTGGATACTCTAAAATACTAAACGATCAACTTAAAAACGTAAGACATAAAGTAGCTTACGTTCCACAAAAAGAATCTGTAGATTGGGATTTCCCTGCTACCGTTTTGGATGTCGTGGAAATGGGACGATACGGAAAGTTGAGTCTTTTCAAAAGATTAAGAAAGGAGGATAAGCAAATCGCAGTTGAAGCTTTGAAAAAAGTTAAAATGTTAGATTTTGCAGATCGACATATCTCGGAACTTTCAGGTGGACAACAACAAAGAGTTTTTATCGCAAGAGCATTAGCTCAAGAAGCTGAAATATACTTCATGGATGAACCTTTCGCAGGAGTTGATATGGCAAGTGAAAAAGCTATTGTTGAAATTCTGTACGAAATGCAAAAAGAAGGAAAAACCATTTTTGTAGTTCATCATGATTTACAATCTGCTATGGATTACTTCGATTGGATGGTATTCCTAAACACAAGAATTGTTGCAAGTGGGCCTACTGAGAAAGTTTTCTCTACAGAAACACTTCAAAATACATATGGAGGTAACTTAGCGATGCTTCAGCAAATTGGTCAGATTTATAAAGAAAAACAATTCCCGATTAGAGAATCAGAATAATGAATTTTTGGAACGACCTTATATATTTCTTTTCCTTTGCGGATGCAAACATTAACAATGTTTTGCTCGGTACAATTCTACTTGGATTCACTTGTGGAATAGTTGGAGTATTGGTTGTATTAAATAAGAAAGCGTTAATCGTTGATGCAGTCTCCCACTCTATTCTTCCAGGGATTTGTATTGGATTCATGCTAAGTGGTGTTAAAGACCCTGTTTATTTAATTCTGGGAGGTATCATAGCAGGTGCTATTTCTGTTTTCTTAGTAGATTGGATTACATCTATTTCTCGAATTAAGAAAGATGCATCTATAGCGATCGTACTTTCCTTCATGTTTTCTATTGGTGTTATACTACTATCTGTAATTCAAGAATCAGGAAATTCAAACCAAAGTGGATTGTCTGACTTCCTTTTTGGGAAAGCAGCAACAATCATAGAATCTGATTTGTATGTGTTCGGGTTCTTAAGTTTGCTCGTAATTACTGTAATTCCAATATTCTATCAGCATTTCAAAATCGCTTTATTCGATCCTAATTTTGCACACACAATTGGATTAAAAAACAGAAACATTCAAATTTTAATTTCAGCATTAATCATCATCAGTACAGCCATCGGTATTCAAACTGTAGGAATCGTATTGATCTCAGCCTTGATTATCACACCAGCTTCTTCCGCTTTCTTCTGGACGAACAATTTCAAAAAATCTATATTACTTTCAGGATTATTCGCTGTTATAAGTAGTGTAGCTGGAGTATTCATTTCTTACCTCTCTCCTTTAATGCCAACTGGTCCTTGGATTATTGTTGTATTATCTACAATTGCAATCTTCTCTTCATTGTTTTCAGAGAAAGGTATGATTACAAAGAAAATCAAAGGAAGAAAGAATAGAAAGAAAATGATTTCTGATAATGTACTAAAGTACCTATACAGAATTGGTGAAGATGATAATACTGCAACAAAAGGTAGAACTTTCGATGAGATTAAAAATTTCAGATCAATTGAAGGCAAAGAACTATCGGAAGGGTTAAAAATCCTAACGGGTAAGAAATGGGTTATCAAAGCTGGAGCTCTTTGGATGTTAAGTGAACAAGGAACTAAGGAAGCTAAGAGGATTATTAGAATTCACAGACTTTGGGAATTGTACATGCAGAAATTCATGCAAATCCAAAGTGATCACGTTCATGAAAGTGCCGAAACGATAGAACATATTATTACTCCAGAATTAGAGAAGGAATTATTAAAACATTTAGGAAAACCAGCTGTTGATCCACATCAGCAAAATATACCTTACGAAGATTAATGTTTGATTTTTATATCATATTAACCGCAGCTGTAATCGCGATAAACTGTAGTTTATTGGGAAGCTTTTTGGTACTCAAGAAAATGAGTCTAATTGGAGATGCACTCTCACATGCAGTTCTTCCAGGAATTGTAATCGCATTTTTAATCTCTGGAGAAATCAATTCTTTCTGGATGCTACTTGGAGCAAGTTCATTTGGAATAATCGCTATGCTATTAATTGATTGGCTAAGCAGAGTTGGTGGTTTTGGAAAAGACAGTGCAATTGGAATTATCTATACATTACTCTTTGCGATCGGAATTATATTAATCACCTCTAAAGCGAGGAACGCTGATATAGATGTTGATTGTGTATTGTTTGGTGACATCAACACCATTCCTCTACTAGAAACTACATTTGGAGTTCCAGCTCCACTATTTAACTTGATTGTAATCGGAATAATCAACTTAGTAATAGTTGCCATTGGAATCAAAGGTTTTAAAATCACAAGTTTCGATAGTACTTACGCTAAAACATTAGGTATTTCAATTCCTTTTTGGACATACCTCCTATTAGGACTATCAAGCATCACTACTGTATACAGTTTTGATAGTGTTGGAGCTATCATGGTTATTGGGTTCATTGTAATCCCAGCATCGTTTGCAAATATACTTACACGTAAACTCCCACAGTTCTTAGCAATCGCTTTATCATTTGGAGTAGTTAGTAGTATTATCGGTCACTTAACTGCAATTTATTTCGACATCCCTACAGTTCCTTCCATTGGAGTTTTCATGGGATTAGTTCTTATTATCACTTTGATTGTTAAAGGTATCACTAAGAAGAAAGTGGTTTTAGAGTTTTAGTAATATGATTCATCATGCTATACCGTTACAGGCTGGAATGGGAGTTGGAATTCTAACATTATTCATGGCAATTCCTTTCGCAGTACTACCTTTTATCTTTTCTCTTTTTATGTTTTTCAGAAAAGAAATGAATAAAGAAGCTGATTACAATTACGACATTCAACCAATCGAATACACCTTTCAAGAAAAGACTATCAAAATAGTGAAAATGCTATTGCTGGTTTTAGGAAAGAGTTTTATGGTTGCCGTTATTGGGTTTACAATATTAATTTCACTTCTGATGTTACTTATTGACGGAGATATAGATTAGTAAGTCTTTAAATTGTCATTCCTGCGAAGGCAGAAACCTAGACGCCTCGTAATAATCAATACCTTCTAACCACTATATTTACTCTAGACGTTGAGATTCCTGCCTTCGCAGGAATGACAATTTCGCTTAGTATTGTCTAAATTGTAGATTCAATCAATTTTCCGCTTAATAAAGGAAGCGAGGCAAATAATTAACACTAAATAATACAGCGATTAAACGACTTACTTTAGTGTTACTATTTAAGTAATAACAGACACAAATATGAAAAACATCTTCCTCCTTATCTCTATCCTAACAATAACTACAACTAGTCAATGCCAAAACTGGGAGAAAGAATTCAAGCAAGAACTATTTGAATCTTTAGGTAAGGACAGTATCTACATTTCAGACAGAAAACAGCTAGAAGAAATCAAAGGTCAAAAATGCACTAATAACACACTAACTTACAGTTACATATCCAACAACAAAGACTCTATTGAAATCAAAATAGAAAGAGGTTTATTCGAACCTTCAAAACACGACATCAATTTAATAGACACGGTATACAAAACGACTCAAGATACAAATAGAGTTGATTATATGGAGGTAGTTAATCTAATCGACAATATATACTCTTACGGGATCGATGCATCAATGCCTACTCAAGAAATAAAATCCTTATCTGTGATTTGGAACAATCTGAAAATCGTGATTCCTGATAGTACTTTCGCAAACTTATATCAACCTCATATTTGTTTCGAACCTATTTCAACACAAGCGTTTATAAGTGAAAATGGAAAGAACATTTACTTATACATTTGCGGTTCAGATGGCGCTGGAGGATATTCAGTAAAGTTTGTATTTGACCAATCTAAGTTTGTTACCAGAATAATCACAACAAATGAAATGACAGACGGATTTGATTACCTGGACGCTACTGCTAAATATGAGGATTAGTTAATTCCCCATAATTGTCATCCCTGCGAAGGCAGGGACCTATACGCCTCATAACAAACAACAATTTCAAACCATAACACCTAACTAGACGTTTAGATTCCTGCCTTCGCAGGAATGACAAGTTCCGGGTCTCAAACTACATATCAAACAATAGAAGAATTGATAATCACCCCACAGTTTATTAAAAAAGAGATTTTTTCCTTAATCTACATTTCTTTATCATTAAATTCACCATCTAATAAATCACAAACAATTACTTTTACTTTAAAGAAGTCACACAAAATATAAATGGAAAATAAATTTTATCAAATCCCATTCTTTCTAGTAGTGATCATGTTCGTGTTTTATGTTTTTGGTATTTTAAACCCAATAGAACTATCAGTAACAATTGCAAACATTTTACATTCAACATCACGTTTTATCGATCTAACAATTCTGTTTTTCATCTATAAATTCCTGAAAAGCAATCAACTATCCAACATAACGCCTACCCCCATTGTTCTAATATCAATTTCCACAATTTATTTTCTAGTTCATCAGATTATCCAAGCACAAGTGTTTTTGAATCTCCCGCAAACCTCTTCAATAATACTGTCTAGTATTGGTACTCTTATTTTCTTTATTGCACAATTAATAGGTATAATTAAATTTTGCAATTGCCTTAAGGAGAATTCCGCTGAACCAGGATTGAGAAAATTAATAAACAGAACCGGTAAATTAATTCTCTTCAACTTCGTTGCTCAACTCGCTCTTGTTGCACTTGTAACTATACTCTCCATATATCAATTCGAAGAAAATTTAATTTTAATTCATCGAGATAAAATAGCAATTCTACTTAACATGATCCCATTATTCTTAATGGGTAAAATCTTTTACCATTTAATGAATGGAAATAACCTCCATGCAGACAATCGTTCGGAGGTTTTAGATTTATAACAAACCACAAATGGAACAAAAAGGACATTCTGAAGAATACTTCGGCGACTACAGATACTACTGCTACAACTACTATAACTACGATTCTCTTGAGCTAATTGCAAAGAGATGGGAATTAGATAAAGTGAAAAATATTCTTGATGTTGGTTGTGGACAATGTCATTGGACAAAATTAACCGCCAAATTCTTGAAAATCGGAAGTAAAAACACTGCTTTTTTCTTGAAATCGTAATAAGTCTTGTAAGTCATATATGACTCAATTGCAATCAAACACTAATCGTACTGATCCTCCTCTTCGACGAAAAGACCATTCATCATCACTCAGTTTCACTTCAATTAACTATTTTCACTCCTTTAAAATCCTTGTCTAAATATTTAGCAAGAACCATTCAAAACAATAAATGCGATACAAAGAGTTTAATTCCAATAAAGTATTAGAAGACTGTATCTCCCTTTTTTGGAAAAAAGGATTTAATGGCTCTGCTATAAACCATATCGTTAGCCAAACTAAAGTAAACAGATTTTCGCTTTATAAGGAATTCGATAATAAGCATGGTCTCCTTTACGCTACGTTAAAGCTATATAAAGAAAGATATTGCTTAGAAGCAGTCAATCAAATAGCTCTTACGAAGGATGTAAACGAAGCTTTAAAAAAATTCCTATTCAGTTATATAAATAGAGATGGTAAGCCTAGCGGATGCTATATCATTTATATTGCAACGGAACTTGGTGATCATAACGAATACGTTAATGACTTACTTAAGTCCTATCTTCTTGAAATAGAAACCACTTTCGTTTCATTGTTAAACACCGACGAAAGATACCGTGACACATCAAAATTAATCGCAAGTAACTTAATATTACTTTTCTGCAACGCAATGTGTTTTTGTCACATTCAAGATGAAATTGAAAGTCAAGAATTCATTTCATTAAACTTAGATATCATCTTAAACAACTAAACCATGGCTCAAGCAAACGATCAATCATACAATGACCTTGTTTTAAAAGCTAGAGGTTTATTTTGGGAAAAAGGATATCAAGAAACTAACATTAGTGATTTAGCAGATCGCTTAGATATCAGCTCTTCTTTGATATATAGGAAATATAGTAAAGACATGCTATTTATTGACTCTTTAAACAGTTATATAGCATCTTTCTCAGATCCAGCACTAGAAGAACTTAGAAACTCCAAAGAAGGCTTAGAAACTTTTAGAGGATTCTTCAATGGTTTAATCGATGCACTTCTAACGAAAACCTTCCCAAGAAGCTGTTTCATGATAAACACAGTTGTTGAATTACACAACAAACAAGACAGACTAGATTTAACTGAAGTTTACAACAGTTACTTTGGAAATATGCGAAGTACATTTGTTATTATTTTGAAAAGAGCTGTTGAATTAGATGAAGTACAAAAAGTAGACAAAATTGAAAAGTATGCAGATTTTCTTTCAGGCATAATCCCCGGACTAAGTGTACTTTACAAAATTAAAAACAAGGAAGAATTACAACAATACATTAACCAACAACTCGCTTTAATCGTATAACAGAACGCTTTTCTACACTATTACTTCCCCTCTGTTCTAACTTTGTCAGACAAACAAATACAAACAGATATATTATGAAAAAAGGAACAGTAAAAGTAAGCGTATTATACCCAAACACAGAAAACGCAAAATTTGATTTCGATTATTACACAGGAACACATTTACAATTAGTTGGTGGATTATTAGGAGGAGCTTTATTAGGAGCAACTGCAGAAAAAGGTTTAGGAGGACCAACTCCTGGATCAGCACCAGAGTTTATTGGAATGGGGAATATGTATTTCAATACAATCGAAGATTTTCAAAATGCTTTCGGACCTAATGCTGAAAAAATAATGGGAGATCTTCCAAATTTCACAAACATCCAACCTGTAATTCAAATTAGCGAAGTTTTAGCTTAATCATCAATACATAATCTACAAGAACATGAAAACAATACTCTCTATTATAGCAGCATTATTCCTAGCTGTAAACGTTTCAGGACAAACTGTAACTAACTTCAAAAAAGGAATGATCAAAGTAAGTGTTATCTATCCAAATGGTGAAGGAAAAACTTTCGATATGGATTATTACACAACTAAGCACCTTCCATTTGTAGGAGGATTATTAGGAGCTTCTCTTAAAGGAGCAACAGTAGAAAAAGGTTTAGGTGGAGGAG
>CAWVWF010000098.1:0-13284 GCA_963933885.1 uncultured Flavobacteriales bacterium | reverse complement strand
AAATGAGTAAAAAAGGTTTTTTACATACTGTAAACATTATTAACGGTGATGTAGAGTGTCGTGGTGCAAGTACTAAACCTCTTTTAAGATCAAAGTTATATAAATACTACATGTCGCTAATCGGGTTTACATCAACTGAAATTTCAAATGAAGACTTGGGAGAATATGCTACTGTATGTAATTCAGGAGGTACTATGGTTAAGTACACATCTTGTGATTTTCAAAATGTTGTAGTAAATAATTGTTCAGCTCCTGCATTAGGAAGTGACGTTGAACTCTCTGGTGGTTCTGCTACTTTAAATGCTAACATTACACTTCAAAGCGGAGAAACTATTGCGTGGTATAAAGGTGGAAATATTATTGGTGGGGCAACAAGTACAATTTACACTGCAACTACAACAGGGACTTACAAAGCTATTGTAACAGGAGTAGATTGTGTTAAAGAAGATATAATCATTGTTTCAGCTGAAGTATTTATATGTTCAGTTCCTGCATTAGGAAGTGACGTTGAACTTTCTGGTGGTTCGGCAACATTAAACGCTAACGTTACACTTCTAAGCGGTGAAACGATTGCATGGTATAAAGATGGAAATATTATTGCCGGAGCAACAAGTACAACTTACACTGCAACGGCAACGGGGACTTATAAAGCTATTGTAACAGGAACGGGTTGTGCTGAGGAAGATATAATCATTGTTTCAGCTGAAGTATTTGTATGTTCTGAACCTGCATTAGGAAAGGATAAGGAACTTATTAGTGGTAGCACAATATTAGACGCTAACATTACACTTGCAAGCGGTGAAACTATTGCATGGTATAAAGACAATGTTCTAATTAATGGAGCTTCAAGCACAACATACACTGCTACTGCAGATGGAACGTATAAAGCTGTTACCACAAGACCAGGATGTACTGGTGTAGATGAAATTATTATTTATAATGAAGGAGAAGGTCCTAAATGCTCAGTGCCTGCATTAGCAGATACAGTAGAACTTATAGGTGGTTCGGTAACATTAGATGCTAATATTACACTTCAAGTTGGAGAAACTATTGCTTGGTATAAGGATGGGTTGCAAATTTGGAATGCATCGGGAACTACACATACAGTTAACCAAGTTGGAACTTACAAAGTTGTTGTAACAGGACCAGATTGTGCAGAGGAAGATGAAGTTGTAGTTGCAGTTATATGTTCTAATCCTGATTTAGGTGCAGACAAAGGATTTGATGGTACTTCGGCTCTCTTAGATGCTGACGTTACTTTAAAAACTGGTGAAACAATTACTTGGTATAAGGATGGAGTACAACAATGGGGAATTAATACAACTACGTTTACAGCAACGGCACTTGGAACTTATAAAGTTGTTATTAGTAATGGATCAAGTTGTTCATCGGAAGATGAAGTTGTAGTTGATTTAACTACTTGTTCTACTCCTGATTTAGGTGGTGACATTCGTCTTTGTGCAGGAACCACTGCTATATTGGATGCTAATGTTGTGTTAGAACCAGGTGAATCAATTAAATGGTATAAAGACAATGTTGAAATTAACGGTGCTACTGGTACTACATATACAGCATCTACACCTGCAACCTATAAAGCAGAAGTTACTACAGTTGACTGTTTAAGATCTGACGAAATTGTTATTGCTGACGGAGGAGCTCAAACGCTTCAAGTTACAGCTTCTAATAATGGAGAATTTTGTTCAATATCTTCACCTACTCAAGTTTCTTTAACCGTTACAGGTGGAGGTGGTGATTATAACTTTTATGATGTTGCCTCTGGAGGGACACCAATTGGAACTGGTGCTTCGTTTACAGTAGATGGAAACCTAGTTGATGATGGTGATACAGAAACTTTCTATGTTCAAGAAACTAGTGGGCCTCCGGTTACATTAGTAACTGAGCCATACACACAAAGTGCCTGGACCAACTTCGCAAGTGACTTAGGGTGGAATGATCATAGAATGGTTTTTAATACTTTGGATGATGTTACACTTGAATCCATTGATTTTGTTTTTGGATATAAGAATACTGGACCTTATGATATAGTTGTAACTATTTATGAATATGGTACCAATAATGTTGTGGAGACTAAAACTGTAACATTAAACAGTAACAATCTTACTTATTCAAATGGGTCAACTGCTCCTTTAAATACTGCTGTATTAGGAATTGAGATACCTGCAGGTAACTATGAAATGTCATTTATCGGAAGTACTTTTGTTATTCAAGTTAGTACTTCAGGTTTAGACTATAATCACTCTAGTTATTCTTCAACTGGAGTAGCAGAAATTTTAGGAGTAAATCAACCATTTCAACCAGGTACTTATCCAACAGTTATCCAAACTACACATGTTGGTACATACAATTGGGTTTTCAAACCTGGAGGAGGTTCATGTGGAAGAGCTTCTGTAGATGTTACTGCTGATTGTGGAATTAGCACCAATGTAAAAGAAGTTATTGCAAATGCAATTGCTGTTTATCCTAACCCTGCTTCTGATATTGTAAATATTGACTTAGGGGAAATTAACGCTGAAAACAGCTCTATTGAGTTATACAACTCTGTTGGTCAGCAGGTAATTAATAAAAACATCAACTCAGTAACTGGAAATGTTACTCAGTTTGAAACAACTAATATTCACGAAGGATTATACTTCGTGAAAGTTCTTGCTCAAGGTAAAGTTTATACTACAAGCGTAGTTATTACTAAGTAAAGACTTTATATATCCATAAAAAAAGCCACTCTTTGAGTGGCTTTTTTTATGTTTTAAATTTTGAGATAGTAGGGGTTTGTTATTTATATAACGGCAACCTACTTCTACGCTGATAAAACCAATTGACATTTGCTCTATGCTCTTTCAATAGATAGTACAAAAGTCTCACATCAGCGGCAATTTGATTAAAAGTTCGATATTTCAGACCTCTCCTACATCCGAATAACATACGTATGATAAAGCTTGTCTTCATCTTTTGTTAATACTCCTTTTCACAATAACTACCCGTCACATAAATTCCTGTGATTTTTAAAACATAGCTAAGTCAGTAATTCTCCCTGAAGAATACTAGGTGATGGAATACTAGGTGACGTATACGCTATAAAAACCTAACATAAACACATTGTGAACAGCACTTTTACTGTTGTTTCAATTGTCTAAAATCACTCATTTTCGGGAGTTTCTGAACAACGGATTATGTCATATAGGACACCGTTAACTTTTGGTTTGGTCTTTTCTTTTTGTAGACAATCACCAATAAAAAAAAGAGTTCGATCCATATTTCAGTTGATTATTCTCACCAATTATTCTTTGCATTAATTAACTAAGCATGCTCCAAATTAAGATTCACATTCCTTAAAAACCCTACAAAATAACCACGTATTTGCAATCCAACTTCATCTAATTCACTATTTGTTACTAACTTCGTAAAGCATGAGCAAAAGATACAATTCCATACATTTAAACCTGAAGAAATTAACTTTCTTAATATTATTATTCTCCTTTAATTCTCAAACCGTTTTCTCTCAAAATGCGGTTACACGTTTATTAGATAAATACATCAGTGATGAAGCTGAACCAACTAAACCAAAATGGTTAGCCTATCCAACAGTAGCTTATTCACCCGAAACAAGTTGGGAATTAGGAGTTGCAGGAGTATATATGTATTACGCAAAACGGGATACTACCAATAGATTAAGTGAGGCAGGTGGCTTTACTTTTTTCACTACCGAAGGTCAGTATGGATTACATTTAGACCATGCTTTATATTCGGACAAAAACAAATGGTTTGGATTAGGGAAAATTAAATTCCAAAGCTACCCCCTTTTGTACTACGGAATAGGGCCTGACATTGGAAAGGATCCATTAGCGGTAGCCAACGCCAACTTCTTAATCATTAGAGAAAGGCTTTTAAGAAAGGTATATGGACATTGGTATTTAGGGCTGGAAGTGGATTATGAAAGATTAAGCAATGTAGATTTTGAATGGAATGTTGATCCCATTCCTACAAGCGATATTATAGGTTTAAATGGTTACGACAACCTTGGACTTGGTTTAGGATTAGTTTACGATACTCGGCACAATGTACTTAATGTTAGAGATGGCTTCCTGTCGGAAATCGGCTATTTACGCTATGAACCAACTTGGGGATCCACCAATAAACTATCTACTTTATTTATTGACGGACGGGCTTTTTTTAAAACATCTAAAAGAAATGTTCTAGCCTTTCAAGGAATCGGACAATTCTCCAGTGGAGATGTTCCCTTCAACCAATTAAGCATGATAGGTGGTGAAATGATGATGAGGGGTTATTACTTAGGAAGATATCGAGACAACAATATGATTGGTGTACAAGCAGAACACCGATGGCTACCTTTTCCATTTAGCAAACGTTTTGGAGGAACTCTATTTGCTTCTGCAGGATCAGTCTCTCCAAACCTTCAATTTGATAAATTTCTTTGGACTGCTGGTGGAGGAGTTCGCTTCTTAATTTTCCCAAAAAGAGATGTTTATACAAGGTTAGATATTGGCCTTAATCCGGAAGGTTACGGATTCTATTTCTTTATTGGTGAAGCGTTTTAAGAGAAAATCAGTCATTTTCTTAAAGTAATAGATCACCTTTTAATTTGAAAGAGCCTGGATGATTTTAAGAATCACCTATTCGATCGTATTTATTTTGAGATATTGATTCTTTTACTCATTTTTAATATCTTCATAAAATAAAGTCACACCTCCACTATATTAAAAAAAGTTATGAAAAAGCAAGTTTTCCTTATTCCAGTAGATTTCACAGATGTAACTGAAAATGCAATTAAGTATGCGTTAAGAATGAGTACTACTGAGGATGAAATTGTGCTTTTACATATTGAAGGAGAATTAAATAAACCTGTTACAGAATATACAATGGGTATCTTAAAAGATAAATACACAAAAGGATATTCAGGAAAAATAACAACTAGTATAGTAAGTGGTAAAATAGAATTAGAGATTGGTAAAGCAGCAGAATCATTTGGTGCTGATTTGATTATAATGGGAACGCATGGAGAAGATTTCTTTCAAAAAATATTTGGTAGCAAAGCCATAGAGGTTGTATCCAATAGTAAAACTCCTTTTATTGTTGTTCAGCATGAGACTTCATTTAAATCCATGAAAAAAATTGTAATGACTATTGATTCCAAAAGAAAGAGCATGAAGGTTATCGAAGCCGTGTCTAAACTTTGTTTACATTACGATGCTGAACTTGTTTTGGTAGGTGCTAGTCATTTAATTAACGAAGATTGGAAAGATATCAATTCCAATATTCAAATCGCTTTAAAAGCTCTTTTAGAAAAGAACATAAAGTGTTCGACTAAGCTTTTAAATATGACAAGTTTTAATGAAGACTTAATAACATATTCCGAAGAAAATGATATTGACATGATTGCTTTGGCTTATTATCCAGATACGGAACACTTGATTTCGGGTAAATTCGCACAGCATCTATTGAATAATAAACTTGTTTTACCAGTATTAATAATTGATGCTAAAACTGGAGTTTAACAGCATTTATAAAAATTTAAAGCTTCTGAAATTTCTTGGAAACAAAGTAACCTTCATGGTTATCTATTTTTATAAAATAATTTCCTTTTGTGAAATTTGATGTATTAATAGACACTTCCGAACCTAGTTCATCTTCATTAACTTCTATTAATTGAATCACCTTTCCAACACTACTATATCGTTATTAAATAAGCTTTATCAATAGAAGTTGTAAACTTAATTTCGTTGTCAGCAGGGTTAGGATATACATCACTAATCAATTTATTATTGTCCTCTGAAAACATCACAGCTATGGTTCTAAAATATTCATAGCTTCCATCGAAATCAACCTTTTTTAAACGGTAATAATTAACACCTTCTTCTGGATTGAAATCCAATTCGTCATAAAGCAGCGTTTCGGAAGAGGTTCCAGCTCCGCTAGTTTCCAAGATCTCTTCAAAATTCACCCCATCAGTTGATCGTTCAACGATAAATATTTTCGAATTTATCTCAGAGTAAGTTCCCCATTTTATCTGGACTACTTCTCCAACTTTTTTTGCATTGAATGAAGTTAATTCTACGGGAAGAAGCTTACCACCCTACTCCTCAAACAGTAAGCGGTGATTTCATTAAAGATCAAAGCGGATGGCAAGAAATAACAATGCTTTTTGTTCCCGTAACAGCAAATTTAAATCAATTTATTATTGGTAATTTTTGGTTGACTCAAACAAAATTCGATAATTCAAATTCGAATTGTTCCGATAGCGGTGGAGCATCTATTTTCATTGATGATGTTTCTATTATACCTGTTGAAGAATTAGAAGCTACAAACTATAATTTAGATACTATTGTGTGCTTGTATGACTCTTCATTAGTACTTTCTAACATTAAAGAAAATAATGGTAATTATGAATGGACTTCCGATTCTACAATATTTACCTCTTTTGAAAACGAAGGAACATATATAATATCTAAAACCTTTAATTGCAGTTCAATAAAGGACACACTTACAATAATCAATAAATGTAACAGTGCTGCAGTACCTATTGATACAACTGTATTACCACAAACTATTGTTATTCCAAATATTCTAGTAACCCATGGTGAACTAAATGGAAAATTTATTATTAAAGGGTTGGAAGATTATCCTAATTCATCATTAACAATTTTCAATCGTTGGGGAAAAACAGTTTTCTATAGTAAGGATTACCAAAATGATTGGAGAGGCTTAAATTCTTCAGAACATCAACTTTCTAGAGGTACGTACTATTATGTATTAATAGTTCCAAATAAATCACCTTCTAACGGATTTATAACAATTATCAATCAATGAAAGGGTAAATGGTAAACCCAAATTTTTCAGAATATTCATCCCAACTCACTTCGAAAACACCAAATAACAAACTATAAGTAGGGTTTCTTTTTTTTTATGTGTTTAACTAAAGACAGATAGTAGTCGTTATTAATAACACTTTGTCGTATTTAAATATGTGAAGGGTATTTATTTAGCTAAAAAAAAACAATTATATCACGAATTAATCAAGGTAACCTGTTTTTAAATTTTAGTTTTACGTCATAAAATAGAGTTTTTAATTATTAAAAAAAAAGTAAAATATGTCGGTAGTAAAAGGATTGAATAAAATAATTCAGGATGGTGCAGATAGAGGACTTTTGCATCAATTTACTTCATCTAAAAAATTAGATTCGGCAGAAGTTGAAATCAATGGCGAAGAGTATCTCAATTTCGGATCTTGTAGTTACTTAGGTTTAGAGTTTCATGAAGACTTAAAAGAAGGCGTAAAACAAGCTGTTGATGCCTTCGGTACTCAGTTTTCCACTTCACGTACTTATTTGTCTGTTGGTTTATATGATCAATTGGAAGCCGAACTACAAAACATGTTTAATAAGCCAGCTTTAGTTTCAGCAAGTACAACTTTAGGACATCTAGCAGCTTTGCCGACTTTGATTAACGAAAACGACATCGTAATCCTTGATTTTCAAGTTCATTCTAGTGTTCAAATGGCTGCTAAAATGCTCAAGGCACAAAACATTTCAGTTCAGTTGGTACCGCACAACGACATGGAAAGTCTTGAAGCTAAAATAAAATCGAATTACACCAAAGCAAATCGAATTTGGTATTTAGCTGATGGTGTATATTCTATGTATGGTGATTATTCTCCATTAGATAAATTAGAAGCTTTGCTAAACAAGTATTCTAAATTTCACCTCTACATTGATGATGCACATGGAATGGGTTGGACAGGTGAAAACGGAGTTGGATACGTGAGGAGTAAAATTAAGCATCATGATAAAATGGTATTAATTACTTCTCTAAACAAATCCTTTGCGTCGGGTGGAGGTGTAATGATTTTCCCAAATAAAGAATGGTATCAATTGGTGAAAAACTGTGGAACTACACTTATCTTTTCAGGACCTATTCAACCGCCTATGTTGGGTGCTGCTATTGCTTCAGCAAAACTACATCAAAGCGCTCACTTCAGTACAATTCAAGATGAACTCAAGAACAAAGTAGCTTACACAAATAAACGATTGAAAGAACTTGACCTTCCTCAATATATGGAGACTGATTCTCCTTTGTTTTTTATTCCCGTTGGCTTGCCTCAAGTGATAAGAACAATCGTAAAACGAATGAAAAAGAAGGGATTCTATATTAATAGCGCGAGCTTTCCGGCTACACCTATGAAAAAAGGAGGTTTGCGTTTTATGATTTCCAACAATCTTTCAATAGATCAGATAGAAGCTATGTTAGCTACATTACAAAAAGAATATCTCTTCGGATTAATAGATGAAGGAAGTTCTCCTGCCGAAGTTGCAAAAACATTTAAAATAGATAACTTTTTATCATCAGCTGAATTGGATCTAGGTAAAAAACCCTCATTAGGTTTGAAAGTTGAGATTTATAATTCAATACTAGATCTAGATAAAAAATCTTGGGACAAATTGTTTTATCAAACTGGAACAAACAGTTTCGATAATTTACTTTCTTTAGAAAACACTTTTAAGGATAATCTAGAAAAAGAAAACAATTGGAGGTTTAAATATTACATCGTTAGGGATCGTAAAAATGAAATCATCTTAGCATCTGTTTGTACAACAGCAATCATGATGGAAGACTTACTTTCTGATGCTACCTTATCTGATAAAGTAAAAGAAATTAGAAAGAATGATCCCTATTATTTAACCTCTCCAACGATTATCTCTGGAAGTCCATTTACAAAAGGGAAAAGCTTGTATGTAAACTATGAAAGCGAGGACTGGAAGGAATCTATGAAAGCATATATTGGCGTATTAATTAATGAGTCTGATGAGAATAATGTGTCTAAAGTGGTACTTCGTGATTTTTCTTCAGATGATAAATTGAAACTAGAACCAGAGTTTTTAGAGTTGGGTCTTTTAGAGTTAGAGCTTCCAAAAAACTGTGTTATAAACAACGCAAATTGGAAATCGGATGCTGAGTTTCAAGCCCGATTAGGTCAGAAATATAGATATTCCCTTCGAAAAGAAATATTAAAATATGAATCCGAATTTAGGGTCGATTATTCAAGACCAACATCGAAAGAGGATCAGACCTATATCATAAAGCTATACCAAGAGGTTTATAAAAGAGCAAGCACTGTCTCTGTTTTTGAGTTACCAGATAAGTTTTTCAAAAGTTGTTTTGAGGACGAAAGTTATGACTTTATTAGTCTCTATTCTCCTGAAACTGAAAAACCAATTGCGGTAATGATCAGTCAAATTATAGATAACGTATACTATGCTTTATTGGTTGGATTGAATTACGATTTTGAAAAAAACGATCCTTACAAGCAAATCCTTTATCAAGCCGTTAAACGTGCAAACGCCTTAGGTTGTGAACATATAGATCTTGCTTACACAGCTGAAATGACCAAGAAAAAAGTAGGTGCTAAAGCAGAAGGAAACTATGGCTACTTAATGTCATTCGACATGAGTGCACACGCTGAACTAGAATTACTAAACTAACTACTCGCGCGCATGTTCCGGAGGACATGCGTGTGTAATGAGAATCGTGTCTTCAGACATCCCCGCTAGCGCAAGTTTAGCCAAGCGTAACTTGTGCTTATTTCTTGGCAAGACTGCGCCTTAAAGTGAGCCGACTATCCAACTTCATCCATTACGGGAACTGTGTGGGACACAAGACACAGTCTTGCGCCAGCGAAATTCTAATGGAATGCTCGTTTAGGTATTAGTTTAAAAAATATTGTATTGCTAGCGCCTCTGAAGACGCTAAGCTCTAAACACACGCATGTCTTCCGGAACATGCGCGCGCGAGTAATTTATGTGTGAGAATTCGTGTAATTGTGATGCAGTATTTATTTTTGGTAGAACTAACTGCTTGAGAAAATGCTTTTTAACTCTTTTGAGTTCATTTTATTCCTGCCCATTGTAATTTTTGCGTATTATTTAATACCTCAAAAATTTCGATGGACGCTACTGCTTTTAGCAAGTTATTTCTTTTACGCTTCTTGGAAAGTTGAATACTTAATATTGATCATCGCTTCTACTCTGATTGACTACTGGTGCGGTCTTAAAATGGGAAATTATGAAACCAAGAAGAAACGAAAACCATTTTTAATCCTAAGTTTAATATCAAACTTAGGTTTACTGTTCACCTTTAAATACTATAACTTTTTTGTTGAAAGTATTAACGACTCCTTCATTTCTTTACTCGATGCGGAGGAACTTCCGTTATGGGAAAGTCTGATTTTACCTGTTGGAATTTCATTTTATACATTCCAAACTTTAAGCTATGCAATTGATGTATACAAGGGGAAACAAGAACCTGAAAAACATTTAGGTTATTTTGCTTTGTACGTCTCCTTCTTCCCGCAATTAGTAGCTGGACCAATCGAACGTTTTTCTACCTTAACCCCTCAGTTTAAAAAGGCCATTAAGTTTAATTATATCGATTTTGCTAATGGTGTTCGACTCATCATTTACGGGTTATTTGTAAAAATGGTAATCGCGGATAATCTAGCTGAGTTAATAGATCCCGTTTATGAAAATCCGGAAACCTATTCTTCTCTAGCAGTCACTAAATCAATCTTTTTATATCCTTTTCAAATTTACGGAGACTTTTATGGCTATTCTATGGTAGCTATTGGGAGCGCTTTGTTAATGGGAATTAAAATAATGGATAATTTTAAAACGCCATACTTGTCCAAATCAATTGCTGAGTTTTGGCAAAGATGGCATATTTCACTGTCTACTTGGTTTAGAGATTATTTATACTTCCCAATGGGTGGTAATCGAGTATCAAAAGGACGTTGGTTTTATAATGTATTCGTAGTTTTTGTATTAAGTGGGATATGGCATGGAGCAAATTGGAATTTCATTATTTGGGGAGCGCTGTTTGGTGTGATTTATTGGATTGAAAAAAGCATAAAATTAAAAGGGTTATCGTCTAAATTGCTAGATGTAACTTTAATGCTTAAAACATTTATTATTACTTCCTTAATTTGGGTTTTCTTTAGAAGTGAAAACTTAACTGATGCACTTAATCATTTCTCATTAGCTGTTAATCCATCTATCAAAGACAGTTTGGAGCTAGCTATCCCAATCACTACAGCAGTAATGCTATTCTTATTTATATTGAGCGACATATTACTTTACAATAAGAGGTTTGATATTGCTGTAGGTAAAATGAATATCGTATTGAGATGGGGGATTTATATGACAGTCGTATTTTGTGTGATTGTTTTCGCAAGTGTTAAAAGCCATAATTATATTTATTTTCAGTTCTAGTGAAGCTATTTAAAACCATATCCATTAAGTTCTGTCTTGTAATTATTGCAGCATTTGTAATGAACTTCGTTTATACATCTTTCTTTTTCGAAAAGGATTTACAAGAGTATTCTAGCATCATAAATATTGTTAGAGATGTTCCTGAAAATACAGATGTTATTTATGTTGCTGAGTCATCAAACATGAATCATCATAAGCAAGATAATGATACCAATAACATCAGTGACTATACGGCTGAATATTTCCCCAATTTAAATTTTTATGCTATCAACTTCCCTGCTGGTCATTCAGGATTATACAAAAACTTAATATATAACATCCCTGAAAATAACAATGTAAAAAACATCATTATAACCCTTAATTTAAGATCCTTCGGACAACAATGGATTAACTCTACATTAGAAACAGAAATGCAATTACAGATGGTTTTACTTAGGCCATATCCTGCTTTGATTAACCGAGCAATGTTATCGTTTAAAAATTACGATATAAAAACAGAGCAGGAATGGCAAGCAACATTTGTTAAACAGTGGGCTGAAGATTCTATCTACTTTCCTTTTAAATTTCCTTATAACAGTATTCAAAAATGGGATGCGGCAAGAGCTAATCCTGGAATTTTATTGGCCGACTCTTCAAAGGATTACACGCGTACTGGTTTGGCTTGTTTTCACATAAAAGCGTTCGGTTTTAATATTGATACTTTAACCAACCCTCGGATTAAAGATTTCGATGAAATCATCCAATATTGTAAAGGGCGTGGTTGGAATGTTGTTTTTAATTTATTGCCTGAAAATCATCAAAAAGTAAGGGAATTGGTAGGTTCTGAATTGTGGTATTTAATGGAAAACAACAGATCGATTTTACAGGATTACTACACTAAGAAGGGTGTTGTGTTTTCAGATAATCTAGCTTTAATAGAAGACAATGAATTTATTGATCAACATTGGACTTCCGAACATTACGCAGAAAAAGGTAGAAGAGCTTTAGCAGGTAAGTTAGCCAATACGCTAAAAAGTATATATCCGAATGATTATGTAGATCAGAACTATGAAGCCTTTGCGAGAACATACGACCCTGTCTTCGTTGATAGCAAGTATATTGGTTTATCAACAACTGACAGTCTGTATTTCAAACACGATTTTGATAATTCTGGCAAGATGAAAAACACAACGGATAAACAATTTTATTCTGGTGAGCGATCCAATCAAATAAGTAAAAAGTCTCCGTATTCATACAACATGGAAATCCCCGTTAACACGCTAAAAAGAAATCAGTTACACAAAATTTATGTAAGAGCTAAGATCATGCAAACCGGTTTAAATGAAAAATATATTTTAGTTTTCCAATCCAAAGGAGGAGAAAAAAAATTCTGGAAAGGCGTTCCGGTATATAAACAATTTAAAAGCCTAAATACATGGGAAACCTTTAGCTTTTCTATGGATACTCCCGATGATATAAAATCATTTGAAAGTTTAAAGGTTTATTTCTACAAGCCATCAAAAGGCTCCATTTACATTGATGACTTTGAACTGATTTTCAAATAACACACCTCATACCAAGCTCTTTAGTTTAACATCAGAAAACAGCGTTTTCGGATATCGTATATTCAGATATAGGCTAGCGCAAGTTTTAGCGAAGCGTAATTTGTGTTTTTTTTCTTGGCAAGGCTGAGCCTTAAATGTGCGAGGAAGTACTACGTGGGACACAAGACACAGTCTTGCGCCAGCGGATGTTGGTTATTGGATGATTAATTTTTGAGTTCCTATGAGTGACTTATTGGATGTAATAAGTACCTGGTAAATTACTGTTGCTAGGTTACTTGTTTGAACGTTCGTAACATCATACTACGCTAGCGCAAGTTTTAGCGAAGCGTAACTTGTGTTTTTTTCTTGGCAAGGCTGAGCCTTAAGTGTGCGAGGAAGTACTACGTGGGATACAAGACACAGTCTTGCGCCAGCGGATGTTGGTTATTGGATGATTAATTTTTGAG
>CAWVWF010000097.1:0-13393 GCA_963933885.1 uncultured Flavobacteriales bacterium | reverse complement strand
ATGGAAAAATTATTATTTAACTCAGGAGTTGCATTTATGAGTTGAATTCAGCTTTGAATATATTCCTCATTTCTATAAACTAACTTTCCCTCGTTAAGCTTAGAAGTTCTTGAAAGGTTTATTGTTAAATCTAAACCTTCAATGAATGACAGGTTAGTCATAATTATTGTTCTATTCTTGTAAACTCTAGAATACCCTGAACCAATAACTCCAACAAGGTTTACTCTTTTATATTTGAATAAATTAATCTTAAGATAAAATCTGAGATCATTGTTCGTTATTATATCATTTTTTTTTAACTCAAAATCGTTTAACAAAACTTTATTCGAATCTAATATAGCATCTGAAAAACTATATCCTATACCATACTCAACAAACTTTTTTGTTATACCAATGCGAAATTGTCCCCCTTCTAAAATGGTAGCCCATTTATCTGAAGTAAAAGTCTTTTCTAGATTAGCCTCAATATTAAATGAATAAAGTCCCATTTTTTTATTTTCAACTAGTCTTTCACTTAAAACACTTTCCGGGTATTTCTTTTTATAGATATCTCCCATCACTTTTAACTCTGGAGGAAACTGTTTTTTAGTCTCAATACATATTAAAATACTTTCCCAATATAATTTTAAAAACTCAACATCTTCAGGAATTAAATTGATATCACCAGCTACAATTAATGAATCAACATCAACCTTTTTTAACAACGTTAATATGTCAAGTGTAAAGTTTCCCTTCCTCACGTTAACACCAAGTGTTTCATGAATTAACGCTCCACTTTTTACATCAAAATATGAATTACCTTTAATAACATCACTTATTAGATGTTTATGCTCTCCTAATAAAAATTGAAATATTACATGCTCTTTTTTTGTTATGAAATACTTTTTTGAAATGACAAATAATGAATCAGAATCATTAGCTAGAGTTGTATAAGAAAAAGGCGTTTTTATTGAATATCGAATTGCCTCAAGATCTTTATTAATGATATGAGACCTTAGCTCTTCTTTCGCTTTTGCTATTTTAACCAGCAAAGTATCAAAATTACTGAAATTTCTATCTTGAGCAGATAAGACATTATAAAAGCTAACAAAAAGAAGAATCAATGTTATTCTTATTACAACATTTTTTTAGGCTTTCCAGCCACAAAATCTTTGAGATAAAACGGTTCAAAATAAGCTACGTCTTCAAAATCACTTGTCGTAAACTTTTCCCAACCTAATCGGATTAAATTACTTGCGGATGTTTTAACATCATCTATAAATGTGTAATCAGAATTTAAAGTTTCAATTGCTTTTGCTGCACCATCACCAAAAAAGCAAACCTTACTTGAATCAAATTCTGAAAAAGACATATCATCCAAAACTTCTGCAGAAACAGGTTTTAAACATTTTCCTTTTTGATGTATCGAACAGAAAACTTCCATTCTTCGTGCATCAATCATTGGAATCAAAATAGCGTCATCAGATTGACTAGAAGCTACCGAATCAGCCATTGCTTCCAATGTATCAACTGAAATTAAGGGTATGTTTAAACCGTAAGCTAATCCTTTTGCTGCTGAGACTCCAATACGTAATCCTGTATAAGAACCTGGACCTTTAGAAACATTAATCGCCTTTAAGTCTGTTACTTTTATATTAGCGTTCGTTAGACATTCCTCAATGAATAAATGTAATTTTTCACTGTGTACTAACTTATCACTATTCACTTCAGTTAGTTCTACCAATTGATCCTCTTTGCTAATAGCAACAGAACAAACTTTAGTGGTAGAATCTATATGAAGTATATACATGCTTATTAATTTATACCAATGTTACTAAATGGTAATTTTTCTTCCCGTTTTGAGCAAGTAAATATTTACCATTAATAATATCTTCGTTACCAACCATTTTCTGATCATTCACTTTTGTTTTATTAATAGAAACTGAATTTGCTTTCAATGCTCTTCTTGCTTCTCCTTTTGAATTAAACACTGGAGCATGATCGCTCATGAAATCAATTATACCAACACCTGCTTCAATAATACCTCTTTTCACATCAGATTGAGGAACACCTTCGAAAACGGATAAAAAATCATCCTGACTTAAATTCCTTAAGCTTTCTTCTGTAGATTTCCCAAACAATATCTGTGAAGCAGCCTTAGCGTTTTCCAATGCTTCCTCTGAATGAACTCTTATTGTGATATCATCAGCCAAAGCATTTTGTAATGCTCTTTGATGTGGCGCTTCTGCGTGAATTTTTGCTATTTCTTCAATTTCAGCTTGCGTCTTCATAGTGAAAATCTTAATCGATTTCAAAGCATCTTCATCACTTGAAGTCATCCAAAACTGGTAAAACTTATAAGGCGAAGTTTTCTTTGCATCTAACCAAATATTCCCTCCTTCTGATTTCCCAAACTTAGAACCATCAGCTTTAGTTATTAATGGACAAGTTAATGCAAACGCACTTCCTCCTCCCAATCTACGGATGAATTCAGTTCCAGTAGTAATATTCCCCCACTGATCAGAACCTCCCATTTGAAGCTTACAATTCTTCTCTTTATTTAAATGATAAAAATCGTATCCTTGAATTAATTGGTATGAAAACTCAGTAAATGAAAGTCCAGTATCCAAACGTTTCTTTACAGAATCCTTACTCATCATGTAATTAATGGTAAGATGTTTTCCAGCGTCTCTTAAAAAATCAAGTAAACTGAAATCTTTAAACCAATCATAGTTATTGACAATCTCAGCAGAATTCTCGCCACAATTAAAATCTAAAAAGCTTTCTAATTGTTTTTTAACGCAAGCAAGATTATGATTTAAAAGCTCTTCCGATAAGAACTTTCTTTCTTCTGATTTACCCGATGGATCTCCAACCATTCCAGTTGCACCTCCAACCAAAGCTATAGGTTTATGACCAGCACTTTGTAAATGTTTTAACATCATAATAGAAACTAGGTTTCCAATATGTAATGAATCAGCTGTTGGATCAAATCCTACATAACCAGCAGTAAGCTCTTTATTAAGTTGATCTTCCGTACCTGGCATGATATCGTGTATCATTCCTCTCCACTGTAATTCTTCTACAAAATTCATATTCACAAAATTTCCACAAATTTAAATTTTTTAACGCACTCATTATCATTTAATGCAATAAACATCTAGTTTATGTTTAATTTCGCCTCATGATTTTGGTTACAGGCGGTACAGGACTAGTTGGATCACATTTATTATTACAATTAATAAATGAAGGGAAATCTATTCGCGCTATTTTCAGAGATAAAAAATCCATTGAAAAAGTTAAACAAGTCTTTAAATGGAATAATCTTTCTCCCAACCTAGTTGAAGAGAAAATTGAATGGATTAAAGGTGATATTCTTAACCCTGAAGATTTCAAGACTTGTTTCGAAGGAATTCGTCAGGTTTATCATTGTGCTGCGATGGTTTCTTTTAATAAAAAAGATAAAGAGAAATTATTTCAAACCAATATCAATGGAACAGCTAATCTTGTTAATCTTTGTATCGATTTTAAAGTCGAGAAGCTTTGTTATGTTAGCTCAACAGCTGCAATTGGGAAAGCACCAAAAGATGGAATTAGAACCGAAGATTGTCAGTGGCAAGATGATGGTGTCTCAAATTATTCAGTTTCTAAATATCTTTCAGAAATGGAGGTTTGGAGAGGTATTGAAGAAGGTTTAAATGCTGTTATCGTAAACCCATCAGTTATTATAGGACCAGGTGACTGGAATGTAAGTAGTAGCAATTTGTTTTTAAAAGTTTGGAAAGGACTTAAGTTTTATTCGAAAGGTGGAAATGCATTTGTAGATGTTAGAGATGTTGTTTCATCGATGACTAACTTGATGAAATCAGATATTTCTGCGGAACGATTTTTAATTATTTCTGAGAATTTAAGCTTTAGAAGTTTATTTGATCAAATTTCGACAGCCATAAATAAGCCTTTGCCTAGTATTAAAGCAAAACAATGGATGGTAAATCTCCTTTGGAGAATTGAGGCTATCAAGTCTTTTATATTTGGTTCATCTCCATTAGTAACAAAAGAAAGTGCTGAAAGTGCTATGACGATTGCAACTTATAGTAACAAAAAAATTAAAGATGCTTTAAAAATTGATTTTATTCCAATAGAAGAGTCAATAAAATATACCGGAGCCATTTTTTTAAATGACAAATAAATATTTTTTACTTTTTCAATTTTATTTTTTCTTCCTGTTTTTCCTTTTCTAGTTTCAAATAAGTTCCAACCTTATCATACAATATTTTAAAGACGTCTGGAGATTGAACATAAAATTGTATTGTTGAATCAAATTGAGCTCTAGAAACACCATGCTTTTTTAAAACACCTGCATACTGTTGATGTTTCACTAATGTTTTATGGTTATTCGTGATAATATTTTGTTTTGCAGCAGCATCCATCAAATGAAAATCTGCAAGTAATGGAACTAAAGCATCACCAGAAATTAAATTAGAAGGCACTTCATTCTTTTGTTCTCCACAAGCAAAAATCAAAATTAATAAACTTGATATCCAGAATAGTTTCATAATGAATTGTGTTAAAAAGCAAAAATAAGCGGAAAAAATGAAACCTTACAAGGATTATTTCACGTAAGTCATAGAACTTTTTGCAAAATATCTTATTTTTGGTATATAAATTGTCTTTTGGCGGTTGTACCATTAAAACTAAATCAAATGAAAAAAATAATCTATTTAACTTTTTTCTTATTCGGAGCCTTAAGTTTTTCAACTTATGCTCAATGTGTTAAAGGAAATTGTTACAACGGTAAAGGAACATACGCGTACTCAAATGGAGACAAATATGCTGGACAATGGAAAGACGGGAAAATGCATGGTAAAGGTGCATATGAATTTGCTAATGGAGATCGATACAGTGGTGATTACCATGTAAACAAAAGAGAAGGGAACGGAACTTATGTTTGGGCAAATAAAAACAGATATACCGGTGAATGGAAAACTGACAAAAGAGAAGGACATGGTGTTTTTCAATGGTCGTCAAGTGCTAGTTATAATGGATTCTGGAAAGAAGATCAAATAATAGACATGGATGTTAGTACTGTTACTGATTCTCAAGAGAGACCAGTTCCAGGAAAATAAACTAATAAAATACAGTTTCAAAAAAGCTCGATTCGAAAGGATCGGGCTTTTTTTGTGCCTGCTTTTTTAAGTTCCACAAAATGTTTTATACCCAGCGTCTGAATCGGATGAAAGTTGATACTTATCTGAATTGTATTTATCAAAAGGATTCTGAAGCATTTTGAGTAATTCATTAAACGGTTCCATATTCCCGAAATTACCAGCTTGTACTAAAGCTTCTTCAACAAGGTGATTTCTTGGAATGACAGAAGGGTTATAATCTTCTAATAAGTTCTCATACATATCTACTGAACTAACTCTCTTTAACCATTTAGCTTTCCATTCAATAAATTCTGAATCATTGTAAATTGGATCACTATGTAAATGAGTATCAACTAAACCACGGAAAGTATTCGTATAATCTGGCTTAGCTTTTTCCATCCAAGCGAAAAGCTCATTTAATAAAGCTTCATCATCATCTTCTTCTTTTATAATTCCAAGCTTTGCTAAATGGTTAATTTTCCAAATTCGATTAAAATCATCTTCAAACTTATCAAATTCAGCTTGTGCTAATTCAACAGACTTTTTCTCATCCGGATCAATAAGATGAAGGAAGGTCTCCGCAAACCTCATTAAGTTCCATTTAGCTATTCTAGATTGATTTTCATAAGAATACCTCCCTTGTTCATCAATAGAACTAAAAACTGTCTTAGAATCAAAATGATTCATAAATGCGCAAGGACCGTAATCAATTGTTTCTCCAGCAATACTCATGTTATCAGTATTCATAACTCCATGAATAAATCCAACCTTCATCCAACTATTTACAAGTCTGATTTGTGACTGTATTACTTCTTTCAAAAAACTTAATACTGGATTAGCAGTTTCCAAAGCTTCGGGATAATGTCTATTTATAGTATAGTCTACTAATTCTTTAATCACCTCAGGTTTCCCCATTCTCGCTGCCAATTCAAAAGTACCAACTCTTATATGACTTTCGGCAACACGAGTTAAAACTCCTGTCACTTGAGCTGTTTGTCTATATACTAGATCTTCACTCTTTACAACCGCCAAACTTCTTGTTGTACGAACTCCCAAACTAGCCATTGCTTCACTAATTAAATACTCCCTCAACATGGAGTATAAAGTAGCTCTACCATCTCCGTTTCTTGAATAAGGTGTTCTACCACTTCCCTTTAATTGGATATCCATACGCTCTTCCATTGGCGTAATGATTTCGCCTAGTAAAATAGCCCTACCATCTCCAAGTACATTAAAATGACCAAATTGATGACCACCGTATGCTTGTGCAATTGGAGTTGTTCCTTCTGGAGAATAATTCCCAGATAATACTGAAGTTAAATATTCCTTCTCATTATTCAATCCATTTAAACCTAACTCATTCGCTAGTGATTCATTATAAATCAATAATTCAGGTTGAGAAATTGGTGAAGGTTTCACCTCTGCATAAAAATCAGAAGGAAGTTTAGTATATGAATTAAGAAAATTCCAGTTTGTATCTAACATCATATTGGAAAGGTAATAATAAGCAAGGCTGGATGCTAAAACAAATGTATAAATAGAAGCCTAAGTCCTTAAAATAACTTACAACACCGTTACCTAAAAAGATGAAGAATACATTTATAAACTACCAATCCCTAGTAAAGGTAAAAAGATGTCCAACGGTACAACCGACATCTATACTCCCATTCACCCCAATCCGAAACCACCTATTAAGCGTTTAAAAAAAATATTAGTTGTAGGAATCGTAAATCGCTTCTCTTTATTATTACATCTCTACAAGATCTGAAGTACTATAATAAAACTTAAGCCTATTCCTGAGAATTCCTCTCTTCACGAATTTTCTGTGCAACCGAATCAAATTTCTGCCTCGCAAAATCAGTTTGATATTTAATTTTTATCATTGTATCCAATCCTTGCCATGTTGCTGTTAATTCGCTATCACATTTTCTAAAATCAACTTCATTTGACACAGATTCACTATTGTTAAGTTCAGAACGATTCCCCAAATAATCCAAATAAGCTTCTGCATCCTCCTCCAATGAAGTATCCATAGTAATTGTAGAATTATTACTACAGCTTGTTGTAATTTTTTGACCAGCAGTAGTCATTCCTATAGATTTTAAAGTACTCTCAATATCACTATGTAAAATACGTAAACGTTTATCAAGACGCTCGTTCACCCAATCACTAAAATAGTCAATCACCTGAACTTTTAGGTTTGTACACTTTCGACAAAGTCTCTTCTCTATTTTCTCCCCTAAAACACGAGAGTATGCTCTATCACTATCTTCAAAGTCTTTAGTCGTATATGTGACTAGATAAAGTTTATTATCACGCATTACTTTATGTGTGATATTGAATCCTTCTTCCGCAACAAAATCAACCCAAATACTCCATTTATCCTTTACGTACGCGTTAGATTCTACAATATCATTATATTCATAACTATATTTCAAAGAATACACAAACAGTTCTTGCTCATTACGGTTAGAACCCCAGTTTAGTAATAAATTCAACCCATGTATCTTGCCCTGTTTGTACTCTTCATAAGAACTAAATACATATTGATTATTTTGAAATTTATACGCTCTAAACACACCATTTTTTATTCCATTGTTATAAGAACCATACTTACAGAGTACTTCTCCATCCTCCTTTAATTGAAACCAAACCCCTTCTCTTTGCCCGTTCTTATATTCTCCTCTTTTGCCTTTCTCAAACCAAAAGCCCTCTTTTATTCCATTCTTATACTCTCCCTTACTAAGTATTACTTTATTATCATCTTCACTAAACCAAAGTCCTTCCTGTATTCCATTCTTATATTCTCCCTTACTTACTATTCCTTTATCATCTTTTCTAAATTCACTAAACCAAAGCCCCTCTTTTATCCCATTCCTGAGCTCTCCCTTACTTAGGATGTTTCCTGAAAGATCATATTTGATTTGAACTCCATGTTTTACTCCGTTTAAATAATTTACTTCCTCAGTTTTACATTTTTTACCAGAATAGTCATATCTACCTCCAATAAATCCACCATTACGAAAACCATTAAGGTAAATTCCTTCTGAGTAAGACCCCATATTCATGGCTCCGTCTAGGGACTCCTCTATCACCTTTCCGGAATACAAATCTCCTCTATATTCTACTACATATTTACCATCAACATCTTTTGTGGAGAAACCAAAATCGGTGTTACGAAACTCAGCTGGAGGACTACAAGATGTCACTAAAATTACTACTGAAGATATTATTACTGTAATTATTTTTTTGTTCATCATCTTTACTACTTTTGTGGATTCTGTCCCATTAACATAATCTAACAATTGGGCACAAAAAAAGCCTTTCAGTTTCCTGAAAGGCTTTAGGGTTGTTAAGCTCCCCCTCCTGGACTCGAACCAGGGACCCTCTGATTAACAGTCAGATGCTCTAACCAACTGAGCTAAGGAGGAATTTAATTCCGTTCCCCAAAATTGGGAGTGCAAATCTAACAAGAAGTTTGAAATTAAACAATATATTTGGTGAATATTTTTAAAAAAAAAATAAATGAGCTTAGTTATCATAGGAACAGTTGCTTTTGACGCAATAGAAACTCCATTTGGGAAAACAGATAAAATCGTTGGAGGATCAGCGACTTACGTTGGATATTCCGCTACAAAACTTGGGGTAAATCCTAAATTAGTTGCTGTAGTTGGTGATGATTTTCCAGAAGAAAATATTTCTAAATTAAAGTCAAATGGATTCGATTTAGAAGGTTTACAGGTGAAAAAAGGTGAAAAAACGTTCTTTTGGAGCGGGAAATATCACAATGACATGAACAGTAGAGATACTTTAGTAACAGAATTAAACGTATTGGAAAACTTTGATCCAATCGTTCCTTCTTCTTACCAAGATTGTTCTTACTTAATGTTAGGAAACTTAGCACCAGTATTACAACAAAAGGTAATTACTAGTTTAGATAAGCGTCCAAAGTTAATCGCTATGGATACAATGAATTTCTGGATGGACATCGCGATGGATGATTTAAAGAAAACTGTTGGTATGGTAGATTTACTAATGATCAATGACGAAGAAGCTCGTCAGTTATCAGGTGAATATTCTTTATTGACTGCAGCGGAAAAAATCCAAGAAATGGGTCCTAAATTCCTTATCATTAAAAAAGGAGAACATGGAGCATTATTATTTCATGGTAAAGAAATGTTTTATGCACCAGCAATGCCGTTATCAAGTGTAAAGGATCCAACTGGAGCAGGTGATACATTTGCTGGAGGATTCATGGGGTATATTACTAAAACGGATGACATCTCTTTTGCTAACATGAAAAAAGCAGTTGTATATGGTTCTGCACTAGCATCATTTACTGTTCAAGAATTTGGAACTGATAAAATTGAAGCTGTTACTCAATCTGATTTAGATGGAAGAATGGCTGAATTTAAAGCTTTAATGTCGTTTTAAGAACATATTAAATAATTGAAAAAAGTCCCGATTACGGGACTTTTTTTTTATTTTCACTCAAACCTATTGCTATATGAGCTTCGAAAACATTATTATCAACAAGCAAAATAAAATTGCTGTTATCACTATCAATCGTCCATCTCAATTAAACGCATTAAATAAACTGACTATTCATGAATTGAATACTGCGTTAATTGAATTAAATGATGAAGTAGAAACAAGAGTTGTTGTAATTACAGGAGCAGGTGATAAATCTTTCGTTGCCGGAGCCGACATTAAGGAATTTGCAGAATTTTCTAATTCAGAAGGTGCTGAACTAGCAAGATTAGGTCAAGAAAAGCTTTTCAATTATATCGAAAACATGAGTAAACCAGTAATCGCAGCGGTTAATGGATTTGCCTTAGGTGGAGGGTTAGAACTCGCACTTGCATGTCATATGAGAGTTATAGCAGATACTGCAAAACTAAGTTTACCCGAAGTGTCATTAGGTTTAATACCAGGATACGGAGGAACTCAAAGACTAACACAACTAATTGGAAAAGGTAAAGCTATTGAACTAATTACTACAGCACAAATGATAACAGCACAAGAAGCTAATGGTTTAGGTCTTGCTAACTATGTTGTTCCTGCTGGAGAATTATTAAAAAATGCACTTACACTCGCTTTGAGAGTTATAGGGAATTCAAGTACAGCAATTTCTTCAGCTATAAAATCCGTTAATGCTGGAATTAACAAGGAAGGATATGCTACTGAAATTGAAGAATTCGGGAAATTATTCGGTACTCCAGATTTCAAAGAAGGTACTACTGCATTTCTAGAAAAAAGAAAACCAAACTTTTAATACCAACAAAATAAACGAGTGGGTAACCCAATCAAAAAACTAGTTAGTCAAACTGCAATCTATGGATTGAGTAGTATTGTTGGGCGTTTTTTAAACTACCTCCTTACTCCATTATGGACTGGAGTATTTATAGCATCTCAATTTGGTGTCATTACTGAAATGTACGCATATGTTGCGTTTTTGGTAATATTATTAACTTACGGTTTAGAAACTTCCTATTTCAGATTTACAACTAAAAATGAATTCGATTCAAAGAATGTTTATACAACAATAATTTCTTCATTAATTGTCACAAGTACTATATTTATAGGCTTATCCTTCTTTTTTTCTCAAGAAGTTGCTGAGTGGCTAATGTATCCAGATCACAGTGAATATGTTGCCTGGTTTGCAATCATAGTAGGTTTTGATGCTTTAACTTCAATACCTCAAGCATATTTAAGAAAGGAGAATAAAGCTTTAAAATTCGCCATTGTAAACCTCGGAAACGTAGGTATTAATATCTTTTTAAACCTGTTTTTTATTTTGTATTGCAAACAAAATTATGATAGTGGAAATACAAACTATATCATAGATATTTTTTACAATCCCGAAATTGGTGTCGGTTATGTTTTTATAGCAAATTTAGTTGCAAGCATTTTTAAATTAGCACTACTTACTCCCGAAATATTACTTATTCGAAAAGGTAAGTTTGAGAAAACTTACCTGAAGCCAATTCTAAAGTATTCCATCCCTCTACTATTCGTCGGAATGGCAGGTATCATAAATGAAACCTTGGATAGAATATTATTAAAGCGATTACTAATAGAAGGTTTAGGATATGAAGAAACTATGAAACAGATTGGTATTTATGGTGCAAATTACAAATTATCAATTCTTATTACCCTTTTTATTCAAGCATATAGATATGCTGCTGAACCTTTCTTTTTTTCCAAAGAAAAAGACAAAGATTCTAAACAACTGTATGCTAATATAATGACGTATTTCGTTATCGTTGTTTGTTCTATATTCTTGTTTGTAGTTGCTTATTTAGACATCTTTAAATACTTCATTTATAATGAAGTATTGTGGGAAGGTTTAGTGATAGTTCCAATTCTACTCGCTGCAAATGTATTTCTAGGTATATATTACAACTTATCGATTTGGTATAAACTTTCGCACAAAACCAGCTATGGTGCATTAATTTCTATAGGTGGAGCAATTATCACAATAGTATTGAACTTAATATTAATTCCTGAAATGGGATACGAAGGTGCAGCATGGGCAACTTTATCCTGCTACTTCATAATGGTAATTACATCGTATGCCTTAGGTCAAAGACACTACCCAATTCCTTATGATTTAAAACGCATCTTGGGATATATGATATTTGCAATACTACTCTTTTTAACATCTAAATTCTTAATAAGTCCATTACCTGACTTCGAAAAATATACTTTTAATACTTTAATTTTAGCTATGTATCTTGGTGTTGCTTACTATTTTGAGCGACCAAGTAAACAAATTGCTAAATAGTATGACTCAAATAAAAGTAATCAATAAGTCCAAGCATGATCTTCCTCAATACGAAACGGAACAATCTGCAGGAATGGACATTAGAGCAAATATCAACGAGCCAATCACCCTTAAACCTCTCGAAAGAGCATTAATAAAAACAGGTTTATTTATCGCTTTAAAGAAAGGAGTTGAAGCTCAAGTTCGTCCTCGAAGTGGACTCGCATATAAAAAAGGAATCACTGTTTTAAACAGTCCAGGAACAATTGATGCTGATTATAGAGGGGAAATTGGAGTAATATTGGTAAATTTGTCAAACGATGATTTCGTCGTTGAAGATGGTGAAAGAGTTGCCCAACTTGTAATTGCGAGACATGAACAAGGAAAATGGGACGAAGTTAACGTGCTTGATGATACCGAAAGAGGAGCTGGAGGTTTTGGAAGTACAGGTGTTAAATAAAAATAAAAAGACTACAAGATGAAGATTATTGTACCAATGGCAGGAATGGGAAAAAGGATGAGACCTCATACTTTAAAAGTTCCAAAACCATTGATTCCCGTAGCTGGGAAACCAATAGTAAGAAGATTGGTTGAAGATATTGCTGCAGTTTGTGAAGACAAAATCGAAGAGATTGCATTCATTATAGGACCAACTTTCGGTGAAGAAGTTGAAAAAATGTTAGTTAGTGTTGCTGAATCTCTTGGTGCTAAAGGAACTATATGTTACCAGCATGAAGCTTTAGGAACTGCTCACGCAATTATGTGTGCTGAAGAAGCATTAGATGGTAAAACCATTATTGCATTCGCAGATACATTGTTTAGAGCAGATTTCAAATTAGATGGTGAAGCAGATGGAATTATTTGGGTTCAACAAATTGAAGATCCAAGTGCTTTCGGAGTTATCAAATTAGATGAGAACAATGTTATCACTGATTTTGTAGAAAAGCCAACTGACTTTGTTAGTGACTTAGCTATTATTGGAATTTACTATGTAAAAGATGGAAAGCAATTAAAAGCTGAATTAAAGCATTTAATTGACAATAAAATAATGGATCGTGGAGAATATCAACTTACTGATGCATTAGAAGCTTTAAAACAAAAAGGAGTTAAATTTGTTCCAGGACAAGTTAAAGAATGGTTAGACTGTGGTAATTATAAAGCGACAGTATATACCAACCAAAGAGTTTTAGAGTTCGTTAAGGATGAAGGAATTGTTGACAGCTCATTAGTATCAAACAATTCTGTAATTATCGAACCTTGTATGATAGGTGAAGGTGTTGTTATCGAGAACTCTGTTGTTGGTCCACACGTTACTTTAAGTGCAGGTTGTAAAGTGAGTAATTCTATTTTGAAGAACTCTATTGTTTACGAAAACACAATTATAGAAAACGAAGTTATTGCTAACTCAATGATTGGAGAAGATGTTCAGTTATTAGGTAAAGCTAGAGAGGTTAGTATTGGTAGCTTCAGTACAGAAAAATAATTTGAAAAATATATTAAT
>CAWVWF010000096.1:0-13454 GCA_963933885.1 uncultured Flavobacteriales bacterium | reverse complement strand
ATATGGATTAACAATTTTGTATTTTAAAACATCCCCATCGCCATCTGTTGCGGCAAAATCAATTTCTACGGGCATTCCAGTACAGATTTCTGATGGTGGTAATGCTGTGAAAACCGGAGTGCTATTACAAGTTGCAACCTGATTTGTTCCAGGTATTTCTATTACATATACTTGTCCTGCATTTCCAGGATCTGCAATGTTATTGATGTTACTGTTTCTACAACAACTGCTGTAAGACAATACATATCCGTCAGCATTCATTGGAAGGTTTACAGTTCCTTCTGATACAACTCTACCAATACAAGTACCAGCAATTGATGTTGCACAAGCATTAGCTATAGTTGGTAAAGTATCTTTTATAACATTATTTAATGTTAAGGTCTGTTTTAGTGTCCCGTTCTTTTCATATATATTGATTGTTTCTGAATTAGGCATTCCTGCAATTCTACCACAATCGGCATAAATACTTAATCGAATAGTGTAGTTTCCATTTCCGTCACAGACTGATTCTAATTCTCCTCCCCAAACATGTACTGCTTTGCTTTGAAAAGAAAAGAATAAAAGAAACATAATAGTGCTGCGAGTAATCACTTTAAAAGCTGTCCTCATAATTGTCCCAATTTATTGTCCGAATCCCACTTCGGATAATTTGTAATCCCTATTTAAATTTAAAGCTTTAAAAAGCGTAAGGCAAGATTGTTACATTCATGTTCTTATGAATTGATAAATTAGTTAACAAAAAGAAGCGATCAAAAGTAGGTAGATTAGGCTTTTTAGGATTTGTTACTATTTATTTAAAGTGTCAATGTTTGTAGTGTTATTAGCTTGTTTATTACCTGCCATATCTGATTTTTGTCATATCAATAAACGATAACCAAGAACTGTGAATAAATTTTTTATTATTGAATCGTAATTGAAGATTAATGGTTGTAACTTGCAGTAAAATTAAGAACAGTGGGGTTTAAAGCTATCAAGTACGTACCGAAGGAGGAGCAAGTGTTTTTTAACGTTTTGAAAAAAAGAGTTAACGAATATTTTGGAGAAACTAAATCCAATAAAGGGAATTGGAGAATGTATTTAAAAACAGTTCTTCAAATGGCAGGTTATTTCGTGCCATTTAGCATGTTGTTTTTATACGCAGACGCTGAAATGCCAACTTGGATGTTCTATAGTATTTGGGCGGTGATGGGATTATTTATGGCCGGAATGGGATTAAGTATTCAACACGATGCTAACCACGGTGCATACTCAACAAACGCAACTGTTAATTCAGCATTAGGTGCTTTAATTAATTTGGTTGGTGGAAGCGCACACAACTGGAAAATTCAACACAATATTTTACATCATACATATACTAACGTTACTGGATATGATGAAGATATTCATCCTGTAGGATTCTTAAGGTTTTCTCCAAATGAACCATTAAAGGGTATTCATCGTTTTCAACATTTTTATGCTTGGTTCTTTTATGGTTTAATGACTATCGAATGGACAACTACAAAGGATTTTAATGGTTTAAAACGTTACAACGATATGGGGTTTGTGAAAACCGGATATGTAAAAGAGTTTCTTAAGCTTGTAGTGTGGAAAATTGTTTATTTAGGATACGCTCTAGCGTTACCGATTATATTCATAGAGGGCTTTACATGGGTTCAAATATTAATTGGTTTTTTATCTATGCATTTTATTGCTGGTTTAATGTTAGGAATGATCTTTCAACCAGCGCATGTAATGGAAACTTCAAAGTTTCCTATGCCTAATGATGACATGACTATCGAGAATACATGGGCAGTTCATCAAATGCATACTACAGCTAACTTTGGTAACAAAAACTTTCTTTTAAACTGGTATGCTGGAGGATTAAACTTCCAGGTTGAACATCACCTTTTCCCTAATATCTGTCACGTACATTATAAAGGGATTTCTGAGATCGTTAGAGCTACTGCTAAAGAGTTTGGTGTTCCTTATCATGAGCAGCCTTCTTTTACAGCTGCAGTTTGGAATCACGCAAAGATGCTTAAGAAATTAGGTAGAGCTTAGTTATTGGATTACTAAAAACTTCTGGGTATATACTTTTTGACTGGTGTTTTGTTTTATGAAATAAACACCTTTGGATAAGCTATGTAATGATATGTTATTGTTGTTTTCGATAATAACAAGCTTACCATTTGCATTATAAATTTTCACAATATAAGATTCTTGTTCATTACGGTTAATATGTAACGTTTTATCTCGTATTGTAATTGACAGTTGATTGTAGTTGTTCTTAGTAAGACCATTGCCACAGTTAATATAGCTTAAGCCTCTATCGCAGAGTACTAAATTGATTTCAGGGGTATGTACTCCTTGAAACAAAGATGTGTCTGATTCTATCAGCAATTGACCTGCGTCTTCAAAGGTCATATTAGAAAACCAAGAAAACATAGATTCTAGAATTATCTGATCAGCGATAGAGTCTTGTATTGAATTTCTAATCTCCATTAATACTGACGCGAATAAATCTCCATCTTCATATTTACTTCCTTGAAGGTCATTAGGGTACATGTCATAATTATCGATTGTTCTTCCAGCCCAAAACTCATTATGACCGTCCCAATTAAATATCTTTTTATAATCGTCCATGCCCAGCCTTTTAGAATATACAGCTGCGAAGTAATCTCCTATTCCTTCTTCGATAGCTCTTCTTTCATTTCCAAATATTGTGTTAGGAGCTGTTGATTGTGAAATTGCATGAGAATACTCATGGATAATTATATCTGTATCTTCAGCATCATCTACAGCTCCTTGTCCGAAGTTTAAACGAGGTGGAGAAGTTGTACCAATAAATTCAGACTGGTCTGCATTAGAGAGGGCGTATACATCTACAGGTATCTGATAATTTACAATTTGACTATAGCCTAACGAATCTTTAATGTATTCAGCGAATTTGGTGATGTGATAAATGACATTAATTTCTTCAAAACCAATCTTACTTCTGTTGAATTTAAAATCATCTATTTTTTTTACTGTCGCAGGTATATCAGGGCTGCTGTGATTTACAATTTTCAAATGCTTGTTTTCGAGTCTAAAGGAATCGTTGTCCCAAGAGATATTGATATCCCTTTCAAATAATTCCATTTTTAATTCCATTGAATTAGCATCATTGTTATCTGCTAAAGGAGAACCATATATTGTATTACTAGAAGATATAGGGTCTGGTAGAAATACATTCCCTTTTACGATAGTGTCTTTAAAGAATAAATTGTTTTCTATTTGATGAATTACTTGGTTTTGAAAAGTATAGCTCGTATAGCTTTGTCCTTCATTTGTTAGTGTAGTTTCGCCTTTAACGGATTTGTATTCACCATCTTTATAAAGGTAACCATGTGTAGTTTCAAGGATCGTATATTGATTTCCAATTGTATGTTCAGGAGAAGTGAGGGGAATGATAGATTCCTGAATTACTGTTTTATGACGATATCCATTGATCTTAACTTGAAGATTAAATACAGGTAAATCGTTGTATGTTTTATTGAATAATTGGTGAACTGACGATTTACTTCTCTTTTCAGTAAGTAGTTTTAAATCCTTTTGGCTAAAACCAGCGAATTGAAAAAGCCATAAAAAGAAGATTAGTAATTTGTTCAAATTGTATATAATAATTTAGGTTCAATCAATCGAGGGCAAGCTTTAATGGCCTTATCAGTTTCTTCTGCCTTTATCTCAATTTCTAATTTGCAATTTAAATTAAAATCTTGACTTAAAACTGAAATAGGATGTTGTTTTGTCCATTTCATTACAGAAGGCATTTGCTCATAGCTGAAATTTACTTCAAAATAATTACAAATGTATTTTTCTATTATCTTAGACTCTTTAACAGCATCTAAAGTTGCTTGTTTGTAAGCATTTATTAAACCCGACACACCCAGCTTTGTTCCTCCAGAATATCGAACAACGACAACGATAGTATTTGTAAGTTCATTAGATAATAGTTGATTAAGGATCGGTTTTCCTGCAGTTCCTCCAGGTTCACCATCATCATAAGCTCTGAACTTTTCTCCCTTTGAACCTAGTCTGTAAGCATAGCAATGATGCTTAGCTGTTGGATGTTCCGTTTTATATTTATCTAAGACTAATTTGGCTTCTTCTTCAGTTTTAATAGGGTGAGCAAAAGCAGTGAACTTACTACCTTTGTCTTTGTACCAACCTTCAGATATAGCAGATATAGTGTTGTAATCAGCCATATATAAAATTCCCGATCTGTTCGTGAAATGAAATCAATAATATGGCTGTAATAGCACAAAGGAGTGCGATAGATTTTCGTTTACTTAATCTTTCTTTGAAAAGAATCATGCTTAACAAAGTAGATCCTAAAATAACACCCATGTTGGCAACTGGAAATGCTGTTGATGTAGGAATATGTTCTAAGCTTCTTAAGAATGAATGCATTGCAAAGTAATTTGGAACTCCTAAAATAACCCCCCAAAGAATATCTTTTTTTGACGGCCAAGGTTGACCTTTTGTTTTTTGAAAAAGCATTAATATAAAACCTACAAAAAATGCAAATAGGAATAAGTAGCCAAAAAATATTGATGTCTGTTCTTTTGGAACCAATTCATGTTGGGCATAACTTAAAAGAGTATCTAATAATCCACCACCTATAAACAAACTAGCAAGTAGAAGTAAATTTCCTTTAAATGAAGTTGTTTTAGATTTTTCACCAGTTAAGAATATTGCAAATAAAGCAACCAAAAGTCCTAGTACTTTAATGGCTGTAATAGATTCACTATAGAATAAGATCCAAAGAAATGTAGGGAAAACAAAAGTTATTTTATTCGCAATAGAGGTCGATGCAACTCCTAGTTTATCACTACAATAAGCCATTAAGTTAAAGAGCAAGATAAATATAACACCTAGAGCAATAGCTATTTCAAACCATGGTTCTGAAGCTGCTTTTGTAAATGAAATAGCTTCTCCCTGAACTATAAAAGATAATCCTGCAGCTATAACATAGTTTACAACAATTGCATTTAAAGTAACTACTTTAAACTTATGAAAATACTTAAAAATATTAAGCAATAAGGCAGAGCCACATATGGAAAGGAAAAACTCTAAATACATCTGAAATAGTGGTTTACAACATCCTTTCCTGACTTAAATGTTTTCTTAGTTTTGTATTCCGTTAATTTCGGTGCTAATATTCCAGATTCGAATTTCTTATTTCCAATTAACTGAAAAGCCTCGTCCCATAAATCATTTTCTATAAATTGATTTAAGACATTACTTCCACCTTCAATTATTACAGACTGAATATCCTTTGAAGCAATTATTTTTAAAAGTGCTTCAAGGGATCCATCAAATTTTATGAATTCCTTATTCTTTTGGATCGTAGTGATCTCCGTATTAAAGATTAAAGTAGGATAATCATCAGATAATATATTTTTATTTTCTAATCCTTCTATTGAATTACACAATACTATACGCAAAGGTGAATTACCTACAACCAATCTTGTCGTCAAAGAAGGGTTGTCTGCAATAGCCGTGTTTTTACCAATTAAAATTGCTTGCTCAGAAGCTCTCATTTGATGAACTAGTAATTTTGATGCGTCACCAGTAATCCAATTGTCTGTTATAGGTTCATTAGCCTTTTTTATCTTGCTAATAAATCCATCTTCTGTTTCAGCCCATTTCAAAAAGATATAAGGTCTTTTTTCATTGTGTGCTTTATAAAACCTTTTATTCAAGGCTCTACATTCTTTTTTTAAAATATCAACTTCAACTAAAACGCCTTGTTTTTTCAAACGCTCGAAGCCTTTTCCTGCAACAACATCATGATCATCAATAGCTCCGATAATAACATGTGGTATGTTATGTTCAGTTATTAAGTCGGCACAAGGAGGCGTTTTACCAAAGTGTACACAAGGTTCTAAATTTACATAGAGTGTAGACTTGTTTAGTAAACTTTTGTCTTTAACAGATTGGATAGCATTTACTTCAGCATGATGTTCTCCGAATTTTCTATGATAGCCTTCTCCAATTATTTTACCTTCAAAAACGATCACACATCCAACCATCGGGTTTGGCGCAACGTTTCCAAGTCCAAGTTGAGCTAAATCTAAACATCGTTTCATGTAGAATTCATGATCCATATCGCAAATTTAACTAATTAATCCAATAACTATGGTAAGAGTTAGTATACTTAAAGAGGTAGAAATTATAATACTATTCGCAATGAATTTCTTATTTAAACCATAAGTATCTGCAAGCGCAAACGGAGTGATAGCACATGGCATTGCAATATCTATAACAGATGAGAAAAATGAGTCGCTGAGGTTGATGCTTTTCAAAGTTAAAATTGCAATTATTGGAAATATCAAAAGCTTGATAGAACTGTAAATGATTGGGTTTTTCAATTCTTTCCAATTTTTAATTGGATTAATGTACATGAAGATTCCTATCATCAACATTACTAAAGGAGCAACTACATTTCCTAACATTTTAATAGGAGTTGTAATAGGCTCAGGGATATCAATTGCCAAGATGTTAACTGATAATCCGAATAGAACTGCTAGTAATAGTGGGTTTTTAAAAAGGTTTAAAACCAATGTTTTAGTATCACTCTTTTTTGAGGTTAGCCATTCGATTGTGAAAATTCCTAAAGAGAAAACCCAAAAGAGATGAATAGCTGCGTTTAAACTTGCTTCTTGTTTTAAATTAGGATCAAGTGATGTGAGAATTGGAATTCCCATAAAAGCTATGTTTCCGAACATAAAACAAAACAGTAATGTTGCTTTGTTTCTATTGGATATTTTGAAAAATAAAGAAACGAGATATAGTAGAATTACTAAAGAGAATATTAATACCGTGTTGTGAAAGAAAGCATCTTTGATGAGCTCCAAAGGTATTTGTATCTCAATTAAATTATGAAATACTAAAGCAGGGAAACCAATGTAAAATGAAAAGTCACCAATTGGTTTTAACCAAGATTTATTAGCTAGACCGAGTTTTGCAATTATCCATCCCAATCCGATAATTAGAAACAGAGGAAGTATTTGAAGAAAAACGCTTAACATCGATTATAATTTAATGCTATTTCCTTTCTTTTTACGTCTATACTTGATATTGAATATGCTGCTCTTTTTACGACGTTGCATATAGAATCTTCTATATAATGACTTTTCAAAGAATAAAATATGCATTCCTATTCCGACGTGATTACTATAAATGTCTGGCATATACATCCAGTCTGCATAAAAACGAACTCCCTTTACGTTATAATTGAATCCAGCTCCAAACATGATACTTTCGTCAATCTTCCAGTTTACATCTAGCTCAGAATTCTCAATTTTATAATTTCTTTTCCACATTCCGTTATCAAATCCAGCTTGAAAATATGTACTGAATTTACCTATATGAATAGGTGTTAACTGGAAGTTAACTTTAGATCTAAATTCATTAATTGTTTCATCACCTAATTGCATTTGAGAAGGAAACAGTGTTCCCTGAAAAACTATACTAACATACTTAGAAGATAGAGGTAATGTAAGTTTTCCATTCAAACCAGCGTACCCGTCTTCAATAGAATAAACGAAATTCCCACCAATAGAGAACATCTCGTAATCTATCTTTGGAGTTCCTGCATTACTGCTGAAAAAGGTCGCTAAAAAAAATAAAAGTATAACACTTTGTTTCATTGCCGCTAATATACCGAAACTGCGTAGGTTTTAGGTATATTTGAGATGTAAAAATTAGTCGATTGGAAAAGAAAATTCAAATTCAAGAAGTTGATCCGATGTTATTATTTGGGATCGACAATAAAAAGATAAAGCAAATAAGTAGCTTTTTCTCAGATCTTAAGATTGTTGTTCGCGGTGATGTTATTAAAGTGAACGGAAGTGAAGAAGATGTAAATCGTTTTGAAAACAAGTTAGAACTTTGTATTACCCATATATTAAGATTTGGTGAACTAACAGAAAACCAGATAGAGCGTTTGATGGAAGATGATAACGCTGAAGAGGTAGTTAAGGACGCAAAAGGAAGTGAAATATTAGTTCATGGAGTAGGGGGGAATGTGATAAAAGCTCAAACTGCCAACCAGAGGAAGATGGTTAAGTTTATGGCTGTTAATGATTTGCTATTTGCCATCGGACCCGCTGGAACTGGAAAAACATATACTGCTGTAGCATTGGCTGTAAAGGCATTAAAGAGTAAATCTGTTAAAAGAATTGTACTTACGAGACCTGCAGTAGAAGCGGGAGAGAAACTTGGTTTCCTTCCAGGTGATTTAAAGGATAAATTAGATCCTTATATGATGCCATTATACGATGCACTTAGAGATATGATTTCTCCTGAGAAATTAGCAGAGTATTTGGAAAATGGGACGATAGAAATTGCACCGCTTGCTTTTATGAGAGGAAGAACCTTGGATAAGGCATTTTGTATTATGGATGAAGCCCAAAATGCAACTGAAACTCAGTTTAAAATGTTCCTTACAAGGATGGGGAAGAATTCTAAATTTGTTATTACTGGAGATGCTACTCAGGTAGATTTACCTAAAAAGAGTATGTCTGGGTTATTAAAAAGTGTAAATGTTTTAAAAGGTATACCAGGTATTTCTTTTGTGACTTTAGACGGTAAGGATGTAGTAAGGCATAAGCTTGTTAAAAAAATTATTGAAGCTTACGATAAGGAAGAGGAATAAATCAAAAAATTAAATAACAACCAATTAGTACTAGAGTAGAATAAAATGAAAATAGCACGCTTTTCTTAGCGAGTGCAAATTTATTGTATATAACTCTGTTCTTACTGTTCTCGAAGAGCTCTGCATTATTAAATATTAATATTACATTAATAGTGGAGCTGCCATCTTTGGATATTTTCTTCAACATTTTTTTATCTGAATTCTTCAATTCATTTTTCAGACTTGAAAGTTTAAAGAATTGATAGATAAAAAAAAATCCACAAGCTGAAACCGTATAACCTAGATAGCTATAGTTATCATATTTGTCCTCTGCAAAGAGTTGAGAGAAAACTAATCCAATAGTCGTTAATGTAAATAGGTACGTTGTGTAATCATCTTCTTTTTCGAAATCCATAATATTTTTGGTATAAAAAAAAGCCCTGCAAATTTTGCAGGGCTTTCTAATATTATAATGTTGTAATAATTATTTTACAACGTTTAAAGGAGTAGTAACAGTTTCGTTACCAACTTTTACATTAACGAAGTATAAACCAACACCTAAGTCAGCATTTACTTTAATTAATTGAGTTCCTTTTAAAGATCCCATTTCTTGAGTATAAACAACAGAACCAACTGAGTTTACAACTTCAACACTAACATCACTTGTAGATACTAGGTCGAAAGAAATATTAAATTCATCAGTTGCAGGGTTAGGATAAACTCCTAAATCACCGTTCATGATTACATCTTGAGCAGATACATCAGCATCAACATCAAAGTCCATAGTTTCTATAGTTATGTTTCCATCGTTATCTGTAGCAGTAATTTTGAATTCATAATCAGTACCTGGATTGATAGCTTGCCATGTTGCAGTATAACTTGAACCTGAATAGCTATTAGGTAACGTAGCAACTAAAGTAGTTCCTTTGTATACTTCAAATACAACACTACTAACAGATCCACCGTCTGTAATTGTAGCTTCAAAATCAATTAATGGAGCCTGAGTGTAATAAGTTCCAGTATTAGTTGGACTTATAAAAGTAACTTCAGGTGGTCCACAGCTAATAACTGTTGCAGTAGCAGAAGTTCTTCCACAAGATGCATTAGCACCAGTTTCAAATTTCCAGTTTATGAAAGGACCATAAGCACTCCACCATACTTGTCCTTCATCTCCAGCATTAAAGTTTGGATAACCATTTTCTTCTTTACTTGCTTGGAATGTAGATCCTTTAAGCGTATAAACTCCAGCTTCTGAGGACTCTTCAGTAAGTGCATTAATAACACCGTAATTACGCTCATCACCAGCAGCAGGAACAACATAAATAAGGTATGTTCCAGTATTAAGAGAATAATCAACATTAAAATCAAAGTAAAGAGCAGCACTTGCATCAACTCCTGGTTCAGCAGGGGCTGTAAATGGACCTAAGTCAGCAACGTCAGTAAAGTTTGGTGGATTATCAGCATTAATAATTTTAACGTTGAATGTAATTCCATTTAATCTACTAGCCATTAGTCTTAATGACTTCAATTTTAAATCTGTATCAACAACTAACATCTGAGCACATCTGTAAGTATATTGACTTCCAGCCCATGCATGATATTTTTGAACAGGTACAAGTGGGATTTCAGTAACACTAGAAGTGTAATTGTTTACACCAGCAGAAGCTTCTTCAACATAAACTGTTGTAGATGCTGAAAACATATCCGTATAAGAAGTTCCAGTGTATAATAAAGTACCAGAAGTAGCTTGATCATACCATTTGTATGTTTTAGCCCCATCAGGACTGTTAACAGATAATGTTAAGTTTTCATCATCACATCCATTATCTCCTGAAGTAGTGATAGAAGAACCTGATACAATAATAATTTCATCTTCTTTTGTACAACTTCCATTAGTAATAGATACTTTATAAGTACCAGCAGCGGATACAGAAAGCGTTGAGTTAGATCCTATAGAAGAACCACCGTCCTTAGTCCAAGTGAACTGTAAACCAGAACCAGTAACTCCAGGATCTAATGTTATAGAATTTGGAGCACAAACTCCTTTGTCAGCACCTAAGTTAGGCTTAGAAATAACACATTTTGTTCCTGCGTAAGTATGAATTTCATCCAAAAGTGAATAATCACCTGAGGCTCTATCTTGACCTAAATCCCAGATTAAGATTCCTAAAGAACCTTTACTTATCGCTAAATCAATTTTAGCTTTTAAAGTAGTAGTACCGTTGTAATACCATCCATTAGAATGATCTCCTGTCCAAATAGCATTAGATGCACCTAAATCATTATATTCTTCTTCATTATTTCTATTTGCATTTCTTGCATAGAAAGGTACTCCTAAAAGCATTTTTGAATAATCCATTCCTTGATTCTTCCATGAGTCCATACTTCCTGTTGCACTAGCAAGAGAAGAGTGATTTGAACCATAAGAAGAAGGGAAATCGTAAGCCATAATATGCCAGTCATCAACTAGGTGAGCTTTAGATCCAAATAAATCAGAATGAATTTTATTCAAGTGATTTGCTGATCCTGTATATTCTCCCCCAACTGCAACTGCAACTTTCATGTTTGGATTAGTTGATGCATCAATTTTTGCATTGATAGCTTCTAAAAGAAGAAGGTGATTATTTACTTCTGTTCCAGCATCAGGGAATTCCCAGTCAACTGCGATACCATAAACACCATGAGTAATACAAAAAGCAACTAAATCTGTAGCCAATTGATTTCTGTAAGTCGAATTACCAGAAACAGAATTTAATCTATTATCTCTAGCATGCGCATCATCAGCACCTCCTAAAGCAAGCCATAAGTTAGTACCAGCATTAGCACAAGCATCTCTTGTGATAACGAATTTATTTATGTCAAAACCAAATACTTGATCTACAGAATATCCAGTTGTTTTTAAAGTCCCGTTAGAATTAGGGTTAATAAATGAATAAGCTAAATCGGTAAGTTTGTCATATTGTATACCAGCAGTCGCTCGGTATTGTGGAAAGTAACCAAGTACTTTCACATTTTGTGCCTGCGAGCTAAAGATAGTCGCTAAGGCAAAAAAGGCACCTAATAGTTTTTTTTTCATAGTTAATAGGATTAAGATTTAATAAATAAATAACTGACTTAAATTTTATTGGCAGGGTATATTTAAGCTTCTCTAAGTTAGTGAAAAAAAATTGTGTGAGTAAAGAAAAAGATCTTCTTTTTTAGAAAATATTAGTGGTATTTTCGTTAATATCTTTTTTAAGTACTTGATTATACATTATATGTGTTGTTAATAATTAATTATTCTAATTCCTTTAAAATGATCAGGTTTATACCATTTGTCAGTGTTTTATTATTGTTTTCTTGTGATTATAAAGAGCTTCAGAATGAGGAAGTTAAAGTGAATATTACATTAAGTGATTCATCAATTGTAATTTCTGATAGTGTTTTTACTGGTGGAATTGAAGGGCCTGCAGTTGGAAAGAATGGTGATTTATTTTTAGTAAACATTAATCATGAAGGAACTATAGCACGAAAAAAATTTGATAATGATAGTTTTAGCTTATTTATTGAATTACCAGAAGGGAGTATTGGTAATGGAATTAGGTTCGACAAACAAGGAAACATGTATATTGCTGATTATCCAAAGCATAATGTTTTGAAAGTTGAGTATGGAACAAAGCAAGTAGAAGTTTACGCTCATGATGCAAGATTGAACCAACCGAATGATATTGCTATCATGGATAACGGGATTTTATTCGCGTCAGATCCAAATTGGGCTGAGTCTTCAGGGAATATTTGGAGAATTGATAAAGAGGGTTCTTTTGTTTTATTAGAAGATTCTATGGGAACTACAAATGGAATTGAGGTTAGTCCTGATAATAAGACCTTATATGTTAATGAATCTATTCAGAAAAAAGTTTGGGTTTACGATCTTAATAATAAAGGGGAGGTTTCTAATAAGAGATTATTCAAACAGTTTTCTGATTTTGGATTGGACGGAATGCGTTGTGATAATGTGGGTAACTTATATATTGCTAGATATGGAGCTGGTGTAGTTGTGATTTTAAACCCTCAAGGAGAAACGATCAGAACAATAAAATTAAATGGAGCTAAGCCAACCAACGTTGCTTTTGGTGGAATTAAAGGGGATATTGTATATGTTACAATGCAAGGAAAGAAATGGGTAGAGTCTTTTCAATCAAAATATCCAGGAAGAAATTTCTAAACTTGAATCCCTGATTTTATTTTCTGAAAAGAAAAAGACTGTTTTAAGTCGTTTAGTAAAACGATAAACACAACCACATATTCAAGGAAAAGTATTGCGTTTTTTAAATTACTATCTAAACTTGAGTCATACATTATATAAGATAAAAAGATTGTAGCACTCCACGCAATCACAAACTTCATCTTGGTGAACAAGCTTAATGTTAAAGGTAAGATGCAATACCATGGGTGTACAACAGGTGATAAGAATAAGTAAATACAAAACATTAATGTTAATGCTTTGAAAATTGCCAACCTATTTCTAAATCTAAATACCCAAGATATAAGGAGAATTAACAGAAATGCGATAATTGATAGTATTGGTCCTGCAGTCTTTATAACATCATAATTGAATACTTTATATCCAAACCATTTTACAATATTAAAAACACTTCCGTTAAATTCGAACGATTGAAAATACAGGTCGATACTCTGAAGGAAATGGCTGGCATTCGTCCAATTTAAAAAAGGTAGAAATGCGATTACTATAATAGGTATTGCTCCTAATAATATTTTTTTAGAACGATACCATCTTGCTTTCAATAAAAGTATT